>NZ_JBFAKV010000028.1:0-124729 GCF_040655895.1 Streptomyces sp. NPDC050264
GCTCGGCCTTTCTCCACACACCCCCCCCGGGGGGCGCGCGGGGGGGGGGGGGGGCCGCCCCCCCCCCCCCCCCCCCCCACCCCGCTTTCACACGCTCAGGGTCAGTAGATGTTGGCCTCCACGTCGGGGCCGTCGCCCCGGACCGCGTTGATCTGCGCGCGCAGGGAGATCTCGTCGTAGACGCGGAACTCCTTGACGATGCGGCCCTCCTGGACCAGGAACTGGGACACGCCGAGCATCGTGACCGGCTGGCCGGTGAGGGGGCCGAAGGTCGTCGTGCCCCGGTAGGTGCCGTGCATGGTCCACAGGACGGCGATGCGCAGGCCGGCGTGCCGCTCGGAGTGGTTGGTCTGGATGTCCCGTACGGCGAACCGGGCGTCCGGGAAGGCGCCGACCATGGAGAGAAGGTCGCTCTGGTAGCGCTCCGGCCGGATGACGGTGCGGTCGCCGATGGTGTGCAGGAAGAGATCGCGGGCCATGAAGTCCTTGACCCTGTGCAGCCGGCGCCGGCTCCACACCTCGTCCATGAACTCCAGCACCATCTCGCACTCGGGACGGAACTCGTCGGGGCGCGGCCCGCTCACGCCGGACAGGAGCACGTCCTTGGGCGGCTCCTCGGTCATGGACCCGCTGTACCCCTGGAACTGCAGGGCACGAGCTGCCTCGTCGGGATCGAGTCCGCGCTGCAGACAGTCCGCCAGTTCGTCGCGGACCACCCACTCCTCGACCATGCGGCCGCGGCGGTAGAGGCAGTTGGCCACCGTGCGCTTGCGGATGCGGATGTTGCGGCCGTCGACGAGGTGCTCGTCGGCGGAGAAGACCAGATGCGAGCTGAGGAACGCGTCGTCACCACGGGCCTCCCACACCACGTCCTCGGCCTGGCCGATGTGGCCCGGGGTGCTGCCGATCCGCATGGTGGTGCCCTCGATCACGCCATCGCGGCCGACGACCGTGCCGAGACTCGTGTGGACGATCGAGTCGGGCTCGTAGTTCTCGACGATGTGGTCGATGTCGCGGTCGACCCAGATGCGGTCGGTGACCTCACGGATGAAGTCGTCCGGGTCCTTGTAGGGGAGGTAGGCGACGGGGTCGAGGGGCATGATGGCTCCGTTCTGAGTGGGGTGAAGATGTGAATTCGTATGTAGTCGTCGGCCCCGGCGAGGGCGCGGAGGTCCAGTCTCTTCTATCGGGCGAACTTGTCCGCGCCCAGCTGGCTCCGGTACGTCTCCGTCATGAAGGTGGTCACCACGACGAGGGCCAGGACCGCGGCAGCCGCCAGATAGACCCACACGGCGTAGATGGTGTCGAAGGTACTGACGAGCAGGGTCGCCACGAACGGTGTGATCCCCATGAAGATGGAGAAGGAGCTGTTGTACGCGATGGCGCTCGCGCTGAACCGCGTACGGGTCGCGAAGAGCTCCGCGGCGCAGACCGTGATGATGCCGGTCAGGAAGAACTCCGGGACCAGGTAGATCAGTTGGCTGGCGATCGCGGCGCCGAAGGTGCCGCCCTCGCCGACCCAGAAGGCGACCGGGACCAGGAAGATGCAGGCCAGGGCGCCCGTGATCAGCATCGGCTTGCGCCCGATCCGGTCCGAGAGCATGCCGGCCAGCGGGAGCAGCGGGATGAGGACCGCGATCGAGATGGCGTTCGAGGCGAGGCCCATCCAGCGCGGCAGGCCGAGCGTGTCCGTCAGGTACTGCGGATAGAACGTGACCCAGGTGTAGGAGAGGATCGCGCACATGATCGAGATGCCGCAGTAGACCAGGATGGGCCGCCGCTGGGAGCGCAGCGCCTCGAGGACCGGCGACTTGACGACCTGCGTCCCGTCGGCGGTGGCGCGGACGAACTCCGGGGTCTCCTCGATGTGCCGGCGCAGCCAGATGCCGACCAGGCTGAGCGGGATCGCCAGCAGGAACGGTATGCGCCAGCCCCATGAGTCGAGGGAGGGGCCCGCGAACACCCAGCTGGTCAGCGCGGCCGTGCCGGCGCCGGCGAGGGTGCCGACGAAGCAGCTGTTGGAGGCGTAAGAGGTGTAGTAGGCCCGCCGGTTGGGCTCCGCCCACTCGACGATGAAGGCCACCGCGCCGACGTACTCACCGCCGGACACCGTGCCCTGCACAACGCGGAGCACCAGGAGCAGGACCGGCGCGAGGATGCCGACCTGGTGGTACGTGGGCAGCGCTCCGATGAGGGCGGTCGCCACACCCATGAACACGATGGTCCACAGCAGCGTCTTCTTGCGGCCGGCCCGGTCGCCCCAGCGGCCGACCAGTGTTCCGCCCAGCGGCCGGAACAGGCACGCCACGGCGATGATCGCGTAGGTCCCCAGGACGGCGACGGTCCTGTCGCTCTCGGGGAAGAACGCGGGAGCCATGATCGGCGCCATGTAGCCATAAAGACCGTAGTCGAACTGTTCTACGAAGTTACCGATGCTTCCCGCGGCGATGGCTCGGCGAATCGCGTTCCGCTTGTCCGGGTCGACCGTGGTGGAGCCGGTGGCTGTACTGGGAGGCGCTGCGGCGGACATGGCTTCTCCGATCGCGCAGGGAGAGGGGTGCGAGGGGTGCGAGAGATGCTGCGAAGGATGTGCATACGTATGAACTCGTGGTGAACGCTATGGGGCCGGGTAAGGGCCGTCAAGGGGTTGCCGAGGTGCATGTGGTCTCCGTGGTGCCGGGCTCCGCGAGGGCCCGCAGGGTGTCCATGAGGACCTGCGCCATGTTGAAGAGAATCAGCTGGGAGCCCGCCTGCTCGGCTGCTCGGGCCGCGTCCTGACCGGGCACGATGGTCATGACCGCGCGGTCCTGTGCGCGGGTGGCCCGGTGCGCGCGGGCGATCAGCGCGGTGACGGTGGACCGGTCGGGGAAACCGCAGTCCGCCGCCAGATCGGCAGGACCGACCAGGACGGCGTCCACGCCCGGTGTGCCGGCGATCGCGTCGGCCGCGGCGCAGGCCCGCTCGGTCTCGATCATCGCCACGACCAGGGTGTCCCGGGAGGCGGCCACATGCTCGGCCGCGGAGACCGTGCCGAACCGGCCCGCTCTGCTGTACGTGGCGAAGCCCCGTTCGCCGAGCGGCGGGTAGTGACTCGCGGCCACCGCCCGCCGGGCGTCCTCGGCGCTGTCGATATGCGGATGGATCACGCCGACGGCTCCCAGGTCCAGGCAGCGCAGCGCCAGGGCCGGTTCGGACGTGCCCACGCGGACGAGGACGTCGATCCCCTGGGCGGCCGCGGCCGTGAGGTGGTGCTGGAGCAGAGCGGTGTCGGCCGGCCCGTGTTCGCAGTCGATGACCACATAGTCGAGACCCGCCACGCCCGCCATCTCCACGAGCGTCTCCGACGGCAGTCGCAGCAGCGCGCCGCGCAGTTGCTCACCGTCCGCCAGCCGCTGCTTGAGGCCACGGCGCGCGGGCTCCGCGCTTCGCGCCGTCACCGTGCCACCATCCCGGCCGACAGGTCGATATCGGCTCCGCACAGGCCGCGCATCCGCAGCATCGCGCTCACCGCCTCACCGACCTCGTCCTCGGTGACCATGCGGCCGAGGGCGGAGCGTGACACGAAAGCCTGCTCGGCCTGTTCGTGGGTGCTGCCCGTGCGCTCGGCCTCCAGGCGGAAGTTGCGCTCCATCCGCGGGCCCGAAACGGGGCCCGGGGAAAGGGAGTTCACCGTGACCCCCAGCGGTCCGACCTCGCCCGCCAGTGTCGCCGTGAGACCGATGACCGCCATCTTCGAGGCGCAGTAGGGCGTACGCCGCAGCAGGGGTCGTTTGCCCGACACCGAGGCGATGTTGATCACGTCGCCGGTGCCGCGGTCCGTCATGGCGGGGAGGAAGGCCCGGCACATCAGGAACACCCCGCGCACGTTCACGTCGAAGACCTCGTCCCACTCGTCGGGCGCGATCTCCGTCAGCGGGGCCACGGGCCCGGCGATCCCGGCGTTGTTGACCAGGACCGATATCTCCTCGCCCGCGAGGTTCTCCGCGAGTTCCCGGACGTCGTCGAGCCGGGACACGTCGCAGACCTGATGGGTGACGCTCGGGCCGAGCCGGGTGGCCGTCTCCTTGAGCGCGGTTTCGTCGCGTCCCGTGATGACCACGCGGGCGCCGTCGGAGAGCAGTGACCGGGTGATGGCGGCGCCGAGTCCGCTGCCCCCTCCGGTGACCAGCGCGGTCCGTCCGGCGAGCGGCGTCGCGGGGCGGCTCACGCGCGGGCCTCGTCGTTCCACGGCAGGGTGCCCTTGCCGTACTTGGCGGCTCGTACGTCACCGGAGCGGGCGTGCCCCTCGAACAGCTCGACGCGTGCGGCCCGTCCGCACACCTCGCCGAGCCGCGCCGAGGACGAGGTGTCGGTGACTTCCTGATACGTGACCGTCTTGAGGTACTTCCCGACCCACAGGCCGCCGGTGTAGCGCGCGGCGCCCCGGGTGGGCAGTACGTGGTTGGTGCCGATGACCTTGTCGCCGTAGGAGACGCAGGTGCCCTCGCCGAGGAAGAGCGCGCCGTAGTCGTGCATCTTGTCCAGCGCCTGGCGCGGGTTCTCGGTGAGGACCTCGACGTGTTCGCTGGCGTAGGAGTCCGCGATCGCGAAGGCCTCGTCGAGGGAGTCGGCCACGACGATCTCGCCGTGGTCGCGCCAGGCCGGTTCGGCGAAGTCCTTCGTCGGCATGCCGGGCAGCAGGCGCTCGATGTGCTGCGCGACCTCGCGGCCCAGCTTCTCGGACGTGGTCACCAGCACGGCGGGGGAGTCCGGGCCGTGCTCCGCCTGGGAGAGCAGGTCGACGGCGACGACGAACGGGTCCGCGTGCTCGTCGGCGATCACCAGGATCTCGGTCGGTCCGGCGAACAGGTCGATGCCGACCTCACCGAACAACTGGCGCTTGGCCTCCGCGACATAGGCGTTGCCGGGCCCGGCGATCATCGGGACCCGCCCGATGGTCTCCGTCCCCAGGGCCAGCGCCGCGACGGCCTGGACGCCGCCCAGCAGGTAGATCTCGTCGGCGCCCGCGAGGTGCATCGCCGCGACGGTGGCGGCCGGGATCTCGCCCCGGATCGGCGGGGTGCAGGCGGCGACCCGGGGGACCCCCGCCACCTTGGCGGTCACGATGGTCATGTGCGCCGACGCGGTCAGCGGGTAGCGCCCGCCGGGTACGTACGCACCGGCGCCGGCCACCGGCACGTGACGGTGGCCGAGGTGGACGCCGGGCAGCGTCTCGATCTCGACGTCGCGCATCGAGTCGCGCTGGGCCCGGGCGAACGTGCGCACCTGCTCCTGGACGAAGCGGATGTCGTCCAGGACGGTCCCCGGGACCCCGGAGATGATCCGCTCGATCGCGTCGGGCGTCAGGCGGAAGGACCCGGGGCTCCAGCCGTCGAACTTCTCGGAGTACTGGCGGACCGCTTCGTCGCCGCGCTCACGGATGTCGTCGAGGATGGCGTGGACGCGCTCGGCGACATCCGCGCGGGCGGCACGCACCTCGGTGGCGGGCACGGGGGATTTGAGGAATCGGGGCATGACACGGCTCTCTTCATTGGGGGGAGGGGTGTGCAAGAGGGGATCGGTCGGCGGGGAGCGGTCCCGGGTGGAGTTCAGGGTGTGGTGCTCAGGGCCGGTTCG
This sequence comes from Streptomyces sp. NPDC050264, assembly GCF_040655895.1. NCBI lineage: Bacteria > Bacillati > Actinomycetota > Actinomycetes > Kitasatosporales > Streptomycetaceae > Streptomyces > Streptomyces sp. NPDC050264. The sequence goes on from NZ_JBFAKV010000028.1 coordinate 5,617, forward strand.
TCCCGCTCGGCGGCGGCGAGTACCGCGCGCAGGGCAGTGGCGACGGCGTCGGGGCGCTGCCAGGGCAGCAGGTGGCCGGCGTCGGACAGTTCCCGCAGCCGGGCTCCCGGCACGGCGCGCGCGATCGTCCGGTGGAAGGTGGGCGGGCACAGGGAGTCCCGTGTTCCGCTCAGTACGACCGCGGGGCACCGGGCGGTGCGCAAGGCGGCGCTCGCGTCCGTACGGGTCGCCTGCGCGGCGAGCTGGGCGCGGGCTGCGTCGGGGCCCACGCTCTGTGCCATGCGGCGGTAGCGCCGCGCGGCTTCGGGCGAGGGGCGGCCGGGAAACATGTCGGGCAGGGTCTGCTCGACGACGTCCGCGAACCGCCCGGCATCGATCAGCCCGTCCATCGCGCGCCAGGCCGCGTACTGCTCGGGGCGCGGGGCGCCCGCGTTGGCCGACATCACGCACAGGCCCGCGATCCGCTCCGGTGCCCGGCGCAGTGCCTCGAAGCCGACGATGGCTCCCAGGCTCAGCCCGACCAGGACGAACGGGCCCGGCACCGCGGCCAGCACATCCTCCGCAAGCGCCCCGATGTCCGGCTCGGTCAGCGGCACGTGGTGGACGTCGTGGCCGGCGGGGAAGTCGACATCGGACCACAGGCTCGCGTCGCAGAGCATGCCGGGAACCACGACCAACGGCAGCGCGCCTGCCCGGTCGCCCCGACGCACGCCGGTCACCAGCGCCGCGCGGAGCGGGGCAGCAGGGCGTACGGGGCGACGTAGCCGTTGTGGTCGATGCCGAGGCCCGCGTCGGCGGCGGCCTTGAGGACTTCCTCGTCCCACTCCAGACGGACCCTGCCGTCGCCGGAGTTGACCACGAGCAGGTCTCCCTGGCTGTCGCCGACGTTGCGCAGGGTCCGCCAGGCGTCCTGCGGGACGGAGAGCATGTCGCGGGGGCCCAGGCGTACCGACACCGGGTCGGTGCGGTTGAGCGTGACCTCCCACAGGCCGTCCTTCACGATCAGCGTCTGGGTCTCGTGCTGCCGGTGGAGCGAGACGCCCTGGCCCGGATCGGCGCGCAGCCAGGCGGCGTTGTGGCCGTGCGGGTTGAAGATCCGGGGGTCCTGGTGCGGGTCCTCGGTCATGCCGTACCCGATGACGCAGCTCAGGCGCACGCCGCCACCGGGCAGGGTGCTGTCGAGGAAGGGGTGCTCGGACCACACCAGTTCGTCCGCGGCGGCGATCCGGCGCTTCATCTCGTCGGGGCTGTAGTGGCGCAGTCGGTCGATCTGCTCCTGGGTCATGGGGCTGACGCGTTCGGCCTCCGGCGGGAGGGTGTCGCCGGCGACCGTGTCGATCAGCTTGTTCTCGGCGCTGAGGTACAGGCCGTGGCCCTCCGCCTCGCGCAGGACCGAGGGGCCCCAGATGATGCCGCCGGTGTGGTCCATGCCCAGCACGGTGAAGAGCCAGCCGTCGTCCGGGCCGGTGTTGGTGAAGCCGCGGAAGATCCAGGTGGGGACGGACGCGATGTCACCGGCCTTGAGCAGGAGTTCGCCTTCGGTGCCGTCGGCGCCCCAGCGCAGCAGGTACTCGCCCTCGGTGCAGACGAAGACCTCGGCCGTGTAGTGGAGGTGGAGGTTGTTGGTGATGCCGTGCGGCATGGCCGCGGCGCCGATGTTGTAGCCGTGCGGCAGGCGGAGGTTGACGTGCTGACCGGCGGCCTGGGAGACGCCGGGACCGATCATCGCGTAGTTCTCCTTCCGGTCGGAGCCGGGGGTACGGCAGTCGATGAAGGCCTGGTTGCAGGAGACGAAGTCGCTGCGGCGCACCGTGCGGTGGGTCAGTTCGCTGGTGGATACGACGACATCGGGCATGACCGCTCCTTGCTCGTGAATACGTATGTATCTCCATGACAGGCCCTGGAGGGAGAAAGTGTCAAGAGGTGCGCGTGGGGGAGTGTCCGGAAGATGCGTGGCGCAGACGGCTTCTGGCGAAGGGGGCGTCGACCACCGACGGCGCAGTCGACATACGTATACTGATCGGGATGCGCGCCGGGGCGGCGCAGTGGTGGCGACGAGGAGCGAGCCGATGGGGATCACCAGTCACGACGTGGCCAGGCTGGCGGGTGTCTCGCAGCCCACGGTCTCCCGGGCGCTGCGCGACGACCCCCGGGTGTCGGAGGCGACCCGGGAGAAGGTCAGACGGGCGGCCCAGGCGCTGAACTACGTGCCGAGCGAAGCGGGACGCACCCTGTCGACGCGGTCCACGCGGCGCGTCGGCGTCATCGTGACCGACCTGACGAACCCCTTCTACCCGCATGTGATCGCGCCGCTCCACGACGAACTGCGCACCCTGGGCTACCGGATGATGCTCATCACGGAGCGGTCGGACGAGGCGGTCGCCGAGGAGCGACTCCTCGACCAGTCGCTGGACGGTGTCGTCCTGGCGACGGCGACCACCGACTCCCGGCTGCCCGCCCAGCTGGAGCGGCGGGGCATGCCCTTCGTCTTCCTCAACCGCGACACCGGCGGGCCGGACGACTATGCCTCGGTCGTCGACAACGAGGGCGGTGGCCGGCTGGTGGCCCGGGAACTCGTCGCCCTGGGGCACCGGCGGATCGCGGGCATCTTCGGCGCGGCCAACACCACGACCGGCCGCGACCGCGAACTGGGCTTCCGGCTGGCGCTCGCCGACGCGGGGGTCGGGCTCGCCGAGGACCGGGTGGTGCGCGGCGCGTTCGAGTACGACACCGGGTACCGCGCGCTGCCCGTCCTGATGGCGGCGGCCGAAGCGCCGACAGCGGTGTTCTGCGGCAACGACGTGGTCGCCATCGGTGTCCTGAACGCCGCGCTCGCGGCCGGGATCAGGGTCCCCGACGATCTCACCGTCATCGGCTTCGACGATCTGCCGATGGCCTCCTGGGAGGTGTTCCGGCTGACCACTGTCGGGCACGACCTGGGGGAACTGTCGCGGCAGGCGGCCCGGCTGCTGGTGCGCCGGATCGGCGGGGACGTCGACCCCGGGGGCGAACGCCTGGTCCTGCCGACCGAGTTCGTCCCCAGGGCCACCCACGCGCGCGTCTCCTGACCGTCAGAGCCGCGAGGCGGTCGTCGTCGAGGGCGGCTCGGTGGCCGTGGCCCCGCTCTTCCCGGCGGCGTCCGTGCCGTCCGGGCCCGCCCGCAGCCGCCGTTGGCGCAGGACACCCACGCCGACGAGGACCGCGGCGAGGCCGAGGGAGAGCCACAGTTCGAGCCGGTGCCCCGGCAGTACGGCCATGAGGACCAGCACCCCGGCGATGAAGGCGATCGTGGCGAGGGTGAGACAGGGGAACCCCCACATGCGCACCTCGCGCGGGTCCCCCTCCTTGCGCCGGATCGCGTACTGGGTGAGCGCGATGACCAGGTACATCATGAGTGCGATCGCGCCGCTGGAGGCGATGAGGTAGGAGAAGACGCTCGGCAGCAGGTAGTTGGCGATCACCGCGACGATGCCGATGACGGTGGAGACCACGACCGCGTTGCGGGGCACTCCGTGGCGGGAGGTGCGGGCGAAGGCGGCCGGCGCGTCGCCGCGCTTGGCCAGGGAGAACACCATGCGGGAAGCGGTGTAGACGGCGGAGTTGAGGCAGCTGCTGACGGCGATGACCAGAACGACGTCCATGATCCGTCCCGCCCCGGGGATGTTCATCCGCTCCAGGACGGCCTGGTAGGAGCCGGCGGCCGCCAGGTCGTCGGAGTTCCACGGCACGAGACAGACCACGATGAGGATCGAGCCGACGTAGAAGAGGCCGAGACGCCAGACGACGGCGCGGACGGCCTTCTTGATGTTCTTCCTCGGTTCCTCGGACTCGGCCGCGGCGATGGTGACGATCTCACTGCCCTGGAAGCTGAACATCGCGGTGAGCAGGCCGGCGAGGACGGCCGTGGCGCCCTTCGGCGCGAAGCCGCCGTTGCTCCACAGGTTCGAGACTCCGCTGGTGCCGGAGCCGGGCAGCAGGCCGAGGACGGCGAGGACTCCCAGGACCAGGAAGGCCACGATCGCGACGACCTTCAGCAGGGCGAACCAGTACTCGAACTCCCCGTAGTTGCGCACCGCGAGGAGGTTGCTGCCCGCCAGCAGCACGATCATCGCCAGTGCCGGGAGCCAGCTGGGCAGTCCGGTGAGAGCGGCGATGACCTCGCCTGCCGCGATGGCCTCGATGGGGATGACGAGGATGTAGAACCACCAGTACAGCCAGCCGATCGAGAACCCGGCCCAGCGGCCCAGGGCCCTGTCGGCGTACGTGGAGAAGGAGCCCGTGTCGGGGTTGGCGACGGCCATCTCGCCGAGCATCTGCATGACGAGCACCACCAGGGCGGCGGCCAGCAGGAACGAGATAAGGACGGCGGGGCCCGCGGTGGCCACCGCGGTGGACGAACCGACGAAGAGGCCGGCGCCGATCACTCCGCCGATGGAGATCATGGTGATCTGACGGCCCTTGAGGCCCTGGGTGAGGGCCGCGCCGGCGGGGGCGGCCGGGGGTGGCTCGGACGGGTGGTGCATACGGGGATCCTCGGATGAGCGTGGGGCGCGGGCGACCTGGAGAGGGAGGGGACGGGCGTACAGGGGGCGTTTCGCGGTGCGGCTCCTGGCCGCCGCACCAGGTGCGGCGGCCAGGAGCCGGGGATCAGAGCTGGTCGCGCAGGGCTGCCGGGACGGCGTCGAACATCCCGGCCGTCCGGCCGATCTCGTCGATGCGGAGCGTGGCGGTCGCGCCGTGCGCCGCCAGTCCCTCGAAGGCGGAGATCCGCTCGACCGCGGGGGCCAGGGCCGCCGTGCCTTCCTTCGCGGCCCGCTGGTAGGTCAGCGGCTTGAGGAAGCGGGAGACGGAGAGTCCGGCGTTGTACCGGGCGGTCTTGCCGGTCGGCAGCACGTGGTTGGTGCCGGCGATGCCCTTGTCGGAGTAGGCGACGGTGGACCACCGCCCGATGAACAGGGAGCCGTAGCAGGTGAGGTTGGTCAGGTAGTAGTCGTCGTCCTCGGTCTGGATCTCCAGGTGCTCGGGGCCCAGTACGTCGGCCACGGCGACGGCGTCGGCCCGGTCGCCCACCACGATGACCGAACCGAAGTCGCGCCAGGCCGGTCCGGCGATGTCCCGGGTGGACAGGGACGCGAGCTGCCGCTCGATCTCCGTGACGACGGCGCGCCCCAGCTTCTCGGACGTGGTGATCAGCGCGGCGGGGGAGTTGGGGCCGTGCTCGGCCTGGCCCAGCAGGTCCGCCGCGACCCACACCGGGTCCGCGCTGTCGTCGGCGATGACCGCGACCTCGGAGGGGCCGGCCAGCAGGTCGATCCCGACCTGGCCGAACAGCTGCCGCTTCGCCTCGGTGACGAAGGCGTTCCCGGCGCCGACCAGCATGTCGACCGGGGCCTCGCCGAGCAGGCCGAAGGCCATCGCGCCCAGCGCCTGGACGCCGCCGAGGGCGAAGACGCGGTCGGCGCGGGACAGGTAGGCGCCGTACAGCACGGCGGGGTGGGCGCCGTGCTCACCCGACGGGGGAGTGCACGCCAGCACGGTGGGAACCCCGGCCGTCTTGGCGACGTTCACTGTCATGAAGGCGCTGGCGAGCAGCGGGAAGCGGCCGGCCGGCAGGTAGGCGCCGACTCGAGAGACCGGGACGTAGCGCTGGCCGCCGGCCACGCCGGGGGCGACCTCGATCTCGAAGTCCGTCAGGTGCTCGCGCTGGGCGGCGGCGAACCGGTGGGTGCGCTCGTACCCCATCTCCAGGGCGGTGCGGACATCCGGGGGCAGCGCGTCCCCCGACTTCTTGAGCTCGGCGGCCCCGATCTCCAGCTCGCCGGACCAGCCGTCCAGCTCCTGGGCGTAGGCGCGTACCGCGTCCATGCCCTTGTGCTCGATCTCCTTGAGCATCTGCGACACCCGCTCGACCACCTTGGGGGCGCGCTGGGCGGGAGGGCCGTCGACGGCCGGCTTCTTCAGCCACTGGAGCGGGGGGAGGGCCTGGGCTTCGTCGTGCGTGATCTGCATGGCCTGGACGCTAGACGCCGCGTTGGCACAGGACTAGAGGGGCAGTTCCTGTCCGAGTCAAAGGGTTTCCCTGTGGCAGGGTCAGAGGCTGAGACCGGCGCCGATCTCGCGGAGGGTGTCCTCGGCGATCCGGGCGAGTTCCCGGGTGGCGCGAGACAGAGGGTGGCCCCTACGCCGGACCAGGGCGACGGTGTCGTACAGGGGCTCGGCGAAGGAGGCGGTGCGCAGGCCGGCGGGGAACGTGGGCCCGGCGACCACCGCACGGCTGGCGATCGTGTCGCCCACCCCGGCTGCCACGAGCTTCAGAGCGGCCTCGACGTGTTCGAGCTCGATCAGCGGGTCTACGGTGACTCCCGCGAGCTGCGCGCGCTCCGCGATCTGTCGCCGGGTCGGGTCCTGCCAGCCGTAATGGGCGTCGTAGAGCACGAGGGGGGCCTGCGAGAAGGCCTCGATCGTCACAGGGGTGCGGGTGCGTTCCTCGCTGGCGCTGACGTAGTAGACCTCGTCGCGCAGGAGCGGACTCACCGCGAGTCCCTCGTCGTCGATCGGCAGCACGACCAGGCCCGCCTCGATCCGCCCCGCTGCGACGGCCGCGGCGGTCTCGGCGGAGTTCTGGCCCACGAGCCGGACCCGGACGGACGGATAGCGGGCGTGGAACATCTGTACGAGGTTGGAGAGCAGGTAGTAGTCGGCGTTGCGCAGCACCCCGAAGGTGGCGGTGCCGCCCCCGAGGGAACCCAGCGACCGCACCGCCCGCGTCCCGTGATCCGCCGCTTCCACCGATTGCTGGGCGTACGGCAGCAGTTCCTGTCCGGCCGACGTCAGGGTCAGGGTGCGGCTGCCGCGGACGAACAACTCGGCGTCCAGCTCGGTCTCCAGCCGGCGTACCAGTTCGGAGGCCGATGCCTGGGCCATGTCCAGGGCCTGCGCCGCGGCGGTGAACGACCCGAGCCGCTCCGCTTCGACGAAGGCCCTCAGCTGATTGAGGGTCATGGGTTGCCTGTGCCTCGGGGTCTGTGAGTCCGGTGGTGTGGTGATCTCGGGGTGTGAGGGCTCGGGCGGGTGAGCGCTCGGGGTGAGGGTCGGTTTCGCCCGTTCTACCACGTCGTTCGCCGGCCGATCGGCTGCCCGCCCGTGCTGCCGAGGCGCAGGGTCTTCCTGTGGATCGCGCAGGAAAGAGGGGCCTTGTCCCGTGGAAACCGGGGTGATTGGCTCGGCCGCGCCCCCGTCAGTGCTCCCGTCAGCGCTCGAATGCACCCCGTCCGCGTCCGAAAGGTGACTTCCGCCCGATGTCCCAGCCCCTGTCGGTCGGCCTGGTCCAGGCCGCAGCCCGCCATCATTCCGCCCCCGACCCGGACGCCTTCGCCGCGGAGGTACGGCGGCTCGCCCGGACCCACCCCGGCATCCGGCTGCTGGTCTACCCGGAACTGCATCTGTGCGGGCACGCGAAGGACGAGGACCCGGAGGAGGTCATGGTCGCGGCGGCGCAGCCGCTGGACGGGCCGAGGGACGCGATGCTGTCCGGCCTGGCCCGCGAACTGGACCTCTGGCTCGTCCCCGGCACGGTCTACGAGCAGGGCGAGGACGGGCAGATCTACAACACGGCCGTCGTGTACTCGCCTCGGGGCGCGCGCGTCGCGGCGTATCGCAAGATGTTCCCGTGGCGGCCCCACGAGACGACGGCGGCGGGCTCGCGGTTCGTGGTCTTCGACATGGACGGGTACGGGCGGGTGGGTCTGTCGATCTGCTACGACGCCTGGTTCCCCGAGGTCACGCGGCACTTGGCGTGGCAGGGCGCCGATCTGGTCCTGAACCTGGTGCGCACGCCGACCGTGGACCGGGCGCAGGAACTGGTCCTCGCGCGCGCCAACGCCATCGTCAATCAGGTCTTCATGGCCAGCGTCAACGCGGCGCCGCCGGACGGGATCGGCCGGAGCGTGCTGGTCGATCCCGAGGGGCGGGTGCGCGCCGAGGCCGGGCCTGAGCCGGAGCTGGTCCTGACGGATGTGCTCGACCTCGCCGAGGCGCGCAGGGTCCGCGCGCACGGAACCGCGGGCCTCACCCGGGTGTGGGACCCCTTCGCGGAGGATCAGCCGCCGCTCGAACTCCCCCTGTACGCGGGCCGGATCGACCCCGAACGGTGGCGTGGGGGAGGCCACCGCCGGGAAGCGGACCGGCCCGGTCCCGCGTGACGGGTGCTCAGGTGGTGCCGCGCCGGACGAGGCGGTGCGGCACGATCAGCTCCTGCGGGGGGACGGCGTTGCCGGGGCTGTATATCCGGTCCGCCAGGCATTGCAGGGACCGCTCGGCGATCTGCCGCTTGTCCGGCGCGATGGTGGTCAGGGGCGGGTGGCTGTAGCGGCCGTCCTCGATGTCGTCGAACCCGACGATCGCGAGGTCCTCGGGTACGCGCAACCCCCGTTCGTGCGCCACGTGGAGGGCGCCGAGGGCGAGTTCGTCGCTGAAGGCGAACACGGCGTCGGGGGCGACGGGACCGTCGAGGAGTTCGGTCATGGCGCGGGCGCCGTCCGCCCGGTGCAGGGCGGCGACCGGGCGCTGGGCGTCGGGGAGCCGGGGGAGCCCGGCGCGCTCCAGCGCGTGGCGGTAGCCCTCGGCGCGCAGCCGGGCGGTGCCGTTGTGCAGGTGGGGCTGCAGGCCGATGGCGGCGATGCGGCGGCGGCCGAGAGCGATCAGGTGGCCGGTGGCCTCACCGGCGGCGGCGACGTTGTCGACGGCGACGCGGTCGGCCGCTCCCTGCGGACTGCGCTCGCCGAGCAGGACGAGGGGGACGGCCGGTGCCGTCGCGGCGAGTTCGGCGGGGTCCAGCGCCCAGGGGCTGATGATGAGGCCGTCGACCACGCGTCCGCCGCCCTGGGCGAGCAGGCGGCGTTCGGCGTCGGCGTCGCCCCGGGTCTGGTCGATGATCACGGTCCAGGAGCGGCGCTGGGCCTCGTCGACCAGGAGTCCGGCGAGTTCGCCGAAGTACGGCGAGTGCAGTTCGGGGATGGCCAGGCCGATGATGCCGGTGCGGCCGGCGCGCAGGCTGCGGGCGGCGAGGTTGGGCCGGTAGCCGAGCTCGTCGATCACCTCCTGGACGCGTTGTCGGGTCTCGGCCGCCACCGTGGCGGATCCGCTGACGACGTTCGACACGGTGCGTACGGAGACGCCGGCCAGTGCGGCCACATCTTTCAGACGACTGCTCACGCCGTCATCCTTTCATGCGACGCCCTTCACAAAATGACTGCACCAAAGGGTATTGCAACGTTGCATGCAGCGATGCAATCTAGGGGCGGAAGATCTGCTTGCAAGGAGGCAAGGATGACTGTGTCCGCATTTCCGGGTATCCGCCCCGCCGACCTGGACGTCGACGTGACGCAGGACGCGGCGAATCTGTACACGGACGGCATCACCGCGCGGAAGGGGGCCTTCACCAAGGAGTGGGTCGACCGGCTGCGCGAGGACATCGAGACGGCGTACGAGGAAGCGCGCTCCCGGCCCGACGGTGCCGTGGGCCGGGGACCGGAGCGGTACTACGTGGAGATCCACCCCGAGCAGCTGCGGGGCTTCGTCGACCTGGTCGACCACCCGTGGGTCCGGTCGGTGGCCACGGCCGTCCTCGGCCCCGACTACCGCATCGTCGAACTCGGCTTCGACGTACCGCTCGAAGGCGCCGTGAACCAGCCCTGGCACCGCGACTTCCCCCTCCCCGACGAGACGCGCACCGAACGCCGCCTCACCTCCCTGGCGTTCAACGTCACCGCCGTCGACACCGCCGAGGACATGGGGCCCTTCGAGATCGCGCCCGGTACCCAGTGGGACGACGAGCCCGACTTCGAGCACGGGATGTTCCCGCCCCGCGAACGCTACGGCCGCTACGAGGAGCGCGCGGTCCGCAAGTACCCGCAGCGCGGCGACATCTCGGCGCGCACCGCGCTGACCATCCACCGCGGTACCAAGAACGAGTCGGCCAAGGCGCGGCCCGTGCTCGTGCTGGGCCTCGACGGTCCCGAGGCGAACAACGCCGACCGCCACGACACGGCCGTCACGCGGGCCTTCTGGGAATCGCTGCCGGAGCGGGTCCGCCACCACCTGGACTGCCCGGTCGTCGACGAACTGACGCCCATCACCCAGAAGCACACCATCGAGGGCCTGGTCATGGGCGATGCCTGAGGCGACCACGGTGGCCGAGCGTCCGCCGGCCCACCCCGCAGGCGCGGGGCGTCCGCCGCTGCTGGTCTACGCGGTCGCCGCCGTCTCGGCGCTCGGCGGCCTGCTCTTCGGCTACGACACCGGCATCATCTCCGGCGCCCTGCTCCACCTGCGCGACGACCTCGACCTCTCCTCCCGCGAACAGGAGATCGTCGTCAGCGTCATCCTGCTCGGCGCGATGGCCGGCGCCCTGATCTCGGGGCGCACCGCCGTACGGCACGGCCGGCGCAAGGTGGTGGCGGCGGTCGCGGTGATCTTCGCGGTCGGTGCGGTGGCGGCCGCGCTCTCCCCCGACGTGACGACGCTGATCGCCGCGCGCTTCGTGCTCGGCCTCGCGGTGGGCGGAGCCTCCAACATGGTGCCCGTCTACATCGCGGAGCTGGCGCCCGCGGCCGTACGTGGCCGGCTCATGGTGCTCTTCCAACTCATGGTCGCCATCGGGCAGTTGATCGCCTACCTCTGCGGCTGGGCGCTGTCCGGCAGCGGCGGGTGGCGCGTCATGTTCGCCCTCGCCGTCATCCCCGCCGCGGCCCTGGCCATCGGAATGCTGTTCCTGCCGGAGAGCCCGCGCTGGCTCATCGAGCAGAACCGCGGGGACGACGCGGTGCGTACGCTCCGCAGGCTTCGGCCCGCCGGAGCGGACGTCGGGGCGGAGGCGGCCGAGATCGCCGCCGTGACAGCCGACTCGTCCGCGGACAGCGGCAGTTGGCGACAGCTCCGGCAGCGCTGGCTGCGCCCGGCTCTGCTGATCGCCGTGGGCATCGCGGCCTTCTCCCAGCTCACCGGGGTCAACGCCATCGTGTACTACGCGCCGACGATCCTGGACGACGCGGGGTTCGGGAACTCGGTGGCGCTGCTCACCGGCATCGGGATCGGCGCGATGCTCGTCGTGGCGGGGGTGGTGGGTGCCATCGCCGTGGACAAGGCCGGGCGACGCCGCACGATGCTGTGGTTTTTGCCCGGCTCGGCCCTTGCCATGGTGGTACTGGCGCTGGCCTTCGCCACCTCCTCGGGCGCATCGGCACAGCGCTGGACCGTGATCATCGCGCTGTTCGCGTACATCCTCTTCAACGGTGTGGGGATGCAGGCCGTCGTCTGGCTCATCGGCCCGGAGATCCTGCCGCTGAGCGTGCGCGGCCCGGCCACCAGTCTGGCCACGGTCTCCGTGTGGGGATTCGACCTCCTCATCGCCATGACCGCCCTGACGGCGATCAACACCATCGGCCGTTCCGGCACGTTCCTCTTCTACGCGCTGATGAACGTGGCCTGCATCGTCTTCGTCGTCCTGAAGGTCCCCGAGACGAAGGGCCGCAGCCTGGAGAGCATCGAACAGGCACTGCGGAGCCCGCTTCCCTTCCGTAGGGCGCTGGAAAAGACGGAGTGACCCCGCAGCAGCTCGCCCGCCCGCCCCCGTCCGCGCCGCCTCACACTCCGGGATCAGGCGCGGCGGGGCCGGGCTGCAAAGCGCGTGCCGCTTCGAGCTGAGCCGCGAACGACAGGCCGAGGAACAGCGCCACGGAGGTGAGATACGCCCACAGCAGCAGCGACATGAAGGCGCTGAGCGGTCCGTAGACGGTGTCGAACGAACCGCTGACCGAGAGATACAGACTCAGTCCCCACGTCAGCAGCGACCACAGCACCAGATACACGGCCGCACCGAACGCCAGCCACGTATAGCCGGGTTGCCGGCGGCGTGGCGAGCGCCGGAAGATGGCACTGGCCGAGAACAGTGCCAACACCAGGCCCAGCGGCCACCGCAGGACGTCCCACACGGCGTTGAACCTGTCACCGAGGCCGTAGACCGACACGGCCGCCGCACCCAGATCGCGTCCGGCCACCATCATGACGAAGCCGAGGCCCAGCGGTAGTCCGGCGCACACGGCCATGACGAGTCCGCGCGCGTACTTCTTGAGGAACGGGCGGTCGCGCTCGTTGCCGTATATGCGATTCGCGCCGCGCTCGATCTGGCACATGCCGGTGGTGACGTTGGACAGCGAGAACGCCAGGGCGAACCAGAGAGCGACTTGCGTGCCCCCGCCCGCGGTTCGCCGGCCTCTGGCCAGGGCGTCGTCGACCACCGCGGCACTCGGGCCCCGGGCGATCCGGTGCATGGTCACTTCCGCGAACCGCCCGATGCTCTCGGTGTGCAATGTCGTCGACAGGCCGACGAACACGATGGCGAGCGGGATCAGCGCCAGCACTGTCTGCAGAGCCAGTGCCCGGGCGTGGCTGAACCCGTCCGCGTAACGGAACCGGACGAAGGCATCCCGCAGCAGCTGCTGTCCTGCGTAGCGGCGCAGAGCGGCGTACGCCTCGTCGCCGGAGAGCTCGTCGCCCCGCATGTCCCGCGTCTCGGGGACCTTGGTCGCCGTGCCCATCTCCATCCGCTCCCCAGGTCAGTGGGGCACGCACCGCGTGCGCTCCGCGTGCACCTGTGCCCCCGAATGCCGTCGGCAATCGAGGGGGCCGCGACGTCGCGGGTACAACGCGACGCCCCCGGGGCCGTCGTGCTCGCTCCGGGGGCGTGATGACGCGGGTGCGGCCTACCGGTAGCCGTCGCTGTCCCCGGGGCTCCTGTAGCCCGGCTGGTCCTTCTCGGGGAGCAGGGGCCGGGTGTCGTCCTCGCGGGGCTTCTCGCGCTCCGGTGCCTGGCGCTCGCGCCCGGGATCCCGGCGGGCCCGCTCATCCTGCGGATCGAACGGATCGGTCGGGTCCTGCCAGTTGTTCCGGTCAGCCATGACGACTCCTCGGGTTGGTCCGTGGTCCGACACGACCCACGGTGAGCCGGTCACCCGCGGCGCGCATGTCGGGGCGACCGCGACCACCCGACCGGACGCACTCGTGTGGCGAGCGGTGCCTGCGTGCCACCCGTGCGCACGGCGCTTGCTACTTGCTGAGCCAGAGGTCGGGACCGAACACCTCGTAATGGATGGCCGCGGGGCCGAGGCCATGAGCGAGCAGGTCACTGCGGACCGCTTGCATGAAAGGGAGGGGGCCGCACAGGAAGGCGGTCGTGTCCTTCGGCAGGAGCAGACCCGAGACGTCCGCCCGGCCCTCGCGCACGTGCGCCGTCGGTGTCCCCGGCTCACCCGGGGCGTCGCCGAAACTCTCGTACCACTCGGCGGCGCGGTCCTCGTACCACAGGTGCAACGAGGCGTCGCGGAGCCGGTGCACGAGTTCGGCCAGCTCCAGGCGGTGGGCGTGCTGGGCGGGGGAGCGGTCGGCGTGGATGACGGTGACGGGCCGGTCGGGCGAGACGGTGGCCAGGTGGTCGAGCATGGAGAGCATGGGGGTGATGCCGATGCCCGCGGAGGCGAGGAGCAGGGGGCCGTCGCCGTCGGGGAGCACGAGGTCGCCGAAGGGCAGGGAGACCTTGAGCGTCCGGCCGGGCCGGGCGTGGGCGTGCAGCCAGGAGGACACCTCTCCCTCGGGGACGAGGTCGTCGGTGGAGCGTTCGCGTTTGACGGTGATGCGCCAGGTCTTGTGGCCGGGAGCGGCGGACAGGCTGTACTGGCGTATCTGTCGTGCTCCGTCGGGGAGTTCGACCTGGACGCTGACGTACTGGCCGGGCAGGAAGGGCTCGGTGGGCAGTCCGTCGCGGCGGCGCAGCACGAAGGAAGCGGTGTCGGGGGACTCCTCGGTGCGCTCGTCGATCTCCATGTCGTGCCAGACGAAGCCGTTCTCCACGCCGGCTTCGGCGTACAGCCGGGCCTCCATGGCGATGAGGGCGTTGGCCATCAGCCAGTACACCTCGTCCCACGCGGCTGCCACGGCGGGAGTGACGGCGTCGCCGAGTAACTCCTCTACGGCTCCCAGCAGATGGCGCCCCACCAGCCTGTACTGGTCGGAAGTGACGCCCAGCGAAGCGTGTTTGTTGGCGATGCGGCCGAGCATGGCGTCGGGACGCTCGTCGGGGTGATCGACGAGGGCGGTGGCGAAAGCCGCCACCGCCCCCGCGAGCGCCTCACTCTGGGCGCCGTTGGCCTGGTTCGCCCGGTTGAACAAGCCGCGCAGCAGGTCCGGGCGTTCCTCGAACATTCGGCGGTAGAAGAGTTCGGTGATGGCGCCGAGCGAGGCCCCGACCGCCGGAAGGGTGGCACGGACGACGGATGCCGACTGTGTGGAGAGCAAGCTGACTCCCAATAGCTCGTGTGACACGCGCACGTGTTACACAAAACAACGTGTCTGTGAAATGAGGTGCACGATGCATGTGCAGAGAGCGCGATCCTAGCCAAGGGGTTCGGGGGACCGAGGGGGAATCAGCGAATCCGGAAAGTCACGCGGCGCGGTACAGGCCGCGGCCGGCCCGGCGGATACGGGACGTGCCGACCAGGCGGTCGAGGGTGCTGCGCACGGCGTTGATGCTGCCACTGTCACTGTCGCGGCCGAGGGCCGCCGCGACAGTGCGCGCGCGTACGTCGGTGTCACCGGCCTCGGCGAAGTAGTCCAGGATCTGTTCGGTGAGCTTGCCGTACTTCGTCTGCCCGTCGGACTCGTCGGTGTGCTCGGCCGGTTCATGGGCCTGAGGTGCGGTCGAGGGCTCCACCGCGGGCGCCTCCCGCCTTTCCCCGCGTGCGGCCGAGCCGGTCACATGCGGGGGCGCGGTGCTGACGGTTCCGGAAGGCCCGAGGGAGGGCAGCAACGTCTGAAAGGCCTCCAGAGCGCGCTGGACGGAACGGAGATGGGCGACGACCGCGGCCAGTTCCCGCTCCAGGGCCTGCCGCTGGACCTCCAGCCGGGCCAGGTCCTCCTGCAGGCTCTCGGCGGTGACCTCGATGTCGTGTGCCGCATGGGTCCCGGAGACCATGTGTTCCTCTCGTCCTGAGTCATCGAATGGCGAGTGCGCCCGGGCGTGCTTCGATGCGCCGCCGCGCTCGCACTACAGTTACCACTCTTCATCATACGTAGGGAACACTTTCGCCTTCGACGTTGGATGTTTGTCTCCCTGCTGTGACACGCACCGCCACATCACGAGCCGGGCCGACTTACGTGTCACAGACCCGCACCGTGTCCGGTCACCCTTGATGAACGGTCATGGAGCCGCGCCCGGCGGACGGAGCGCTCTGCCCATGACATGGCGACGCACGGAAGGTGCTCAACAGTGTCGGACAACCACGCAGCGCACATGCACGGAGCCGGTGACGAGACGGCGTCGGAAGGCTGGATGAAGGCGGCACAACTGCTCCAGGACGCCGCGCCGCTGACGATCCCCGCGGGCGCCTCCGCGATGACCATCCAGGTCGAGTGGGAGCCCGGCGATCCGGGCACCCCGCCGCACCGCCACTCGGGCCCCGCCTTCGGGTACGTTGTCGAGGGCGCGGTCCGCTTCGAGTTGGAGGGCGAACCCGAGCGGGTGGTGGAGGCCGGCGGCACGTTCTGGGAGCCGGGTGGCGACGTGATCCACTACCAGGACGGGAACGCGCTCAGCGACGCGAGGACCCGGTTCGTGGTGACCATGATGTGCGCGCCGGGAAAGCCCATGCTCGAACTCGTCTCCAAGGAGGAGCTGGCAGAGCGCGCCCACCTGCGTGCCCCGCGGCCCGCGAAGTGAGGGCAATGGGCACGTGAGTGACATCGTCTGAGCACAACGTGTCACTTGTGACATCACATGTTGCCCAGGGGGCGGGCGGGACGTTCAGTGGGGCAGCCGCATGATGAGGGCGACGATGGCGCCCCTGGTGTCCGAGGAGATGGTCAGCTGGTCCGTGCTGAGGGCGGCGATCCACAGTCCGCGGCCCCCGCCGGGGTCGCCGGCCCCGGGAGCCGCTGGCGGGGTGACATCCGCGGTGAACCCCGGCCCGGCGTCGTGGACGTGGCATTCCAGATGGCCGTCGGCGCGCTGCAGGGTCAACATGCCGCCGCCACCGGCGTATTGGATGGCGTTGGTGGCGACGGCGTCGATGGCCACGACGAAGTCGCAGCGTCGTACTTCGGACAGGCCCTCGCGGTCCGCGTACTGGTCGACGAGCATCCGTAGCCGGGGCAGGTCGCCTCGCGTGAAGGGATATTCCAGCACGGGGGTGTCAGCCTGGTCGCCGCGGCCGGGTGCTGTCATGTGCGGCTCACCTCCCTGATGAGGAGATGGGGGATGCGGCCGGGGTCGGCGCGGCGCAGGAGGCGGGCCACTGTCGAATGACAGCGCACCTCGACCGATTGGTGCGCGCAGGACGCGACCAGTCGCAGCAGGTCCATGGTGCAGGCGGCGCTCAGGAAGCTGAGCCCCGACAGGTCCACCGTCAGCCCTTGGGCGTCCGCGGTGCGCGCCAGCCCTTCGCGCAGCGCGGCGATGAACTGTTCCCGGGTGGCGATGTCCGCCTCACCGGCCAGCCGCACGACGGTGTCCGTGTGTTCGGCGTGCAGGGCTCCTAGGTGGGGCAGCAGCCGGCACGGGTGGGCTTCGTGCATGGCGCCGAGGACCTCGTCGGTGAACCAGCGGCTGTCGTAGGAACAGACCTCGGTGTAGGGGCGGTCGGTGAACAGGTGCTCCGCGTGGGACTCGCGGTACATCATCACCGCGACATCGGCGTTCAGATCCCCCACCCAGTGCATGTCGATATAGGTGCGCAGTCCCCGGTAGCCCTCCGCCAGGGCCTGCTCGGTCTCTTCCTCGATGCGCTGCCACTGCCGCTCGGGGGTGAAGTGCCGGTCGGGGTGGATGAGCGCGCGCATGCTGCTGACGACGAGCTGGCCCCGGTCGCGGGCGATGCTCAGGAGCGGGCCCGGCGTGTCCAGCCGGTTCCACACCTGGTCCTCGGCCACCTGTGGGGCGGCGAAGAGCATCACCTTCTCGCGCTTGGCGAGCCCCGTCCACGTGAACGCGGCCACTACGTCGCCGCCCGCGTCGTCGTCGTTGTAGCTGGCAATCGCATGGTCGCCCGCCCGGAGCTGCTGTACCGGGATCGTGGCGACAGGCGCCGCGTCCATCACTCACCTCCAATCCAGGGCTCGGTGAGATCTGCCGCCCCAACGTAGCCAGCCGCGGGCGCCGGGCCGGCCACATGTCGGATACCGGTGGACCGGCTTCCGGATCGCCGTTGACGGTGACCGGGTCGGCGCGAAGATGCCCGATTCTTATCGGTTCTCGGCTGTCTCAGCCCGTCACGGCCACCGTCGCCCCCGCCGCCGCGAGCAAAGTGACGTAGGCCCAGGCGTGCAGCGCGTCCGGGATCCGTGGCGGCCGGCGCCGCAGACCGACGATCACCGGCAGCGATCCCGCGAGCAGCGCGAGCGCGGGCAGGACGTCCACCGTGCCCACGAGCCCCGGGGCATCCGGTGCGTTTCCGTGCAGCAGAAGCGAGACGAGCAGGGCAGGGGCGACGGTCACGAGGGTGAGCGGGTTCGCCAGCGCCGCGGCCACGGGCATCGACGCCCCCGCGCGGCGCATCAGCGGAACCGTCATCACGCTGCCGCCCACACCGAGGAACGAGGCGATCCCCCCGATCGGCACACCGAGCCAGGTCGGCATGGCGTGCGTGCGGGCGGCCCGGGACGCGACGGAGGCCGGCCGGAGGAATCCGGGGCGCGCCACGAGATCGACGACGGTCGCCGCGACGTAGAGCACGAACCCCCAGCGGATGACATCGCCCGGCGGGAGGCGGGCGGCAGCCGCGCCGAGCGCGCCGCCGGTCGCGAGCAGGAGGAACAACGCCCAGCGCCCGCGCAACCGTGCGAGCACCTCGCGCCTGGTGGCGAGGGTGGCCACGACCGCGTTGACCAGCATGACCAGGGCCGAGGTCGCGGTGGCGACGCGTACCGCGTCGTCGCCGAGCGCGGCATCCGCCACCGTGATCACCGGGACGGTCACGAAACCGCCGCCGAAGCCGAAGAGGACGGTGGTGACACCGACGAGAAGACCTATGAGAACGAGTACGAGTTCGGACACCTGACGATTCCACCGCGCCGCGGTGGTGTCCAGCAATCGACACTGTGACCATAAGCTTCGTGTGTCAGCCACCAGCGGTCCAGGCCCTAGGCTGCACAGGTGCGCAACACCTCGATCGACGACCACGACCACCTCCCCGTGGACGTGCTCCCCATCGGTACCGACTACCCGCCGGACTTCCTGCTCGCCCGGCACGCGCACCGCCGGGCGCAGTTGCTCTACGGCGCCTGCGGCGTGATGCAGGTGGAGACCGACGAGGGTTCGTGGACCGTACCGGCCGACCGGGCCGTGCTGATCCCTCCGCGCGTACCGCACGAGGTCCGCATGCTCGGCGTCTCCACCTGGAGCCTCTACGTCGAACCGGACGCCGTGCCGTGGTGGCCGACCTCGTGCACGGTCATCGAGGTCGGGCCCCTGCTGCGCGAACTGCTCCGCGCCGCGAACGACCTCGACGCGGACTACGACACGGCCGGCCGCGACGGCGCGCTCGTGCGCCTCGCCCTGCACGAACTGCGCCGGATGACGCCGGTGCCCTTCGCGATCTCCCTCCCGCGTGCCGACCCGTTCCGTACGCTCTGCCGTGCCTACCTGGCCGCGCCCGACGCCACGCTGACGAACACGGACTGGGCGCGTTCGGCCGCGATGAGCACGCGCACCTTCGACCGGCGCTTCCGGGCGCTCACCGGCACGAGTCCCGCGACGTGGCGTGCGCGGGCGCGCCTCCTCGCGAGTCTCCCGCTGCTCACGACCGAGAGCGTGACCGCGGTCGCCTCCCGCCTCGGCTACGCCTCGCCTGCCGCGTTCACGGCCGCTTTCTCCCGCGCGTTCGGCGCCCCGCCGTCCCGATTCAGGTGATCGGAGTGCGGGGGAGCACGGAACTTACGTACCGCAGGCCCGTGCGCGTCATTCGTACATGACGTACGACGGACGCGGGGTCAGGGCCAGTACCTCGGCGGGTGTCATCAGGCGGCCGCCGCCCTCGGCGTCCTCCTCGAAGAACAGCTTGAAGCCGGTGTGCAGTCGCGGGGGCATCGCGTCGACCAGCTGTTTCCAGGTCTGGCGCTTGAGCTGCGGGGAGCCGATCCCGTCGGCGCTCTTGATGACGGCGACACCTTTGGGCACCTTCAACCGCTGTTCGTCACGGACGACCGACTCGGCGACCTGGTGGTAGACGAACACCTTCTCCGGGAGGTCGTGTTCCTCGACGAGGGAGGCGAGATAGGCGGCGATCCGGGTGAGTTCGGCGCCGCTGGTGTGGCCGTAGGTGTTGCCCGGTACTTGGCCGGAACTCATTTCCCATTCCGGGTCCAGGGCGATGCCGACGTCCGGGTGCACGAGCCATTCCCGGAGGGCCTTCACCTCGTCGAGGGGAGCCGCGCGGCCCGGCTGGATGTTCAGCAGGAGCAGGGCCTTGTGGTCGCGGGCGGCCTCGTGGAAGGCGCGGACCGTCTTGTCGGGGGTGCGGCTGCGGTACGTGCCGTCGGGGCCGGGTCCCGCGTTGGCGACGACGGCCAGCAGTTCGAGGACCGGTAGCACGGTGCGGCCGTCCGCGTAGGCGCGGCCCCGACGTTCGATCTCCGCGACACGGTCGTCCAGGTCGCCGGTGCCGAGTCGGCCGAGGGCGGCGGCGCCGGGCAGTCCGCAGTAGCCGACGAGCCGGTGTTCGGGAAAGAGTCGGCGTCCGCCGCGCGGCAGTTCGGGGCGGCGGTGCGTGGGCTTCGGCGAGGCGGTCCGTGAGGTGCGTGCGGAAGGGGTGGGGCTCGGGGCGCTTTCCTCGGCGGCGGACGTGCTGCAGCCGGTGGCGAGCGCGGCCGCGCCCGCGGCCCCCGCGCTGAGCAGCGCGCGCCGCCGTACGCCGCCCGGGCTCGTGCTGTCGGTGTGACCGTCTGTCCGCACCTCGTCTCCCGTCCGCCGCCGAGGCGCGTGCCGTGACGGCTAGTCGTGATCATCGTCGACAGGGCGCCTTGCCGCGGGGTGAGGGGGCAAAACGTGCGTCGGCGGGGCCGTTCCAGGGCTCCGGGCACCCGGGCCCGGCATGTGTCGCAGTGCGCCTACGGGTCGACCGGCACGGCGGCCCCGGGCGTCGCCGGCGTCGGGGTGGGCCGGTCCCGCACCGTCGAGGACGGCACTCGACGACTCTAGGTATCGAGTCGGGACGCCATAGGCAAAAGGGAGAAAAACGCCTTCGCGCAACGCCGTTTCGCGACGCGGAGTCCGGCGGCGCGCGGCGGTGTTCAGGCCGCGCGGTCGTCGTCACCGAGCAGGTGCTCGGCGCCGCCTTCGAGGAGCCGGGCCATCTCGGCGGACCGGGGGAGCATGGTCTTCTCGTAGACGCGTACGGCGTCCTCGACGGTGGTGGCGTCGCGGAGAGCCGCGGCGAGGTCGGCGGCGTCGAGCATGGCGAGGTTGACGCCGACGCCGAGCGGGGGCATGAGGTGGGCGGCGTCGCCGAGCAGGGTCACCGTCGGGCTGTGCTCCCAGGTGTGCGGGACGGGCAGGGCGAGGATCGGACGATCGACGTAGGGGCCGTCGTTGTCGGTGAGTATCCGCAGCAGGCGGGGCGACCAACCGGCATAACGGTCCAGGAGCAGGGAGCGGATGCCCTCGGTGTCCTGGGGCGTCAGGCCGCTCGCGCGGATCCAGTCGGCCGGGACGCGCTGGATGAGGTAGACGCGGATGTGGTCGCCGCCGTTGCGCTGGGCGAACATGGCGCGTTCGCCGTCGGCGACGTGGGCGCCGCCTCGGCCGACCAGTCCGGCGATCTCGGCGTGACGGTCGTCGACGTCGTCGAACCACGCTTCCAGGAAGCTCACGCCGCTGTATTCGGGGACGGCGGGGGAGACGGCCGGCCGGACCCGGGAGCGGGCGCCGTCGGCACCGATGACCAGATCGGCCTCGACGGTGGTGCCGTCGGTGAAGTGCAGCCGCCGGGGCCCCTCGGCGGGCCCGCTGACGTACTCCAGCGCGTGACCCCAGTCCACGGTCCCGGGCAGGAGCGAGTCGAGCAGGAGGCCGCGCAACTGTCCGCGGTCGATCTCCGGCTTGAACATCTCGTCGTCCGCCGGGACTTGGTGGGACGTGATCGTGCCGGTCGGGTCCATCTGACGCATCTCCTGGCCTTCGGGGCGGGCCAGTTCGAAGAACTGGTCCAGCAGGCCGGCCGCGCGCAGGGCGATCTGGCCGTTGTCGGCGTGCAGGTCCAGGGAGCCGCCCTGGTCGCGGGAGTCGGGACCGGCGTCGCGGTCATGGACGGTGACCGTGATGCCGTGCCGTTGAAGGATGCGGGCGCAGGTCAGCCCGCCGGGGCCGGCCCCGATGATGCTGATCCGGGCGTGGGCGGGGTGCGGTGAAGTCATGGCTGTGCCTTTCGCGAGGGGCGGGACAAGAGGGGCGGAGGCCGCAGGCGGGGCGGCGAGCGTCGGCCGCGGCGCAGGGCGCAAAGTGTTCCGCGACGCCTAAAAGGAGAGTACGTAAAAAAGTGGTACGTGACAACTTATCTGCTGGTTCCACTTAGCTATGGATACCGCTATCGGCTACGATCTCGCCATGACCGAACCCCCGATCGGCCGCCGCGAACGCAAAAAGGCGGCCACCCGGCAAGCGATCGCCGACGCCGCTCTCCGTCTCTTCCTGGAGCGCGGGTACGACCACGTGAGTGTCCGGGATGTCGCCGAAGCGGCCGACGTCTCGCCTACGACGGTGTTCAAGCACTTCACCGGCAAGGAAGCCCTCGTCTTCGACCAGGAAGAGAGCACGGACGCCCGGCTGACCGCCGCGGTGCGCCGGCGCGAATCCGGTCAGGACGTCATCGAGGCCCTGCGCCGGCACGTGCTGGACACGTGGCTCCCGATCGCGGCGCATCCTCAGAGGGAAGAGTTCAACCACCTGGTGGAGTCCACCCCGGCGCTGCGCGCGTACGCCGAGCGCATGTGGATCCGGCACACCGACACCCTCGGCGCGGCCATCGCCGACGAGTTCGGCGTCGAGCACGGCAACCTCGCCTGCGCGGCCCTCGCCCGCTTCGCTCTGGATGTTCCCCTGCTCGCGCAGGGACAGAAGGACCGCCGAGCCGCGGTGGAGGAGGTCTTCGACATCCTGGCCAACGGCTGGCGGCCCCCTGCTGAGCCGACCGCCTGACGCGGACGACCGGAATCCCGTCTCCCGATCGAGGGGGACGGGTGGAAGCGGTGGTCGGCCTGTGCCGTCGCCTTGAGACTGGGCGGTGGCGCCGACCGGTGACGGCGCCTCAACTCCGGTTCGGGAAAGGGAAACAGATGCGTCTTCGGCTCCGTGTGACCGCTGTTCTGTTCGTTGTCGTGTCCGCCGCGGGGGTTCTCGCGTCGCAGGCCGCGGCGGCGCCGATGCCGTGGGACAGCCACACCGTGGCGTCCGACGTCACGCCCGACGGGAACTGGGAACCGCACGGGCGTCACGAGGGCGACTGAACGGTCTCTCGTCAGGACCCGAGGAATTCGGCGTGACCCGTCGACGGCCAGCCCAGCCACCAGATGAACAAGCCGCCCAGCAGGAGGAGCAGGAAGATCGCGGCATTGGTCCGGCGGTAGGTGAGCAGGATGGCGACGAACTCACGCATCACGGCGCTCGGCCAGAAGTACGCGGCCGTGGGGGCGCCCACGACATGGCCCCGCACGCCGGTGCGGCGGGCGGTCACCGCGGCGCGGAAGACGTGGTAGTTGTTCGTGACGATCACGCACCGGTAGTCCGGACGTGCCTTCTGCATCAGCGCCTTGCTGAACGTCAGGTTCTCCTCGGTGGTGGTCGAGCGGTCCTCGCGCTCGATGAGGTCGGCCGGGAATCCGCGTGCGACGAGGTAGTCGGCCATGGCGTGCGATTCCGGCAACTCCTCGTCCGGCCCCTGCCCTCCGGAGGTGAGGAGCACGGGTCGCTTTCCTCGGCGCGAGAGCGTGGCGTGCTCCTTGCGCGCCCGGTCGAGACGGCTGGCCAGGAGGGGCGGCACGGTGCTGCCGCCGACCAGGCCCGAGCCGAGCACCACCACGTAATCCGCCGCGCGCCGGATGCGCAGACGCTCGTAGAGCGTGGCGTAGAGCAGGAAGCAGAGGAAGAGGAAGCCGACGTACCCGGCGAGCGCGACAGCGGTTCCCGCTACGACCACGAGGGTGTGCGTGTGCAGGACCAGCGCGGTGATCAACAGGGCGACGAGCGCGACCAGGACGATGCCCGCTCCCAGCGAGAGCAGATTGCCCGGGCTCCTGCCTTCCTTGCGCACCATGGTGATGCCGTTGGCGAGCAGGAACCACGCCAGTGTGACGATGCCCAGAGCCGCGAGAACCAGCAGAGCGACCGCCATGTCGTGGCCCAACTGCGGTTTTCTGGAAGCGAGTCGCAGGAAGAGCGCGGCCGCGGCGAAGACGAGGGCGAGCCCCAGGAAGACGGCGTTGCTGACCCTGCGGCGGTCACGCACCACTCCGAAGCAGCAGACGAGCAAGCATACGAGCGATGGGGCATAGGCCAACATGCGCACATGCTACTGAGGTGCGTGAGGGCCCGGACGCCGGCCTTCCGGGTACAGGGGGGACACTCCCGGGCCCGGCCGGACGACGACGCCCCCAAAACAGAGGCTGACCTCGGCCCCGGGCCGTACGGCACGCAGGGCCTGATCCCCTCAGGTGAGGCGGGTCAGGCCCTGCAGTCGTGGTCCGTGACGGTGTCAGGTGCGGGTGGCGAGGTCCGGGGCCTGTCCGGAGGGTTCCGCGGCCGTGTCCGTGGGGCCGTCTCCGGTCGCGGTCCGTTGCCAGAGCGGCTTCAGTCGGTACGTCAGCAGGTACAGGACGGCCGTCACCCCGGCCGCGACGAGCATGCTCAGGTCGCCCGCTCCGGGGTGGGCGGCGGCGAACGCGCCCGTGTACAGGCTGGACTGCCAGAACGGGACGGATGCCAGGACACCGCCCGCCCAGGCCGGCAGCCCCCAGCCGAGCACCCTGGAACGGTCGTAGAGTTCGGCGATCCGCCGGGGGTCGCTGCGTCCGCCCAGGTAGAAGTCGAGGAGGAGCACCGCGGCGAAGGGGGCGATGAAGTACGCGGTCAGGTTGAGGAAGACCTTGAACTTGTCCTCCGTACCGGACGCGCCCCACAGGCTGATGACGTAGGCGAGCACACAGATCGCGACCACTGCCTGGGAGCGGGTGACCGGGACCTTCAGGGTCTGTACGGAGATCGCGCCGCCGTAGACGTTGAGGAAGTTCTGCGCCAGCGCGGACAGGCCCACGGCGATGAGGGCGGGGACGGCGAACGGGCCCGCCAGTTCGTGCAGAGCGGCGATGGTGTCGGTGCTGGAGGCGGAACCGCCGACCACCACGCCGAGAATGCCGAGCCAGCAGATGGTGGCGAAGTTGCCGAACCCCGTGTACCAGGCGGTGCGCCGGACGACCTTCGGGGTGTCGGGCAGATAGCGCGAGTAGTCCGACGCGAAGGGCGCCCAGGCCACGAGGAAGGCCAGGAACCACCCGCCCAGAGTGATGACACCGCCACTGCTGCCGACGTATCCGGCGGCCTGCGGGTTGGCGGCGAAGAGGCTTCCGCCGCGCACCACGGCCACGACGGTGATCAGGAGGAAGAGCGGGGTCAGGACGTAAGTGAGCATCCGCTGAAGGAAGTTGATCATGTTGTAGCCGAAGACGGCCACGACCACTTCGACCACGGTGAGCAGGGCGGCGCAGAGCCAGTACGGCAGATGCGACAGTTCCGCGAACGCCTTTCCGCCCAGGATGACGGTGACCGCGGCCCAGCCGATGCCGGAGAAGACGTTGATGTAGGCGACGGGCAGGAAGTTGCCGTAGAAGCCCAGCGGGCCCCTGGCCTGGATCTGCTGGGGTACGCCGAGGCGCACCCCCATGCGGGACATGACGGCCATGAGCAGGGAGCCGATGGCGGCCCCCGCGACGATCGCGCCGACGGCGGCGGGAAAGCTCAGCCCGAACCAGGCGGCGCTGAAACCCAGCAGGATCACGGGGAAGTTGAGGCCCGCGGCGAACCAGACGAAGAACTGCGAACTCGGTTTGCCGTGGCGCTCGCTGTCGGGGATGTGGTCGACGCCGAAGGGCTCGACCTTGGTGACCGCGCTGCCGTAGACGGGGCCCTGGGAAGCAGGTGTCATGGCGTGCTCCGGGGGAGTCGGGGGAGGGGGCGGGTCACCACGGGAGCGGCGCCGTCCGCGAGATGTCGAAGAAGCCGCCGCCGCTGTAGACCAGGGGCGCGCGATCGTCGTCGTGGTGTGCGGACACCACGCGGCCGGTGAAGACGGTGTGGCTGCCGACCTCCAGCCGTTCGGCGATCTCCACCTCGAGCTGGGCGCTGGAGCCGTCGATCAGCGGCGCGCCGTGCTCGCCGGGAGTCCACTGGAGCTCGGCGAACTTGTCGGCGCTCTTGCCCGCGAAGGTCCTGGCGACATCGAGCTGGTCGGCGGCGAGGATGCTGACGCCCAGGTGGGTCGCGCGGTGCAGCGCGGGGTGCGTGGACGAACTGCGCTGGACACAGACCAGGACCATGGGCGGGTCGAGCGAGATGCTGGAGAAGGCGTTGACGGCCAGGCCCTTGGGGGTGCCCGCGTCGTCCGTGGTCACCACGGTGACGCCGGTGATGAACTTGCGGTGCACGCCCTTCACCGGTCCCGGGTCGACCGCGGCGGCGTGACCGGTGGTGATGATGCCGAGGGCTTCCAGGAGCTGCCGGGAGTCGAAGGTGACCCACTCCTCGGCGATCGTGTCGCCGTCGAAGCGCGCGAAGGTGGCCCCGGACACCTCGACGGTCCGCTCGGTGGGCGGTACCCCGAGGAAGGCGCCGGTGTGCCGCCCGGTGCTGCGCCAGCGGACGGCCAGCCGGTCGCCGTCCTCGACGAGATCCTCGATCTCGGTGCGCAGATCGGGAAACGCCTCGCGCACCGCGCTGATGGACGCCTTGAACTCGGTGCGGTCCTGCGCGGTGCCCGCCGGTCCTCGGCGGCGCACGTACGAGGGCTCCAGCAGGTCGTCCAGGGCGTGCACGTCGCCCAGGTTCCAGGCCGCGTCCCAGGCGGCGGTGAGGCGGGCCGAACGGTCCGTGCCGGCGGGCACTGCGGTGGGGGCGGCGTGGTCAAGAGTGCGGCTCATGACGATCCTCTCGATCGGACTCTTGTATGGCACAGGACCGTAAGAATGGACCGCATGCACTGTCAATGCTTCCGTCGGATTTCCCTGTATGTGACGGGCAATTATGGAGAACTGCATGGTCAGCGCCCATTGATTGCGAACCCCTCTTGACGCTGTTCCGGTCGGCTCCTAGCCTCACTGCCATGGCACAGCAGCAACGAACAGGCCAATCGGCCGACCTACGCAAGGTGGTCACGGTCACCGACGAGGTCCTCCTGGAGCTCGGGCGGCCGGTCGCCACCGTGGTGCGCCGCGTCGCCGCGGCAGCGGTGATCCGCAACCCCTGGGCGGGCCGGAGCTTCGTCGCCGACCTCCAGCCCGACGTGGAGACCGTCGCGCCCGGCCTCGGCCGACTGCTCGCCGGCCGCCTGGCCGAGGAGCTCGGCGGCGTGGAGAACATCGAGGCCTTCGGGAAGGCAGCCGTGGTGGGGCTCGACGGGGAGATCGAGCACGGCAGCGCCCTCATCCACACCCCGTACTTCGGCAATGTGCTGAGGGAACTGGCCGAAGGCACCTCGATCATCGTCTTCAGCGACGACCGCCTCGCGGCGGGAGAACCGCTGACCGTTCCCGTGTGGCACAAGACCGCCGCCGCCACCCGCACGCACTACCAGACGGTCCAGATCCGGGTGGCGGACGCACCGCGCCCCGACGAGATCGTCGTGGTCGCCGCCGCCGCGTCCGGGCCCCGGCCCAACGCCCGTATCGGAGACCGCCGTTCCGACCCCGTAGTCCGCCTCGCCGACCTGGAGAACGCCCGATGAAGCTCCGCAAGATCGTCACGTACGTCGAAGACATCCACACCGAGGGCGGCCGCCCCGTCGACCCGGTCGCCCGTACGGCCGTGGTGCTCGCCGTGATCGAGAACCCCTGGGCCGGCCAGGGTTTCGTCACCGAGCTGCTGCCCGGCATCGACGAAGTCGCCCCGCAACTGGGCGAGTTGCTCGCCCCGCGCGTCGTGGAAGCGCTCGGCGGGCCCGTCGAGGCGTACGGCAAGGCCGCGATCGTGGGCCTCGACGGGGAGATCGAGCACGGCAGCGCCCTGATCCACACGCTGAAGTTCGGCGATCACTTCCGCAAGGCCGCGAACGCCACCACCCTGCTGCCCGCGGTGGAGAAGCGGGCCGTCGCCGGCGCGGTCTTCGACATCCCGCTCAAGCACATCACCGACGCCACGATCCGCTCGCACCACCAGAGCATCGAGGTACGCGTTCCGGACGGCCCGCGGGCGGACGAGATCGTCATCGGTCTGGCCGCGGCGTCCCAGGGCCGTCCCCAGGCGCGCCTCGCCCCGCTGGCGAGCGAGCAGTAGGCCGCCATGGGCAAGCCGACCCTGGTGCTGCTGCACGGTGTCGGGCTCGATCACACCATGTGGGAGTCCGCCGGCGCGCTGCTCACCGACCGCTTCACGGTCCTCGCCCCGGATCTGCCGGGACACGGAACGCGCCCACCCGTGGACGACCGGGTGACCCTGGCCGAACTGGCCGACGAGGTGGCCGCCGGCATCCCGGCCGGCTCACACGTCGTCGGGTTCTCGCTGGGGGCGCTGGTGGCCCAGCATCTCGCCCTGCACCGGCCGGAGTCGACCGCGACGCTGACCTCGGTCAGCTCGGTCTGCCGCCGTACACCGGACGAACGAGCCGCCGTCCGGGCCCGGTTGCACACCGCGGAAGCCGACTTCGAGGCCAGCACAACAGCGTCCCTGGAACGCTGGTACGCGGGCACCGCCGTCCCGCCCGGCATCGTCCGGCGGACCGAGGCCACCCTGCGCGCCAACGACATCGGCTCCTTCCTCGCCTCCTACCGGGTGTTCGCCACGGCGGACGCCGAACTCGCGCCGCACCTGGCCGGGATCAGGGTCCCGTCGCTGGCGGTGACGGGCGGTGACGATCCCGGTTCCACCCCGGAAATGACGCACAGACTGGCCGACGCGCTGCCCGACTGCCGGGCCGTGATCGTCCCCGGTGCGCGTCACATGCTGCCCGTCGAGCGGCCGGAGGCGCTCGTCGAAGCTTTCACCACGTTCATCGGGTCGATCGGAGAGAGTGCATATGCCTGACCCCACCGGCCACGCCGATTCCCTCGGCCCTGCCGACCCCACCGGCCTCACCACCTGGCACCACTTCATCGGCGGGGCCTGGGCCGAGCCTGCGGCGGGGGAGTACTTCGAGAGCACGGACCCGGCCACCCGCCGCACCCTGTACCGGGCGGCCCGTGGCACGGCGGCCGACGTCGACCGGGCCGTCGCGTCCGCCCGGGCCGCTTTCGAGGACCCGGCCTGGCGCGACCTGAGCCAGACCCGGCGCGGACACCTGCTGCGCCGCCTCGGCGACCTCATCGCCGAGCACGCCGACGAACTCGCCCTGATGGAGGCGCGGGACAACGGCAAGCTGCTGCGCGAGATGCGCGGCCAACTGGCCTCCGTGCCCGAGTACTTCCACTACTACGCCGGCCTCGCGGACAAGATCCACGGCTCCACGATCCCCACCTCGGACCGGCGGGTGCTGAACTACACGGCCCGCGAACCGCTCGGCGTCGTCGGCGCGATCACCCCGTGGAACTCCCCGCTGACCCTGACCACCAGCAAGCTGGCGCCCGCGCTCTGTGCCGGCAACACCGTGGTGATCAAGCCGTCCGAACACACCTCGGCCACCGGGCTGCGGCTCGCCGAACTCGCGCTGGAGGCAGGGTTCCCGCCGGGAGCGGTCAACGTCGTCACCGGATTCGGCGCGGAGGCCGGACAGGCCCTGGTCGACCACCCCGGCCTCGCGAAGATCTCGTTCACCGGGTCCACCGCCACCGGCTCGCGCATCGCGGCGGCCACCGCGAGCCGCTTCATCGGCTCGACCCTCGAACTCGGCGGCAAGTCACCGCAGATCGTCTTCGAGGACGCCGACGTGGCCAACGCCGCCATGGGCGTGATCGCCGGTGTCTTCGCGGCCGCGGGACAGACCTGCATCGCCGGCAGCCGGGTGTTCGCCCACCGCTCGGTCTACGACGAACTGCTCGACCGGGTCTGCGAACGCGCCAAGAGCATCCGCATCGGCGACCCGCTCGACGAGGCCACCGAACTCGGGCCCCTGGCCTTCGAGAGCCAGCGGGACAAGGTGGCCGCCTACGTCGAACTCGGCCGGAGCGAGGGCGCCCGCGTCCTCACCGGCGGAGCACCCACCGACGGCGGGCTCGGCGGCTGGTTCTACGAACCCACCGTCCTCGTCGACGTCGACAACACCATGCGAGTCGTCCGCGAGGAGATCTTCGGACCCGTCGTGGCGATCATGCCCTTCGACACGGAGGAGGAGGCCGTGCGCCTGGCCAACGACACCGAGTACGGCCTCGCGGCAGGCGTCTGGACGACCAACCTCTCCCGCGCGCACCGTGTCGCCGCCCGCCTCGACGCCGGCACCGTCTGGGTCAACACCTACCGGGCCATGTCACCGATGTCGCCGCGCCAGGGCTTCAAGAGCAGTGGCGTCGGAGTGGAGCACGGAACCGAGGTGGTCAAGGAGTACACCCGCCTCAAGAGTGTCTGGATCAACACGAGCGAGGAGCCGCTGGCCGACCCGTTCACGATGCGCGGCTGAGATGCCCCAGGTCACGATCACCATCGCCGAAGGACGCACGCCGGGGCAGCTCCGCACCCTGCTGCACGAGGTCCACGAAGCCGTACTGCGCTCCGTGGACACCCGGCCCGAGCACATTCGCGTCGTCGTCCACGAAGTCCCCCGCACGCACTGGGCCACCGGCGACCTCACCCTCGCCGAGATGCGGGCCGCCGCTTCCACCGACGGGAGCGGGCACGGCCGGGACGCCGCCTCGCTCCCACCACCGTAGAGGCCTCGCCCCCACCACCGCAGAGATCACCGAACCGTTTAGAAGGAGCCGTCATGAGGTTTTCGCTGTTCGTACACATGGAGCGCTGGGACGAAGAGAGCAGCCACCGGCAGCTCTTCGAGAACCTCTCCGAACTCGCCCTCATGGCAGAGGCCGGCGGATTCAGCACGGTGTGGGTGGGCGAACACCACGCGATGGAGTACACCATCGCCCCCAGCCCCATGCCGATCCTGGCCCACCTGGCCGCGAAGACGACCACCATCAGGCTCGGCGCGGGGACGATCATCGCCCCCTTCTGGCACCCGGTCCGGGCCGCGGGCGAGACCGCGCTCCTCGACGTCATCAGCAACGGACGCATGGAGGTGGGCGTCGCCCGCGGCGCCTACCAGATCGAGTTCGACCGCCTCACCGACGGGGTCAAGGCCACGGACGGCGGCAAGCATCTGCGTGAACTCGTCCCCGCCGTACGGGCGTTGTGGAAGGGCGACTACGCGCACGACGGCGAGATCTGGCAGTTCCCCACGTCCACGAGCGTGCCCAAGCCGGTGCAGCAGCCCACCCCGCCGATGTGGATCGCCGCCCGCGACCCCGCCTCGCACGACTTCGCCGTCTCCCAGGGCTGCAACGTGATGGTCACCCCGCTCATGAAGGGAGACGAGGAGGTCGCCGCGTTGAAGGAGAAGTTCGACACCGCCGTCGCCGACCACCCCGAGGTGGCGCGCCCCGATCTCATGGTGCTGCGCCACACGCACGTGCACGCGCCGGAGGAGCCGGAGGGCTGGCGCCCCGCGGCGGAGGCCATCAACCGCTTCTACCGCACCTTCGACGCGTGGTTCGGCAACAAGGAGACCCCGGCCAACGGATTCCTGGAGCCGAGCCCGCGGGAGAAGTTCGAGGAGCGCCCCGAGTTCACTCCCGAGTCCCTCCACCGCACAGCGATGATCGGCACACCGGCCGAGGTCGTCGAGCGCTTGCGTGCGTACGAGGAGATGGGCGTCGACGAATACAGCTTCTGGATCGACAACAGCCTCTCGCACGAGGAGAAGAGGGCCTCGCTGGAACTCTTCATCAAGGAGGTCGTGCCGGCCTTCCAGTGAGAGACGGCAGGACGCCGACCACTGTCCGGTCTTGCATGGCAGATGAGCCCTGAGCGGCCCCTGGGTGGTGTGTGCGGGTGGGATGTTGACGTCGGCATCTCTCGTCACTACCGTCTTGTGCCATGCAAGAACCCACGGGGCGAGGAAGCAAGCGGCTCCCCAAGGCCAGTATGCAGGCCCAGGTAGCCGGTGAACTGCGCCAGATGATCATCGGCGGCGAGCTTCCGCCCCGGTCCAGCCTCTCCGAGATGGCGCTCTCGGAGACCTTCGGGGTGAGCCGTACCCCCATCCGCGAGGCCCTCAAGCAGCTGCAGACCGAAGGGCTCGTCGAGATCCGCCCGCGCGTCGGCACGTTCGTCGCCGTCCCTTCCCACCGGGACGTTGCCGAACTGTTCCAGATGAAGGAACTGCTGGAGGGTGCCGCCGCCCGCCTGCTGGCGCTCCGCGGCCGGGTCGCCGAGACGGACCGCCTGGAGTCCGTCATGGCCGAGGCCGACGAGGCGACGCGGGCGGGGGACGCGGAACGCTACGGGAAAGTGGTGCACGAGTTCCACGAGCTGATCGTCATGGGCGCCGACAACGGCAAACTCGTGGCGCATTACCGCACCCTCATGAACCAGCTGGCCTACGCCCGCCTCGTGCGCACCGCGCTCGCCCAGCCGGGCCGTCTCAGCGAATCGGACCACGAACACCATCAGGTCCTCGACCTGATCCTCGCCAAGGACGGCAACGGCGCCGAACGCATGATGCGCGAGCACGTCCGCCGCAGCCACCAGGCGCTCCTCGCCGCCTGGGACGCGGAGGAGGACACCTCGCCGGAGTAGGCCCGGCGGTGGTCGGCCCAAGGTCACCACCCGGTGAGCAGCAGGTGGTTGATGGCCAGCGCCAGTACCACCTGGGCCGTGAGCCAGGCGCGGGGGCGGGGGAGGAGCGCTCCGGATGCCAGGAGCCAGACGGCGAACGGCAGCCAGATGCGTTCCGTCTCCGCCTTGCTCATGCCGGACAGATCGGCGATCAGGAGGGCCGCCAGGGCGGCCACGACGAGCAGGGCGAGGCGGGTGCGGGGCCCGGTGGGACGCGGGCGTGGCAGCAGGCGCGTCCCGGCCCGGCGCAGCCCCGCCACGGTCGCCGGTCCGACGATGAGGACCGTGCAGGCGAGGTTGGCCCACACCCAGTAGCCGTAGGGGCGGACGCCACCCGCGCCCTGGTAGTAGCGGGTGGTCAACAACCGGTACGCCTCCCACCAGTTGAACCCGGCGAGAGTGAACGCTGTCGGGACGACAGCGAACCCGGCGAGCAGCAGGGCCAGGGCGACCGGTCGCTCTCGGACCCGGCGCGCCCCGAGGAGGAGAACGGCCGCCCCGACGAGGGCCATGAGCGTGAGCCCGTACGAGAGGTAACAGGTCAGGCCGGACAGGAGCCCCGCCCCGGCCGCCCACACCACGGAGCGTCCGGTCACCGCGAGCGCGAGCAGGGCCACGGCCCAGGCGGCGACGGCCGCGAAGTAGGCGTCGGCCGACGCGCCCATCCACACCGCGGCCGGTGCCAGGACCAGGAACGGAGCCGCCCGCCGCGCCAACTCCTGCGACGCGAGGGCCCGTACGGTGACCAGTACGGCCACGGACGCCGTCGCGCCGATGGCGACGCACCACAGCCCGGCCCAGCCACCACCGCCCAGACCGATCCGGTCGAGCAGCACGAAGGTGAGCGGCGCCGCCGGCGGATGTCCCGCGGTGTGGGCGGGCCAGTGATCGGGGGAGTCGATGAGGATGTGCCGGGTGTAGTCGCGCAGCGTGGCGGGGATGTCCTGGAAGCGGTCGACGACTTGTAGGTACTCGTATTTGGTGGTGAGGCGGACGGCGACGCCCCGGTGCCAGCCGTCGACGAGCGCGAGGCAGAGGATCCAGGCGGTCGCCGTCGCCCAGGACACGGCGAGCAGAACGCGCCAGCGCAACACCGCCGCGAGCCGGGGACCGTACGCCACGGTCGCGGCCGCCACCGCGAGCGCCGCCGGGGTGCCCGGTCCGACATGGGGCAGCCAGTTGGCGTACAGCGGCGGCCAGCCGACGTGGAGCGTGTGCCGGGCGGACTCGATGTGGCGGCCGATCAGCACGGCCGCCACCACGAGGAGGGCGGCCGCCGCGACGGCGTACAGGTCCCGGCGGCTGCCGCCGGTCCGGGCAGAAGGCTTGGTGCGGATCACACCGGAACGCTAGGCCGGGTCCGGGCCCCGACAGCGCTGTCCGGGCCGGACGTCAGCGTTTCGTCATGGGTCACGGCCCCGGTTCGGGGCTGATCCCGTCCTACGGTCACAGCATGCGTGACATCCCCCGCTTGCCCACCACTCCCGGTTTCTGGCGCAGCCCGCTGCGCGGCCCCGGGTTCACTTCCGTGCTCGGTCTCGCCCTGCTCGTCGGCATCGCCGTGCTGTTCGTGACGGGACTCATCTCGTACGCCGCGTACAACCCGGACCTGGCGCCGGTGAACGACAAGACCCCCGACAAGGGGCTCCTCGGCTTCTACCTCTTCGCCTGGCCCACGCACCCGCACTGGCTGTACCGGCTCACCCAGGGCGTGCACGTCACCCTCGGCATCACACTGATCCCGGTCCTGTTGGCCAAGCTGTGGTCGGTGGTGCCCAGGCTGTTCGAGCTGCCGCCGGTCCGCTCGCTCACCCACGCGCTGGAACGTGTATCGCTGCTCCTCCTGGTCGGCGGTGGCCTCTTCGAGTTCGCGACGGGCGTGCTCAATGTCCAGCTCGACTATCTCTTCCCCGGCTCGTTCTACCGGCTGCATTTCTACGGGGCATGGGTTTTCATCGCCGCCTTCGTCGCGCACGCGGTGCTCAAGCTGCCGACCGCGCTGCGCAATGTGCGGCGCATGCGCCAGGGCGGAGAGGAGGCGGGGGAACAGGGCGGGCTGGTGGCCGTGCGGCCGGATCCGCCCTCCGTGTCGCGGCGCGGGGCCCTGTGGTTCGTCGGCGGTGGCTCGCTGCTGCTGTTCGCCACGACCGTTGGCCGCAGCTTCGACGGCCCGCTACGGCGCACCGCGCTGCTCGCCCCGCACGGCGGCGCCGAACCCGGCACCGGACCGAACGGTTTCCAGATCAACAAGACCGCCGCCTACGCGGGCATCCGCCCGGCGGAGACCGGCGAGGAAACCTGGCACCTGGTCGTCACCGGACGCTCCGGAACGGTCCGCTACAGCCGCCCGCAACTGCTTCAACTCGCCCTGCACAGCGCGGCTCTGCCCATCGCCTGCGTAGAAGGATGGTCGACATCCGATCAGACGTGGAGCGGCGTTCGGCTGCGGGACCTCGCGGCGCTCGTCGGCCACGGCGACGACGCGCCGGATGTGTTCGTCGAGTCCCTCCAGCGCCACGGCGCGTTCCGTCACGCCGCGCTGCGCGCCAACCAGGTCGCCGATCCGCGCTCCCTGCTCGCCCTCTTCGTCAACGGCGAGGAGCTGTCCCCCGACCACGGCTACCCGGCGCGCATCATCGTGCCCGCCGCGCCTGGTGTGCTGAACACCAAATGGGTGGCCCGGCTGACGTTCGGAAGGGTGTGACCGTTGTGCATCGGATCCCGCTCGGCAGTCCGTTCCAACTCCTCATGCTGGTCTGCTCGTTCGCGCTCGCCGCCTACGCGGGTGTACGGCTGCTCGACGGAGACCGGCTCGGCGTCACCCTGTGGATCGTGGGGGCGGCGCTCCTGCACGACCTCGTCCTGCTGCCGCTCTACTCGGTCGCGGACCGGGCGCTGCTCGGGGCGGCCCGGATCGTCGGGCAGCGGAAGCGGGCCGGCTTTGTACGAGTCCCGGCCGCGCTGTCCCTGCTGCTCCTGCTCGTCTGGTTCCCGCTGATCAGCGGGAACCAGAACGCGCGCTACAAGTCGGCCACCGGCCTCGCCGCGGACGGTTTCCTGTCCCGCTGGCTGCTGATCACCGCGGTGCTCTTCGGTGGTGCGGCGCTGTCGCTGGCGTGGTCGCTGACCCGGCCCGCGCTGCGGGTGCGCAGCGCGGCGAAGCGGCGGCCGCCCGACGCCCATTGAGCGACGGGGAGGAAACCCGCCCGTTCCGCGTGCCGCAGCAGGGCACGGGTGCCCAGCCGCGCCCACGGGAACGGGCGGCCGCCGGCGCGGACGTCGCTGACGCCGACGACCTGTACGTCGGTGCGTTCGTCGACCTCCACCGGCGCGGTCTCGGCAAGCAACAGGCCGCCAGGGGCGAGGAGTTCGGCGACGCGTGTCAGCAAGGCGTGGGGCTCGCCACCGATACCGATGTTGCCGTCCATGAGCAGCACGGTGTCCCAGCGCCCTTCGCCGGGCAGCGGCTCGAAGACGGAGCGGCGCAGCGCCGGGCCGCCGAGGCGCGCGGTGCGGTCGACCGCGGCCTCGCTGACGTCGACGCCGAGGACCGTGCGACCGCGCGCGGCGAGCTCCGCCACCAGGCGTCCCGGCCCGCAGCCCACGTCGAGGACGGCGCCCTCGCACCGGTCGAGGACCGCACGGTCGACCGCGTCGGCCCGCGCACACCAGCGCTCCACCTCCAGGGGCAGCAGCCAGCCGTCGGCGCGGCGCAGGAACAGCGGGCCCCGCCCGGCGCGCAGGGCCACGGCGTACGGGTCGGCGGCGGCCCACGGCGCGGCGGCCGGGGGCGCGGGCGGTGCGCTCATCGGCGTGCCTCCGCCGCGCACAGTGCCAGGCGCGCGGCGAATCCGCCGTCGGGCGCCAGCGCGGCGACGGCCCGCGCGTCGTCCGCGGTGTCGACATCGCGCAGGGCCGGAAGATCGCGTACCCGCAGCCCGGCGACGACGAGCCGTTCACGGAGCACGGCGCCCGTCATCGGTGTCGACATCGGCACACCGCGCAGCAGCCCGGGAGCGGGCGCGGCCAGGCCCAGCGCCCAGAACCCGCCGTCGAGCGCGGGCCCGAACCAGGCGTCACAGCCGGCGAAGTCCACGTCCAACAGCTCGGGCGTCACCTGCGGGGTGTCCATACCGATGAGCAGCGCGGGCCCCGCGCACCCCGCGAACGCGGCCGCGAGCCGCTCGTCGAGGCCGCCCGCGCACTGCGGTACGACATCGAAGCCGGACGGCAGCCAGGGCCCGGGCTCCCCGTCGAGAACGAGGACGCGCCGTGCCGCCGGGGTGGCGGCTACCGCGCGCAGGGTGTCCGCGAGCGCCGCCTCGGCCAGCCCTGCCGCGTCCTCGGGCGTGAACGGCGGGGTGAGCCGTGTCTTCACCTTCCCCGGAAGCGGTTCCTTGGCGATGACGAGAAGTGTGGTCACAGGGGCCGCCCTTCCTGAACGGGCGTGTGCTGTACGGGAGTTGCGGCACCCACAGGTGGCTCCGACAGCACTCGCCGCATGTCCCGCACCGCGTGCCAGGTACCGCGCCAGGTCCCCGTCACCTTGGAGGCACCGGTACGCGGGAGGTACGGCACGTCGTGCTCGGTGACCCGCCAGGCGGCGTCGGCCGCCCGCACCACCATCTGCAACGGGTAGCCGCTGCGCCGGTCGGCGAGGTCCAGCGCGAGCAGCTCCGCACGGCGTCCGGCGCGCAGCGGCCCGAGGTCGTGCAGAGCGAGGCCGGTCCTGCGCCGCACCATCCCGGCCAGGACACGGTTGCCGACACGGGCGTGGACGGGCCAGGCGCTCCGGTGCACCGGGCGGCGCCGCCCGAGCACCAGATCGGCCGCTCCCTCGCGCAGCTCCCGGACGAAGGGCACCAGGAGCGCGGGGTCGAGCGAGGCGTCGCAGTCGCAGAAGCAGACGATGTCGGCGCGGGCCGCCACCAGGCCGGCCTGGCATGCGGCACCGAAGCCGCGCCGCGGCTCGTGCACCACCTCGGCGCCGAGGCGGCGGGCGAGCGCGGCCGAGCCGTCGGTGGATCCGTTGTCGACGACGAGTGCGCGCCAGCCGGGAGGAATACGTTCGAGCACCCAGGGGAGGGCCTCGGCCTCGTTCAGGCAGGGCAGGACCACGTCGACTGCTTGGGGTGGGGTTGTCACGGCTTTCACCCTACGAGCGAGAAACGGGCATTCCGGACTCTGGTTCCTTACGAAACACGGACGTCCACGCGTGTGCGAGCTTCCGCTCCGCCGCCACCGGCATCGAGGTGTCAGGCTGGAGGAATGCAGCAGTCATACGAGCCCACGACGGAGCCGGCGCCCGATGGGGCCGCCCGGGTCCTGGTCGTCGACGACGATCCGACCGTCGCCGAAGTCGTCACGGGCTACCTGGAGCGGGCGGGCCACGTCGTCGACCGCGCGGGCGACGGTCCCGAAGCCCTCGCGCACGCCGCCGCGCACCGTCCGGACCTGGTGGTGCTCGACCTGATGCTGCCCGGCATGGACGGCCTGGAAGTCTGCCGCCGGATACGGTCCCGGGGCCCCGTCCCCGTGATCATGCTCACCGCCCGCGGCGATGAGGAGGACCGCATCCTCGGCCTGGAGGTCGGCGCCGACGACTACGTCACCAAGCCCTTCAGCCCGCGCGAACTGGTCCTGCGCGTGGAGTCGGTACTGCGCCGCGCCCGCCCCGCCGGCGACCGCCGGCCGGTGCGCGCCGGGGGCCTCACCGTCGACCCCGCCGCCCGCCGTGCCACCCGCGGCGGCGCCGAACTCGCCCTCACCCTGCGAGAGTTCGACCTCCTCGCCTTCTTCCTGCGGCACCCCGGACGGGCGTACAGCCGTGAAGACCTGATGCGCGAGGTGTGGGGCTGGGAGTTCGGCGACCTGTCGACCGTCACGGTCCACATCCGAAGACTGCGCGGCAAGGTGGAGGACGACCCGGCACGTCCGCGCCTGATCCAGACGGTCTGGGGCGTCGGCTACCGCTTCGAACCGGCACGCGCCGAAACACGGCAGGACTGACGGGGCGGCCGACCGGCAGAACCAGGACAGCCGACCGGGACAGCCGACCGGGACAACAAACCAGGACAGCCGACCGGGCAACCGAAGAATTCGCGGATCATCCGGAACGACGAAAGAACTCAGGGACGACCGACCGTGCGCGACAGCCTCCTCATCGCCCTCTACGCCTTCGCCGGCGCCGCCGCCACCGGCCTCGCCGGAGCCGTGGCGCTGCGCCTGCTGCGCCGCCGCTCCCTCACCGCGTCGCTCGCCGTCGTCGCCACGGTCGGCGTGGTCGCGATGCTCGCCGGCACCCTCGCCGTGGCCTGGGCGATGTTCCTCTCCCGGCACGACCTGACCGTGGTGACCACGGTCGTCGCGATGGCGGCCGTCGTCTCGCTCGCCACAGCGCTGGTACTGGGACGGTGGGTCGTCGCCCGCAGTCGAGAACTCGCCGTGGCCGCGCGCTCGTTCGGCGAGGGTGGCGACTTCACCAGCCCGCACACCCCGGCCACCGCCGAACTGGAGGCGGTGAGCCGGGAGCTGGCCGCCACCAGCGCCAAACTGGCCGCATCCCGGACCCGTGAACGAGCCCTGGAGACGTCCCGGCGCGAACTCGTCGCCTGGATCTCGCACGACCTGCGCACCCCGCTCGCCGGTCTGCGCGCCATGGCGGAGGCGCTGGAGGACGGGGTCGCCACCGACCCCGGCCGCTACCTCACGCAGATGCGCACCGAGGTCGAGCGGCTCAACGGCATGGTCGGGGACCTGTTCGAACTCTCCCGCATCCACGCCGGAGCCCTGCCGCTCAACCCGGCCCGCGTCTCCCTGTACGACCTGGTGGGCGACGCCCTCGCCGGCGCGGACGCGCTCGCCCGCGAACACGGGGTACGGCTCATCGGGGACCACGTCGAGCCGGTCCCCGTCGACGTGGACGGCAAGGAGATGAGCCGCGTCTTCGGCAACCTCCTCGTCAACGCGATCCGGCGTACCCCCGCGGACGGAACGGTCGCCGTCGCCGCCGAACGGTCCGCCGACGGCGTCGTCGTGTCCGTCACGGACGGCTGCGGCGGCATCCCCGAGGAGGACCTGCCCCGCGTCTTCGACACCGGCTGGCGCGGCACGCACGCCCGTACGCCCCCGGCCGGCGCGGGCCTCGGCCTCGCCATCGTGCGCGGCATCGTCGAGGCGCACCAGGGCCGGGCCACGGTCAGCAACATCCCGGGCGGCTGCCGCTTCGAAGTGACGCTGCCGGCGGCCCCGTAACCCTGTCCGGGACGGCGTCACTGTTCCCGCGCGAACTCCCGCATCCCGTCCTCGAAGCCGATCTCGGGCCGCCACCCGAGCCGGTCCCGCAGCCGCGACGAGTCCGCGGTGATGTGCCGGACGTCCCCCAGCCGGTACTCGCCGGTGACCACCGGTTCCGGCCCGCCGCACGCGTCGGCGAGCGCCCGCGCCAACTCCCCGACCGTGTGCGGCTCTCCACTGCCGGTGTTGTAGGCGGTCAGCGTTCCCGCGTCCGCACCGGCCTCCAGGGCGACCACATTGGCCGCCGCCACATCCCGTACGTGGACGAAGTCCCGCCGCTGCCGCCCGTCTTCGAAGACGGGCGGCGCCTCGCCGCGGGCCAGCGCCGAGCGGAAGAAGGAAGCGACGCCCGCGTACGGGGTGTCGCGGGGCATCCGCGGCCCGTAGACGTTGTGGTACCGCAGCGACACCCCCGTGCCGCCCGTGCTGCGCGCCCAGGCCGCGGCGAGGTGTTCCTGGGTGAGTTTGGTCGCGGCGTACACATTGCGCGGGTCGGCCGGCGCGTCCTCCGCGACCAGCCCGGGCTCCAACTCCTCCCCGCACAACGGGCAGGCGGGCTCGAACCGTCCCGCGTCCAGCTCACCGGCGGCGCGCGGACCCGGCCGCACCACTGCGTGCCGTCGGCACCCGTAGCGCCCCTCGCCGTAGACGACCATCGAGCCGGCCAGCACCAAGCGCCCTACGCCCGCCTCGGCCATGGCTGACAGCAGCACAGCCGTCCCGAGGTCGTTGCGGGAGACGTATTCCGCCGCGTCGACGACCCCGTTCCCGAGACCGACCATGGCCGCCTGGTGACTGACGGCGTCCACCCCGTCCAGGGCCCGCGCGACCGCCACCGGATCCCGCACGTCGGCGCCCGGGTCGTCCCGCACATCGAACACGACGGGCTCGTGCCCGCGCGCTGAGAGCGCCTCGACGACATGGGACCCGATGAACCCGGCACCGCCGGTGACCAGTACACGCATGCCGCCACGCTAGGTCCGCATCGCTTGCGAAGCGCTGGACAGGGCCCGCGCGTCATGGATCCGTAAGCCTCTGTGGTCGTGCGCGTGATCGATCCGCGTCCTGTGTCGAAACGCTCGTCGAAACGGCAGAGCTGTCTCAGAGCATGATGAGCAGACGCGTCTTGGGCTTGAGCTTCCTGTTCACCGAACGACTCTGCACGTAGACCTCGAGCTTGGGATTGTTCCCCGCCTTTACGGAGACCGTTCCCTGAATTCCCGTACCGAACAGAAGGTTGCGCGCCGCGTCGCCCGTGTAAGCGCGATCGGTGTCCTTTTCGACCACGATGACTTCCTTGTTCGGCTGGACCTGGGCCCGGGCGCCGAGTTGGTAGTAACAGGAGCCGCGTTCGTAGGTCACGCCCGGGTGCGAATTGACGAACGGGCGGATCTCGACCTCCTTGTCGACCTTCAGGAGCCGGTACCTGTCGGCGGGAATCGGTTCGAGGTTCGCCCGCACCTCGTCCACCGATATGTCCTGACCGACGGCGAACAGGTTCTTCGTGCCGCGCACTCCCTGCTCGCGTCCCCGGAGGAAGCTGGTGGCGGCAGCGCGCACGGTGCCGATCGCCTCCTCGACGCCCTTCTGGGAGTCCGCGTCCCAGATGGCGATGTTCCCCGCCGGGAAGCCGTAGTTCTGGGCGGTCCGCTTGGCCAGGGAGTTCGGCACCAGGATCGCTGAAGTCCAGTGGCCCGGAAGGCCGCCCATCTTCGCTGTGATCCGGTCGAGCCAGGGGCCCAGTATGGCCATGTCACCGTCGTGCCGCCGGTCGCCCCCCGACGCGTTCTCCTCGCCGTCCGTCACGACGATCTGGAGGAAGCTGTGCTCGCCGTATTCCTCCCATATGTGTCCGAGGTCCTCCAGGGACTTGAGAGAAGCCTCGATGAGAGCCGTGGCTCCATTGTTGACCTGGTACAGACCCCGCATGGACGGAAGGTGCTTCACGTCCATGTCCCAGACGAGGTTTTCCACTCTGTGGTCGAAGGAGTAGAGGCTGATCCGGGTCTCATGACCGAGGCTGTCCGATTCGGCCTTCAAACCGGCCACGAACTCGTCCACGACGCGGATGAGTTGATTCTGGTGCGGACGCATGGAACCCGAACAGTCGACCACCAGCGCGACGTGATTCACCTTGTGCTGGATCCTGTTTGCAGACATGCTTCTGCTCCCCCTCCGATGCTCCCCGAGTGATGTTTTCACTCTATGGGGAGGCACTGACAATGGCCCTTGACGCCTCGTCACCACCGGATGGTGCGCACCCTCATGCTGTGACCGCCCTCGCCGTCGCGCGGCGGATCACCCGCGGGGTGACACTGAAGAGATGACGGACGACGACAGCGAGCGGCAGATCGAGCGGCGCCTGGAGCGGGCCATCGTGGAGCTGTTGGAGCGGCGTGACCCGACGTCGTCCATCTGCCCTTCCGACGCCGCGCGGGCGGTGTACGCGGGCGAGGACGAGGGCTGGCGCGCGTTGATGGAACCGGCCCGTCGTGCGGCCCGGCGGCTGGCCGCGGCCGGTGACGTCGAGATCACCCAAGGCGGTCGGCCCGTCACGTCCACCGAGGTCCGCGGCCCGGTCCGCATCCGCCGAGCCGGTCGCTGACGGGCGGCCGCCCATCACATTTCGCCGCGGCGTCCCGTCGTGGAGGCGAAGCCCAGCCAGGTGTGCCGGTTGCCCGCCCAGCACCAGCCGACCTTGGGGGCGTCGCGGCGTTCGCGGCCGTCCCGCCCGGTGCCGTTGCTGATCCACAGCGCCGGGGTACGGGCGTCCAGCGCGCCGCCGGCTTTGCGCAGCCGGGAGCCGATGGTCATGAAGC
This sequence comes from Streptomyces sp. NPDC050264, assembly GCF_040655895.1. Taxonomy (NCBI): domain Bacteria; kingdom Bacillati; phylum Actinomycetota; class Actinomycetes; order Kitasatosporales; family Streptomycetaceae; genus Streptomyces; species Streptomyces sp. NPDC050264. Next base: position 47,791 of record NZ_JBFAKV010000028.1, read on the forward strand.
AGTGGTTGCGTTCCAGGGCGGCGGGCTGCTGGATGACCCAGTGGATACCCTCGGTGAGCAGCAACGGAGTGCGGGCCCGGGCGGTCAGTGCGGGAAGGGCTTCGTCCGGGCTCCAGTTGGCCATCTGGTCGCCGCGGTCGAGGCCGGTGAGGACGTAGAGCGGAGCCTCGGGAAGCGCGACCGTGCCGAGTGGGGTGAAGTCGTCGACGTCGGGCATGTCGATGACGACGAAGCCCGGCTTGCCGTCGCGGCTGAGCAGCGGTGCCAGGGCGGAGGCAGGGGCCCGGTCCGGGTGTACGGCAAGCAGGGCGCCGGCACCGTCCGCCGAGGTCCGGGCCTTCTCGGCGAAACGACGAACGTCCGCGGCGGGCAGCCCCGCGCTCTCGTGCACCCCCAGCTCGATCAGCCGCTCGGCCTGCGCGCTCAAGGGTGGGAGTACGGAAAGAGCACTGGAGTTCACGGGCATGGTTTCCGGCACGATGCTCCCAGGGGCGGTGGCGTGGACGGGCCCGTAGAGAACGAGGCGGGCCGCCGGAAGGTTCCCTGCCGCTGCTGGTTCCGCAGGCCTTGCTGCAACCGGTGGTCCCGCATCCGGAGGACGCGGGACCACCCCGCCCTCAACTCGCCAGATAACTGGTCGTGGCCGGGTCGAACCGCACCACCACGTCGTCGCCGGGGCGGCAGCCGAGGCCGGCCCGGGCAGAGACCGTGAGCGGTACATCCGCGGCGCGCACGACCAGTTCGAGCCGGTCGCCGAGGAACTCGGAGGACTCCACGGTGCCGGGGAACTCGTCGTCTCCCAGCGCCGGCGCCTCTTCCCGCACGGGTCGCACCTCGATGTTCTCCGGGCGGGCGCACACGAATCCGCCGCTGCCCGGCCGGTGGTCCTGACCGACCGACGAGCGGAGGCAGAGAACAGGACCCACCTCGGTCTTCGCGATCACACCACCGCCCTCGCGACGTGGTGACACATCCTGCACAGGCAGCAGGTTCGCGCTCCCTATGAAGTCGGCGACAAAGGCCGAACGGGGGTGGTCGTAGAGCCGTTCCGGCCGGTCGATCTGCTCGACGTGCCCGTGGTTCATCACGACCACCGTGTCCGAGAGCGCCAGAGCCTCGGCCTGGTCGTGCGTGACGTAGAGGGCGGTGACCCCGAACTGCTCCTGGAACGAACGGAGTTCCTGACGGAGCTTGGCCCGCAGCTTCGCGTCGAGGTTCGACAGCGGCTCGTCGAGGAGGAGAACCTCGGGATCACCGAGCAGAGCACGGGCGAACGCCAGGCGCTGCTGCTGCCCGCCGCTCAGCTGAGTGGCCCACCGGTCCGCCATGGGGGCAAGTCCCACCTGTTCGAGCATGTCCATGGCGCGCTTGCGTATGTCCTGGCCCCGCCGGCGGTTCCGTCCGTGCCGCATCGGAAAGGCCGCGTTGTCCAGGACGGTCATGTGCGGCCAGATGCCGTAGGACTGGGGCACCATCGCGATCGGCCGGTCCTCGGGACGGACGAAGCGCTTCTGCGGCACGTCGAACACCACCTGGCCGCCCATCTCGATGCGGCCGCCCGTGGCCCGCTCCAGCCCCGCGACACAGCGCAGTGTCGTGGTCTTCCCACACCCGCTGGGCCCGAGCAGGGTGACGAACTGCCCCTTGGGAACGTCGAAGGAGACACCGTCGACCGCGTACGTGGTCTCGCTGCCCGTCTGCCGCTCGTAGGACTTGCGCAGCTCCGTGATGACGATCGAGTTCACGGGGTTCTTGCTCATCGTTTCCACCATCTCTCTCATGCCTCTTCCATCGTGCTGCGCCTGTTGACCAGCCACACCGCGGCAGTCGAGATCACCACGAGGACCACGGACAGCGCGCTTGCCGTCGGGTTGTCGACGCTGGAGGTGAACGTGTCCCACAGGACCACCACCAGGGTGCGGTTGTCCGAACCGGTCAACAGCAGCGCGATCGGGAGCTCGCCCAGCGCATGGGCGAAGACCCAGAGCCAGGCTTTCCACAGGGTCGGTCGCAGGAGAGGGAGCAGCACCGTCCTCGTCACGGTGGCAGGGCTCGCACCGGTGACGCGAGCGGCTTCGATGAGGCCGTCGTCCAGTTGCACGAGTGCCGTTTGCACCATGCGCGATCCACGGGGAAGGAAGCGGGTCACCAGCGCCACGACGATGATCCATACGGTCCCGTAGATCGGGATGGGGACGTACAGATAGAGGAACAGGACAGCGGCGCCGAGGACGACGCTCGGGATTCCGAAGACCGCGAACTGCGTCTCGAACAGCAGCGTGCTGCCCGGGAACTGGCGTCGGGCCGCCGCCACGGCGATCCACACCGACATCGCCGTGGTCACCGTGGCGGTGACCAGGACGACCTCCGCGGTGTTGATCAGGATCGACCCGATGTTCGGAATGTCCAGCAGGTGGCTGTAGTTGGCGAACGTCATCGACTGCAGCCCGGACCAGGTGATGGGCCGGGTGTACGGCGAGAAGCTCGTCCACAGCAGCGCCAGAATGGGCAGGACGATGCCGATGAACATGTAGACGCAGACGACGATGAAGACCGGGATGCGCCACCGTCCCAGACTCACCCGGGTCTGGCGGTAGCCCTTGCCGACCACGACCCGGAATCGGTGGGTGTCGCGGACGCGGCGCCGGTACACGGCGAGCATGACGAGCGACACCGCGAGGATGAGGACACCGTAGGTGCTGGCCTGGCCGTAGTTGGGGATTCCGCCGGGCGGCTGCAGGGAGTACTGGATGAGGCTGCTGAAGACGAAGATCTTGTCCGGCAGTCCGAGGACCGCGGGAATGGCGAACCCTTCCAGCGCCACGACGACCAGCAGGATCCCGGCCGCCGACACGGCCGGCGCGACGAGCGGCAGGACGATCAGCCGTAGCCGCCGCCACAGCGAGGCACCCACGGTCGCCGCGGCTTCCTCCAGCTCGGGGTTGAGCCGGGCAAAGGCCGGGGCGATCATCAAGTACATGCTGGGGACCCCGAAGATGCCCATGACGAGGATCATTCCGGGGATCGAATAGATGTCGATGTGCACGCCGAACAGCTTGCGGATGAGGATGGCCAGGGGGCCGTTCGCGGGATTCGCGACGAGTGCCCACGCGATCGCCATCACCGTCACCGGAACCGCCATCGGCGCCAGCGCCAGCGGACTCAGTATCCGGCGCCCGGGTATGTCCGTCCTCTCGAAGAGGTAGGCGAGGCAGAGGCTGAGTACCAGCGCGACAACGAGCGAACCGACCACGTAGAGAAGGGTGTTGAGCGTCACCGATCCCAGCCGGCTCGACTCGAAGACGGCCTGGAAGTTGTCGAGCGAGAAGCCGGGGACATCGAAGGGGAGGTCGGTGGTGGAGGGCTTCAGGCTGCTGTAGACAAGGATCGCGAGGGGGACGAGGACCAGGTAGCCGACCAGGACGACCATGGCCAGATTCAGCAGGACGCCCGCTACCGACGAGACCTTGGGTGTCTTCGGTGCTGGGTGAGCATCCGGAGCAGTCGGAGATTCCGCTGTCGGGGGCGAAGGTGTTTCTTCAGTTTTCAGGACCATCGCGGACCTCCCATTCTCTTGTTCGTGTCCTCAGCCGACATCGGTCCCGAATTCCTTCTCCACCTTCGGATAGAACGCGGAGAGGGTGCTGTACTTCTTGAGGGTCTTGGTGCCGTACCACTTCAAGTTCGCTGTGCACAGCGCCTGGAGAACGGCGGTGGCGTCGGCGTCCGAGCAGTCGGTGTCGACCGGGATCCGGGAGTTGTACGTCTTCGCGAGCAGCCGCTGGGCGGCGTCGGACGACAGGAACGAGGTGAGGAGCGCCGCCGCGGCCGGGTGCGGGGCACCCTTCGGGACGTAGAGGTAGGACTCGCTCGCGCTGGTCGGTGAGATCGGCGCGATGGCGACGGGGGCGCCCTTGTCCTTGGCGGCGAGCACCAGGCTGGCCAGGCTGGTCCCGATGCTCACCTCACCCGACTCGATCGGCGCTTCGGCCTGGGTGACGTTCGGCGAGTAGTGCGGCTTCGACGCGGCGAACTTCTTGGCCCACGCCAGCGCCTTCTTCTCACCCATCGAACCGTCCAGATCCCAGACGGACATGAACGAGGCGCGCGACTCCGCCGAGATCCGGCCACCGGACCACTTGGCGTCGAGCACGTCGTCCCAAGTCTTCGGTACATCAGCCGGTTTGACCTTGTCGGTGTTGTAGGCCCAGACCTTGGGCGTGGCCCACACGTAGACGAAGTTCTTGCTGAAGACGTTCTCCGCGCCGACGCCGTACTTCGTCCAGTCGACGTCACCGGCCAGCTTGACGGCCGGGCTCATGGTGAGCCCGCCGGCGTTCGCCACGTCGATCGACACCTTCTTGGCGGCCTGCTCGATCTTGAGCTGACTCACCTGGTCCGGCGCCTTGATGTTGGTGTACTTGACCTTGATGCCGGGATACTTCTTCTCGAACAGGTCGATGGCAGGCTGCATCTGGGCCTCCGGGTTCCAGGAAGCCCAGTTGACCTCGCCGTCCTGTTCGGCCTGCTTCACCAAAGCGGCTTTCGACGAGGGAAGTTCGACCTGCTCGGCGCCCGTTCCGCAGCCTGTCGCGGCGGCTGTTGTCAGCAGCGCGAGCGCGGCCGACAGCGCGGCCCGCCGCCGGGTGGGAGACCCGGACGTCGCTCTCGCGGCGAAGGCGGCAGCATTGCGCCGCGTCGATTTGCTCTGCACGGTGTGACTAATCGCCATCCCCTCCTCAGGGATTCGCACCCAACGTCTTTCGATCAGTACGGAATGCCCGGACCCCGCTGAGTGCCTCGGCCGAGCCGGGCCCGGCGGCGGGGTGACCGTGCCGGGACCGTCGGCGTTGCTCCACCGCGCACCAGCACCGCCGGTGGGCACGCTCGGACGGCACGCGGGATCCGTACGCCGATGTCGGTCGGCCTGCGGTGGGTGATGAACTCTGGACGACACGGCCCGCCGCCGGGCTGCGGCGGTGCGGGCGGCGGTGTGTACTGCTGCTGCCCCATGGCAGCTACTCGCGGCTCGAGTGCTTTGTTCGACAAAATGGACCGTAGCACCGGCCCTGCCCGCCGTGAACCCCGTCACAGCAAATTCCCGCGCACCCGCTGTTTCGCCCTGTCGTGTGCTCGCGCCTGCGTGCCTCGGCCGTGCAAGGGGAGTGGCGCCGGAGCGGATCGGCATCCGAGTCGGCGCTCGAGCGCTCTCCATTGTTGGACAATGAACGGCGGAGGCCTCGGGTGTGGCTGGTCGACGTCGTGCCCGGGTGGCTGAAACTGATTGTTCAACAATCAGCGCGTCGGCGGCGGGCGATCGGCTTGTACCCGCAGGTCCGTGACTGTTAAATTCCGTCTTCTTGTAAGACAAGATGCTCGACGAGGAGAACCGGCTTGACCAGCCCGATGACTCGACTCGCGGGGGCGCGCGGGTGCCCCTCGGAGCATCACTCGGCAGCTCTGCCCGAGGGGCGTGCGGTCCATGGGTGAGCAGGGTTCGGGCGCGCCCGACTCCTCGGCGGCGAGCAGGTTCGAGAAGGCCTATCAGGAACTGCGGAACCTGATCGTCTCGGGACACTTCGAGCCCAACGCCCGGCTCACCGAAGCAGAGTTGACCAGCCGGCTCGACGTCTCGCGCGGCACCATACGGTCGGTTCTCGTGCGACTCACGCAGGAGGGCTACGTCACCAGCGAGCCCCACCGCGGTGTCCGGACCCGCGTGTTCACGATCGAGGAGGCGGCCGCCGTCCTCGAGGCGCGAGAGGTACTCGAATCGGCGCTGGCCGCGAAGGCGGCCACCCACGCGACCGAGTCCGAACTCCAGGAACTCGCCGCTGTCCTGCGGCGGATGGGCGAAGCGGAGGACGCGCACGCCGAAGCCGAGTACTCCCGGCTCAACAGACGCTTCCACCGGCACATACGGACCATCGCGCGGCAGCCCATTCTGTCCGGGTTCGTCGATGTCCTCGTCTATCCCTTGGTCATGCGGCAGTACCGCGACCTCACGCGCACCCATCCCCGCGCGAACTCGCTGAACGAGCACCGCGCCATCCTGGCGGCGCTGCAGACGCACAACCCCGACGCCGCCGCTGCCGCGATGCGACACCATGTCGCCTCCGCCAGGCGAGCGCTGTTGTTGAACACCCGGTCCACCGAAGACTGAGACCGGTCGGCCCCGACGTCGACCCGGAGCGGTCCCTCGTGCCCGTGTCAGCCCCTGCCCGGCCCTCTCCGATCGCCCCACGCGTGTAGCTCCCGCGTGCCTCGGTCCCGCTCGGATTGTTTGACGATTCTGGCTACGCAGCCTTGTGTAGGTGGCGAAACCGCTGTTAGCTTCCCTCGCATTGTCAAACAAAATGTGCGACGACGAAGGAACTGACATGAGTTACCAACACCGCCGCAACACAGCTCCTCACCCCGGCCGCGGACGGTGCGTACGATGACGCGGCTCACGGTGGCGCTGCGTCGGTACCCGCACACCGAGGCGCTTCTCGACGGCACACTGACGGTCCCCGGCTGCGCACTCGACTTTCCCGAAATCGAGCCGATCCACCGGGCGTTCGCCCCGATGGTGCGCGAACTGCGCTACGACGTCTCCGAACTCGCCGTCGCCACCCTGCTGCAGGCCGTCGAGGCCGGTGTCCCGGTCGCCGCGCTCCCGGTCGTCCTCCACGGCAACTTCCACCACCGGTCGCTCTCCGGCTGGGGTGGTGAGGGGCAGCTCCGCCCGGAAGACCTGCGCGGACAACGGGTCGGAGTGCGCGCCTACAGCCAGACGACAGGCCTGTGGGTCCGCGGCGTGCTCAGCGACACCTACGGCGTGCGGGCACAGGACGTGACCTGGGTGACCAGGGAAGGAGCGCACGTCGATGGCGCACCCGAGCCCTCCGACGTCGAGCGCACATCACGCGGACTGGTGGACTCGCTGCGCGAAGGGGATCTCGCCGCGGTCGTCATGGGCGCCCGCTCGGCCGATCACGTGGACGGCCTGGTTCCCCTCATCACCGACTGGAAAGCCCAGCAGGCACGCCACATCGAGCGGCACGGCTGGGTTCCGGTCAATCACCTCGCTGTCGTGCGCAAGGACCTCCTCGCCTCCGACCCGGACCTTGTCCGCTCGGTCTACCAGGGACTCTGCGCCGGCATCGACGCCGCCCGCCCGGCCGAGCCCACCGGCTCCACCCGTGAGCTCGTGGTGCGGCACGGCATCAGCGACACCCTCCTGGCCACCCTTCGGACGGCCATCCGCTACGCCCGCGAGCAGGAACTCATCACGAGCGACCTGGACGCGGAGGACCTCTTCGCCGACTTCACCCGGTACATCGGCAGGCCGTGACCCGCGCAGAGCCGTGCGGGCCGACGTGAGCCGCCGTAGCAACACTGTGCAAAAGGCCCTGTTCAAAGGAGAGTTGATGCAGTACTTCGACACGCACACCCACGCCATCTCGAGCGACTCGGTCGCCTACCCGCCGAAGCCGCTCGGCGGAACCCGGTCGGAGTGGTCCCGGATCCGTCCCGTCGATGTCGACGGCCTGATCCGGAACCTCGACGACGCGGGCATCGAACGTGCGGCACTCGTCCACGCGTCGACGATGTACGGATTCGACAACCGGTACGCGGCTGACGCCCTGGCCAAGCATCCGGACCGGCTCGTGGGCGTCTGCGCGGTCGACTTCCTCTCCGATTCGGCTGTGCCGGACCTCCGGCACTGGATCGAGGAGCGGGGCTTCAGCGGCGTCCGCATCCGGGTGTCCGACGGCACCACCAAGGTCCCCACACCGGGCTCCGGACTGTCGGACGAACGGATGCGCGCGGTGTGGGACTACGTGGAGAGCCGCGGTGTGCCGGTGTGCGTCCAGATGCACTCGAAGGACACGGGCAAGCTCCTCCAAGTCCTCGCCGCCCACCCGGGGTTGACCGTACTGCTCGACCACGCAGGGCGCCCCGACGCCAGTGGCGGGCCTTCGTACCCGCGTCTCGGCGAACTCGGACAGCTGGCCCGCTTCACCGGCGTACACCTCAAGATCACACCGCCGGCCCTGCGCCGGCTCGGGAACGAAGAGGGCGTCGACGTCAGCGAGGTGTTGCGACGCCTCGCAGGCGTCTTCGGCGCCGATCACCTGATGTGGGGTTCGAACTTCCCGGCGTCCGAAGGCACCCTCCAGGAGTTGCGGGACACGATCGAGAGCCGCCTGTCCTGGCTGGCACCGGACGAGCTCGCGGCCGTACTCGGCGGCAATGCCGCGCGTGTCTACAGCGCACCTGTCTTCAACCAGTAGCCGGCGACCGATCCGCCGACGACGTACAACACGACGAACACGACGTGAGGACGCAAGGGCGATGACACACGTATGGAAGAGCGGGGCCCGGCGGCGTTCCGTCTTGACGGCGGCCACCGTGCTGGTCACCGCGGCCGGCCTGACCAGCTGCGGTGGGGGAGGCCAGAGCGCTGAACTCCCGACGTCGATGAGCGCACTGGTGAAGCAGGCCGAGCAGGAGGGCGAGGTCGACTGGTCGGTCCCCAAACCGCAGTCGCAGATGCAGCCGGCGATCGACCTGTTCGAGAAGAAGTACCCCGGCATCAAGGTCAAGTACACCAACACCAAGGCTCCCGACCAGGTCAGCCAGATCAGGATGGAACAGGCCGCCCGCAAGGTGTCGATCGATGTCGCCAACGCCGGCGGGCTGACCGTGGTCCCCTCCGCCGCCATGGCGGACGACATCGACTGGTCGCGGTACGGCATCGGCACCGAGAACATCTTCGACAAGAAGCTGGTGTACATCTGGGCGGTGCCGAAGGTGTGGGCCTACAACACCGACCAGGTGAAAGCGGCCGACGCACCGAAGACCTGGGACGACCTGCTCGACGCCAAGTGGTCCGGTGGCAAGGTCTCGGCGGAGTCGCGGGCGTCGTTCATGACCGCCTGGAAGCTGGACGCGTCCCTGGGCGAGACGAAGGCACTGGCCTGGGCCAGGAAGTTCGCCGCACAGAAGCCGCTCTTCTCGCCGAACACCACGCAATCGGAGGCGCCGATCGAGTCGGGCCAGGTGAGCATCGGCACCAGCCTCATCAACCTGGTCCTCGAGGCGAAGAAGAAGGGCGCCCCCGTCGAGGTGGCCCCGCTCTCCCCGACCAATGCCAACGAGTCCTACCTCTACGTTCCGAAGGGCGCCCCGCACCCCGCCGCCGCGACCCTGCTCACCTCGTTCCTGTCCTCCGACGCAGCGCAGCAGGTCCTCGCGAAGACGTACAACTCCCGGATCCCGGTGGACACCGACTGCTCCGACCCGGGAGACATCCCGGTCCTCGAAGCGATCTGCAAGGCGAACCTGAAGTGGTACCCGACCGCGACCCTCGATGACTACAACCAGCTCACGACCTTCTTTCCCAAGGGCGAGAAGGCACTTGGCACAAACGTCGGGTGACACCCGAGGACGGAAGAGCGATGCGTGAGGATCGAAGAGGCAGGACCCCGCGACGGCTCGCCCTGACAGCGGCAGGTGTGCTGGTCGGCACGCTCGGACTCACCGGGTGCGGAACATCGGCCGAGAGCGCGGCGCTCCCGACATCCATGACCGCCCTGGTGAAGCAGGCGAAAAAGGAAGGTGAGGTCGACTGGGTCGTGCCCAAGCCGCAGGAGCAGATGCAGCCGGCGATCGACCTGTTCGAGAAGAAGTACCCCGGCATCAAGGTCAAGTACACCAACACCAAGCCCGGTGACGAGGTGAGTCAGCTCAAGGTCGAGCAAGCCGCCAAGAAGGTGTCGATCGATGTCGGCAACGCCGGCGGGCTCAGCGTGACGCCGTCGGCGACGCTGGCCGCCGACACCGACTGGTCGAAGTACGGCATCGACGACGAGAACATCTTCGCCGAGAACTTCGTCTACGTCTGGGCCACACCCAAGGTGTGGGCCTACAACACCGACAAGGTCAAGCCGGCCGATGTGCCGAAGACCTGGGACGACCTGCTCGGCAGCGCATGGTCCGACGGCCGGATCTCCGCCGAGTCGCGGGCGTCGTTCCTGGCGGCCTGGCACCTGGACCCGTCCATGGGCGACAAGAAGGCGCTGGCGTGGGCCGAGAAGTTCGCCGCACAAGAGCCGCACTACTCGCCTGACCTCAGTCAGGCCGAGGCGCCGATCGAGTCGGGCCAGGTGAGCATCGGCACCAGCCTCGCCAATCAGGTCCTCGCCGCGAAGGACAAGGGCGCACCCGTCGACATCGCGCCCATCTCACCGACCAGCGCCAACGAGTCCTATGTCTTCGTGCCGAAGGGCGCCCCGCACCCCGCCGCCGGGGCGCTGCTCACTTCGTTCCTCTCCTCGGAGGAAGCCCAGAGCGCGCTCGCCAAGACGTACAACTCACGGATTCCGGTGACCACCGACTGTGCGGACCCGGACGGCATCCCCGTACTCCAGGCGGTCTGCAAGGCGAACCTGAAGTGGTTCCCCACCTCGACGCTGCGGGACTACAACAGCCTGTCGAGCCTCTTCACGAAAGCGGAGAAGGTCCTCGGAACGAACGTGAGCTGACCCCGGACGCTGCTGAAACGAGCACAGTCATGACCAACGTGGCGCACGGGTCCGGGCGTCCGGGCAGCTTCGCCTCGCTCAGGAACAGGAACTACCGCCGGTTCACGATCGGGCAGTCCACGTCCGTGGTCGGCAACTGGATGCAGAACATCGCCATCGGCTGGCTGACTCTCGAACTCACGCACAGCGGGACCGTGCTCGGCATCGTGACCGGCGCCCGCTATCTGCCGATCGTGCTGTTCGGCGCCTGGGGCGGCCTCGTGGTCGACCGCCACGACACCCGGCGGCTGCTGCTCCTCACCCAGATCTGCTTCGGCGCCCAGGCCGCCCTCCTCACCGTGCTGTCCTGGACCCACCTGCTGACGTTGCCGCTGCTCATCGCGTTCATGCTGGCCCTCGGCCTCACGAACGTCCTCGACAATCCCGCGCGGCAGAAGCTGATCGGCGAGCTCGTCGACCCGGAACACCTCAGCAACGCGATCGCGATCAACTCCACCTTCATCAACACGGCGAAGCTCGCCGGACCCGGTATCGCCGGGTCCGTGATCGCCACTCTGGGGGTGGCCCCGTGTTTCGCCCTGGACACGGTGTCGTTCCTGGCCGTCATCGTCAGTCTGCTCAGGCTGCGGACGGCGGAGATGTATCCGGCCGAGCGCGAGGACCACGCGAAGGGGCAGATCCGCGCCGGTCTCGCCTACATCCGCCGTACACCGGAGCTGCTGTACCCGATGCTCATGGTGTACGTGACGGGCATCCTCACCTGGGAGTTCCCGGTGAGCCTGCCGCTGCTGACCACGTCCGCGTTCCGGGCCGGCCCGGCGGGTTACGGCACGGCGATGGCCGTGATGAGCGTGGGCGGTGTGCTCGGCGGCCTGGTCGCGGTGCGCCGGCGCCGGCTCGGTACGCGATCGTTGTCCGTGTCGGCGGTGATCTGGGGAGGCCTGATCTGCGCCGCGGCCATGGCGCCGAGCCTGCCCCTGGCGCTGGTCGCGCTCGTGTTCGTCGGCGCCGCCTCGATCACGTTCAACTCGTCGGCCAAGACCCTGATGCAAGTGACGGCCGCGCCGCGGATGCGCGGGCGTGTGCTGTCGATCTGGTCGATCGGCTGGCTGGGCGGCACGGTCGTCGGCGGACCCGCCGTCGGAGCCATCGGTGCGACGTGGGGAGCCCGCGGCGCGCTGTTCGCCGGTGGGCTCGCCGCGGCGGGCATCGGCCTCGCCGTACTGGCCCTGTCGCTACGCGGTGGCGTGCCCCGCCACGACTGATCCGGCATCTTTGTCGGACAGTTCTTTGCCGACCGTTGACCCTGAATCCTATGAATACCAGGTTCTTCCTGCATGCTTCTTGTGCCGCTCTGGGGGCGGTGTTACGTTCCCATTACCGGTTGTCGGACAATCCTGAACGACGCGAAGTGGCCGCCGACTTGGCACCAGCGGAAGTACACAACCGACCTCGATGCCCCTACGCGTGCATCGCACGCACCACCGTCACAGCACCGTCACCCACGAACGCCGCCACAGGCGCGAGCGCACGGCCCCGCTTCATCGCTTCGCGAGCAGGAGGCCGAGGAGACAGATATGTCGACCACACAGCGCAACTCCCACCCGGAGGCACTCCGTCTCGAGCAGGTCACCCTGCAGTTTCCCGGCACGCACCGACCGGCGATCGAGGACGTGTCGTTCAAGGTCGACCGAGGCAGGGTCGTCGCCGTGATCGGACCCAGCGGGTGCGGAAAGAGCACCATCCTCAACCTGGCCGCCGGACTGCTCACCCCCACACACGGGGAGGTCCACTACGCCGGCGAACCGGTCACCGCCGTCAACTCCGACGCGGCGTACGTGACCCAGCAGTCCCACCTGCTGCCCTGGCTGAGTGTCCGGGCCAACATCGGCCTGGCGCTCAAGTTCCGCAAGGTCCCCAAGGAAGAGCGCGAAGAACGCGTCGCCCACTGGGTGAAACTCGTCGGCCTGACCGGCTTCGAGAACCACTTTCCCCGGGAGCTGTCGGGCGGTATGCAAAAGCGCTGCGCGATAGCGCGGGCGCTGATCTACAACCCGTCCATCGTGCTGATGGACGAGCCCTTCGGACCGCTCGACGCCATCACCCGGCTCGAACTGCAGCAGGAACTGCTCAACATCTGGCGGGAGCAGAACGGGACCCTGATCTTCGTCACGCACGACCTCAACGAGGCCATCTACCTGGCCGACGAGGTCATCGTGATGTCCAAGGGCCCCGGCACCATCCGCCGCGTCATCCACGTCCCCTTCGAGCGCCCGCGCCAGATCGGCTCGCTCGTCGAGTCGCCCGAGTTCTCGGAGCTCTACAACGACCTCTGGGGTCTCTTCGCGGCCGAGCGGAAGGCCGCCGCGTAACGCGGCCGAGCCCCTTCGCCCGGAGCCCGCCGTCCGGCGCTCCGCACCCCAAGCAGCCAAACCACCATGCCGGGTGTGCCGTCATGCCCTTTTCCCCTGACCTGACGTCACACCTGCCGCCGAGTGAGGTTCACCGCTTTGATATCGATCACGGAAGAGATCGCCGTACCGAGTCCGCCCGAACGCGTCTGGGAGGTCATCTCCGACCCCTCGGCCGTCGTGTCCTGCATCGGCGGCGCCGAACTCGGGCCGTCGCACGACGACGGGTCCTTCGACGGGACCCTGGCCATCAGGTTCGGCGGGCTGCGGGTCAAGTTCGCCGCCCGCGTCTCCCTCGACCTGGACGAGCCCGCGCGGGAGGGCCGCCTCACCGCCCGCGGCGCGGACGGCCAGGGCGCCACCCGCTTCAGCGCCGGCGCCACCTTCCGGGTCGTCGAGGGGGACACCCCCGGCAGCTCACGGGTCTTCTGCGACGGCGAGATCAAACTCAACGGCAAACTCGCCAAGTTGATCGAGTCGGGTGCGGGAATGGTGGTCTCCCGGATGACGCAGGAGTTCACCGACCAACTGGTCCAGAAGTGCGCCGCGCCCGCCGAACCGCTCGCGGCAGCACCCGCCGAACCGCGTACGGAACCACCCCGGCCGACCGGCTTGTTGGCCCGGCTGCGGGCGTGGTGGGAGCGGCTGCGGTCCGGGCGCCAGGGACAGGCGACGCGGGATCGCGAGAACACGTCCGGTGAAGCACTCGGCCAGGGAGGTCGGCGATGACAACGTCCAGGCTCAACAAGGTGATCGGCGCCCTGGACGCGGGGCAGCACGTCTTCGCGACCTTCTCCGCGGCCGATCCGACGTCCGCGATCGAGCTGAGCAACTCGGACTACGACGCCGTGGTGTTCGAGATGGAACACAAGCCCTGGGACATCAACGCGCTGAAGGACAGCTTCCAGTACCTGCTGAGCAGGCGCCGCGTCTTCGAGGCCGACAGCCTCGCCCCGGACGTCACCCCGATCGTGCGCATCCCCGCCAACGGCGCGGAGAAGGCACAGTGGCACGCCAAACAGGCCCTCGACCTCGGCGCGTTCGGCATCATCTGGCCGCACATCTCCACGGTGGAGGAGGCCCGCAACGCCGTCGCCGCCTGCCGCTACCCGCGGCTGCCCGACGCCCCTCTCCACCAGCCCGCCGGCCTGCGCGGGGACGGCCCGCACGCGGCGACACGCTACTGGGGCATCTCGAACATCGAGTACTACGCCAGGGCCGACGTGTGGCCGCTCGCCCCGGACGGCGAGATCCTCGTCGGCCTCATGATCGAGGACCAGCTCGGCATCAAGAACCTGCCGGACATCCTCGACCAGGTGCCGGGCATCGGGCTGATCCTGATCGGCGAGGGCGACATGAGCCAGGAACTGGGCTTCCCCCGCCAGTACGAGCACCCGCGTGTCCTGGAGTGCAAGCGGCGGATCCTCGACATCTGCGGCGAGCGCGGGGTCGCCGTGGGCCATCCGCACGTCACCGCCGACAACGTCAAGCAGGTCCTCGACGACGGCTACCGCTTCCTGATGTCCTCGCCGGTGCGCACCTACCCCGGCCTGCACAAGGCCCGGGAACTGACCGGCCGCGCCTGACAGGGCCCCGCCGCCCGCACACCACGCGACCACCGCACGTTTCGGAGTAACTCATGATCATCGACAGTCATGGCCACTTCACCACAGCGCCGCCCGCGCTGGGGGAGTGGCGACAGAAGCAGATCCGCGCGTTCGAGGAGTCCGGCGCCCGGGTCTCGCCCGACGAACTGCGCATCGGCGACGACGAGATCCGCACCGCCATCGAGAACGGGCAGCTGAAGCTGCAGATCGAGCGCGGCACCGACCTGACGGTCTTCTCGCCGGGCGCGGGCAAGATGGCCCACCACTACGGCGACGAGCGGACCAGCCTCGACTGGTCGCGCGTCAGCAACGACCTGATCGCCCGGGTGTGCGGACTCTTCCCCGGGCGGTTCGTGGGCGTGTGCCAGCTTCCGCAGTCCCCGGGCGACGCGCTGGCCGCGTCCGTGCGCAACTCCGTCACCGAACTGGAGCGCTGCGTAGAGGAGTTGGGCTTCATCGGCTGTCTGCTCAACCCGGACCCCTCGGACGGCTACTACCAGGCGCCGCCGCTGACGGACCGGGTCTACTACCCGCTCTACGAGAAGATGGTCGAGCTCGGCGTCCCCGCGATGGTCCACGTCGCGATGTCGCGAAACCCGGCCATGCAGGGGACCTGCGCCCACTACCTCGCCGGTGACACCGCGGCGTTCATGCAGCTGTGCGAGTCGGACCTGTTCAAGGACTTCCCGACTTTGCAGCTGATCCTGCCGCACGGCGGCGGCGCCGTCCCGTACCACTGGGGCCGCTACCGCGGAATGATGCAGGACCGCGGCCGGCCTCCCCTCGAGGAGTCGATCCTGCGCAACGTCTCCTTCGACACCTGCGTGTACCACAAGCGCGGCATGGAGCTGCTGCTGGACATCATCCCCGCGCGGAACGTCCTGTTCGCCTCGGAGATGATCGGCGCCGTCCGCAGCGTGGACCCGGAGACCGGGCGGCGGTTCGACGACACCAAATACACCCTCGACTCCATCGACAGCCTGAGCGACACCGACCGGCAGGCGGTCTACGGAGGCAACGCGCTGCGGGTCTTCTCCCGGCTCGAAGGCGTCCTGAAGTCGCGGACGACAGCCGCGGCGAACGTGAAGGAGTTCCAGAAGTGAAGGTCTACGAAGCACTCGCCGAGGCGTTCGTCCGGGAGGGCACCAGCGACGTCTTCGGCATGATGGGCGACGCCAACATGCACTGGATGGCAGCGCTCGCCGACCGTGGTGTACGCCTGTACGAGGTGCGGCACGAGGGCTCGGGACTCGGCATGGCGGACGGCTGGGCCCGCGGCGCGGGACAGCCGGGTGTGGTCACCACCACCAGCGGTCCCGGCGTCTCGCAGCTGGCCACCTCGATGATCGTGGCGAGCCGGGCGGGCACCCCCCTGGTCGCCTTCTGCGGGGAGACCGCCCTGGGCGACGAGGGCGCCACCCAGTACCTCGACCAGCGGCGCTTCGCCGCCGCCATCGAGTGCGACTTCCTCCACGTGACCCGGCCCGAGAACGCCCAGGAAGCCGTGCGGCAGGCCTTCTACCTGGCACGGACCGAGTCCAAGCCGGTCATGATCAGCGCCCCGTTCGACGTCCAGACGGCCGAACTGGACGACTACGACGAGGACTACGTACCGTCCACGGCCCTGATCGAGAAATCCCGGCTGCTGCCCGACCCGGCCAAGGTCCAGGCGGCCTGCGACCTGATCCAGGACGCCGAGCGCGTGGTGATCATCGCGGGCCGCGGCGCGCGCAAGGCGGACTCCGGCGAAGAGATCCTCGCTCTCCAGGAGCGGACCGGCGCCCTGCTGGCCACCACGCTGCAGGCGAAGAACTGGCTGTGCAACCGCACCGACTTCCACGTCGGTCTGTCGGGCCTGTTCGGCGACAAGGTGTCGATGGAGCTGCTCCAGGAGGCCGACTGCGTGATCGCGGTGGGCGCCAGCCTGAACCACTACACCATCGAGAGCGGCTACCTCTATCCCGAGGCCAAGTACATCCAGATCGACACGGCCCCGCACCTGGTGATGGGCAACGGCAAGGGCGCGGACTGCTACCTGCAGGCCGACGCCGTCACCGCGCTCGCCGAACTGACCCGGACACTTCAGGAGCGGTCCGTCCGCCTGGAGGGCTTCCACACCGACCAGGTCAAGCAGCACCTGACCGGCCGCGTCCAGCAGCCGGAGTACGTACAGGAACCCGGCCGGCTCGATCCGCGTGAGGCGATCTGGATCCTCGACCACGAACTCCCGGGCGAGATGGGCCTGGTGCTCGGCAGCGGCCACCAGACCGACTTCGGCACCATGCTCTTCCAGCGCTCCCGTGACGTGCTCTCCAACTACGGCATGTTCGGCGCCATCGGCCAGGCCCCGCTGATCGCCATGGGCCAGATGGTCGCGCAGGGCAACAAGCCCGGCTTCGTCGTGGAGGGCGACGCCAGCTTCCTGATGCACCTGTCCGAGTTCGAGACGATGTGCCGCTACGACATCCCGCTGCTGGTCGTCGTGATGAACGACCAGGGCCTCGGCGCCGAGTACCACAAGGCGAAGGCGAAGGGACTCGACCCGGACCTCGCGACCATCTCCACACCTGAACTGGGCGCGGTGGCCCAGGCGTTGGGCGGCGGCGGTGCCACGGTCCGCACCGCGCAGGAGCTGCGCGACGCGCTCGCGGAATACGTGAGTTCCCCCAGGCCCACCGTGATCGACGTCCGCATCACGCGCGAGGTGCTGAGTACCCCCTACCGCCGGATCCAGTACGGAGAGGACGTGTGAGCGGCATGAGCGAGACACACCCGAAGCCTGAGACACATCCGAAGTCCGGGACACACCCGAAGACCTCGCTGACCGTACTGCTGGGCAACCACCCGCACACCCGGCCGCTGAAGGACGGGACCGTCCCCGTGGAGGGCGTCGACTGCCAGTACCTGGAGTCCTCCCCGCTGCCCCCGGCGTTCGCCCGGATGGTCCGCGAACTGGCCTACGACATCTGCGAGATGCCGATGGCCACCTACTTGCAGGCCCGCGACTTCGGTGTCCCGGTGACGCTGCTGCCCGTGGTCCTGGTGGGCAGCACCCACCACCGTTCGCTGACACGGCTGCCGGAGGACCCTGAGATCCGCCCCGCGGACCTCGCCGGCCGGCGCGTGGGCGTCCGTGCGTACGGCCAGACCACAGGTCTGTGGGTGCGCGGCTGGCTGCAGGAGGAGTACGGGGTGAAGTCCTCCGACGTCACCTGGGTGACCACCGAGGACGTTCATGTCGCCGAGTACGTCAACCCGCCGAATGTGGAGCGCTCGGAGGCCGGACGCGTCGCGGACCTGCTGCGCTCCCACGACGTCACCGCCGCGGTGCTCGGCCCGAAGGCGATCGGCGGGCAGGGCGCGGGACTTGTCCCGCTCGTCGCGGATGCCGAGAACGCGGGGCTCGCGTGGATCGAGCGGCACGGGACGATCCCGGCCAACCATCTGCTGGTCGTGCGCGACGACGTCCTGCGCGAGTCCCCGGACGCCGTACGCGCCTTCTACAAGGCCCTGAAGCAGGCGATCGCGGACACCGCGGGGGAGCGCGACGACTCGCCCGCGGGGCGTGCGGTCACAGCCGGCTGGAGCGCGTCGCTCACCGCCTGCCTGGAGGTCGCCGGACGGTACGCCCTGGAGCAGGGGCTCATCAGGGAACCGGTGGATGTCGCGGCGATCGCGGAGAAGACGGCCTTCCTCGACAAGTGAGTACCCGTGCGGAGACATCGAGAGGAGGAGCGGCGATGGGAGAGCCGGTAGGGCTGCGCAAGCGGGGCAACCCGCCCACGCGCAAACCGGAGATCTGGACACCCGACCTGCTCGAAAAGGTCGCCTGGCGGGTGAAGGCGGCGAACGAGCCCTTTCGGGGAGTGGCCACGTCCGACGGCGTACAGCGGGGACTGTTCCCGCTGCGCGACACGGGCGCCGACGTCCGCACGGTGTACCGGGCGGCGGAGGACTATCTCGCGGGGCTGACGCGGGAGCAGCTCACCGAAGGCCGGTTCGCGATCGACGACGTGAGCTGGCGGCACTGGAACAACGGCGCCCGGTATTTCCTGCGCCACGGCCTCTGCCTGGAGGAACTCGACGACGCGGGGCGCGAGCGCGCCCTGGCCGTCGTCCGGGAGAGCCTCAGCGTGGACGGCTACCGGCAGATGGTCGACCTGATGCGCCTCAACCTCACCATCGGCGAGCTGAGCGACAACACTCACGGACTCAACGAGTGGCTGTACTGGTTCTCTCTGTACGGGGAGCCGGAGAACGGCGGCCCGTGGGGCTGGCAGCTCGACGGACACCACGTCAACATCAACTGCGTCTTCGTCGGTGACCAGATGGTCCTCACCCCCTCCTTCCT
This sequence comes from Streptomyces sp. NPDC050264, assembly GCF_040655895.1. Lineage (NCBI taxonomy): Bacteria > Bacillati > Actinomycetota > Actinomycetes > Kitasatosporales > Streptomycetaceae > Streptomyces > Streptomyces sp. NPDC050264. Next base: position 66,692 of record NZ_JBFAKV010000028.1, read on the forward strand.
GGGCGCGGAGCCGGTGATCGCCGGGTCCGGGAAGTACGCCGGAACGGTGGCCTTCCGGGGCGAGGAGGCCCTCGGTCACGAGCTGTTCACCCGCCTCGACCGCGGACAGCGGGAGCGGGCCGTCCTCGCGGACAACTTGCCCTCGGAGCTGTTCGCCGGCGCCTTCCGGGACAACTTCGAGCTCAACTATCAGGGGTTGCGGCTGAGCGAGATGTCCCCCGGCCAGCGGGACACCGCGCTTCAGCTCTTGGGCCTGTATGTGAACCGGGCCGGTGACCACCACGCCAAGGTGCGCATGGAGGAGGTGCTCGCCCACGAGGGGGACACCCGCTTCGGGTGGGTCGGCGACCCCGACGGCACCTTCTACTACCGCTTCCACAGCCCGGTGATCCTCGTCGAGTTCGAGCACATGCCCGGCGTGCTCTTCGACAACGACTACGCCTCGCGCCGGCACATCCACACCGTCGTCCGTACCCCCAACGGCAACGACTTCGGTGTCGACCTGCTGCGTCAGCACCACGAGCAACACCACAAGCGTCACAAGCGTCACAAGCAAGGAGAGACGAAATGAAGGTGGTCCTCGGCCGCGACGATCTCGCGGCAGCCGCGCTGTCGGCGGCCCGCGAAGCGGGTGCGGAGCCGGAGCGGGCTGAAATCAAACCGGTGCACAAGGCATCCCGCGGCTTCGTGAACGCGTCGGACGTGGACCTGTGCGAACTGGCGATCGTGACTGTTCTGCAGGCCGTCGCCTACGGCAAACCGGTGCTGCTGCTCCCCGTCACCACCCTCGGACGCCACCAGCACCAGACGCTGGTGACCCTCGGCAAGCTGTCGGTCGCCGACGTGGAGGGGCACAGCGTCGGAGTCCGCGCCTGGAGCCAGACCACCGGCGTATGGGTGCGCGGATTCCTCACCGAGCAGTACGGAGTCGACCTGCGCAAGGCCGACTGGACGACGTACGAGGGCCACCACGTCGAGGGTGCCGGGGACCCGTCCTGGGTGACGCGGGCGCCGCAGGGCACCAAGCTGCCGGCGGACTTCCTCGCAGGCCGGGTCGACTTCGGGATCATGGGCAACGAACTGCCCGCCGACGACCGCATCCGCACCGCCATCGACAACGCCGACGAGGCGGCCGAACAGTGGTCGAAGGACCAGGGGTTCATCCCGGTCAACCACGTGGTCGGCATCTCCGAGGCCGCTGCCGCGGAGCACCCCGCCGCCGTCCTCGCCGCGTACGACGCCATGCGGTCGGTACTCACCGCCAAGGAAGAGGGCGGCCCGGTCGCCCTGCACCCGGTGGGCTTCGAAGGCCTGCGCGCCGCGTTCACCAAGGCCGCCGCGTACGCGCTGGAACAGGACGTGATCCCGCGGGCGGTGGACTACGACGAGCTGGTCGAGCGGACCTGCACGGCCCTGGGCGTCTCGCCGGACCGCCTCGGCGGCTGAGAACCACGGCACGGACAGCCGGACCGGATGCGACAGGACGCACCGGCCCCGATTCAGAGAGAAGCGAAGGACAGGGTATGGACAAGCTCACTGTGGTCGTCGGAGAGTTCCCGCACGCGCAGCCGCTGCTGGACGGCGACGCCGGGATAGAGGGGTACTTGGCCGAACCGGTGGAGGTCAAGCCGGTCATCGGCGCCTATCGGCGGATGATCCGGGACCTGGAGTTCGACGTGTGCGAACTGGCACCGGTGTCATACCTGATGGCACGTCAGGAGGGCATACCGCTCACGGCCGTTCCGGTCTTCCTCAACCGGCGCTTCCACCACGGCGACGTGCAGTGCGCCGCCGACTCCGGCATCCGCGTGCCGCGCGACCTGGAGGGGCGCAGGGTCGGTGTGCGCGCCTACTCGGTGAGCACGGGCGTGTGGGTGCGTGGCGTGCTGCGCGACGAGTACGGCGTGGACATCGACAAGATCACCTGGGTGGTGGACGACGACGACCACATCGAGGGCCGTGTCCCCGCCAACGTCGAGCGCGTCACCGACGGCCGGTCGCTGGGCGAACTGCTGCGCGCCGGCGACATCGACGCCGCGCTCACCGGCAACGCGGGGACCGGGCGGGCGGGAGCGCCGCGCGCCGGCTGGACCGCGGCGACCGACCCCGAGCCCGGCGGCGACGGCCCCTACCCCCTCTTCCCCGAGGCCGGCCCGCTCGCCGTGGACCACTACGTGCGGACCGGCGTCTACCCGTTGCACTCGCTGATCTCGGTGCGCTCGGAGCTCGTGGAGCGCGACCCCGGCCTGCCGGCCAAGCTGTACGCGGCGTTCGTGGACAGCAAGCGCCGGCACCTCGCCGCCGAGCCCGAGTGGGCGGCGGTGCCCCGGCTGGCCCGCCAGGGGCGCGCGATCGGCGCCGACCCGGTGCCCTACGGCATCACGGCCAACGAGCCCAGCCTGAACGCGATGGTGCGGTTCGCGAAGGACCAGCACCTGCTCGACGCGGACTTCCCCGACGACGTGCGCGCGCTGTTCGCCGCCGGCGACTACCCGGACGCCTGAGCCCGAGCCACACACAGAACACACCGAAGACAAGGGAGCACCATCCGTGGACGTCGTCGACGCACACTGCCACATCATCTCCGAGGACCCCACCAGCTACCCCAAGGCCCCGATCGGGGGCAAGCAGTCGGCGTGGGCCGCGACCCGGCCCGTGACCGCCGACGGCATGGTCGCCCGCATGGACGAGACCGGCATCGACCAGGCGGTCCTGGTCCAGGCCACCACGAACTACGGCTACGACAACTCGTACGTCCTCGACAGCAGCCGCAACCGGCCGGAGCGCTTCGTCGCCGTCGGCACCGTCGACCCGCTGCGCCCGGACGCCGCCGCGAACCTCAAGGCCGCGGTCGGCGACGGCGGCCTGGCCGGGGTGCGGCTGTTCACCAGCGGCAGCACCGTACCGACGCAGGGGGAGTGGTTCGTCGCTCCGGAGACGTTCCCCTTCTGGGAGCAGGCCGGGGAGCTGGACCTGCCGGTCTGTCTCCAGATGCGCCTCGGCCCCGCCACCAAGCAGCTGGTCGAACTCCTGGAGCGGTTCCCGGGCGTGAAGGTGCTCCTCGACCACATCGGCTACCCCGACATCGCCTCCTCGCCCGCCCGCGCGGGCGCCGAGGTCGCGGCCCTCGCCGCCCACCCCGGCCTGCACCTCAAGCTCACCCACCGCAATCTCGAACGGCTGCGGGACGCCGGCGAGAGCGCCGGTGACTTCCTCGGACCGGTCGTCGAGGCGTTCGGAGCGGAGCGGATCGCCTGGGGCTCGAACTGCCCGGCGGCCGAGCAGTCCCTGCCCGACCTCCTCGCCCTCGCCCGGGAGGTCCTCGCGGGGCTGCCGGAGCGGGACCGGCAGCAGATCTTCGCGGGGACGGCCCGGCGCCTGTACCCCGCACTGGGCAGGCACGGGAGCTGACCTCCATGCCGTCAGCTACTGTTCCCGCCTCGGTTCTCATCTTTACGGAAGACGAAGGCGGTCAAGGTGGACAGCGACAGCATCGGTGCCGAATCCGGGGCGAAGGCGTCGGGCACCCGCTACAGCCATGCCTACGAGGGACTGCGCTCCCTGTTGCTGTCGGGGAGCATCGCGCCCGACACGCGACTGACCGAGGCGGACCTCACGCGGATGTTCGACGTGTCGCGGAGCACCATGCGCACCGCGCTGGCGAGGCTGACGCAGGAGGGCTACGTCACCGGCGAGGTCAATCGCGGGGTGCGCACCAGGAGCTTCTCCGTCGAGGAGGCGGCGGACATCCTGGAGGCCCGCGAGATCCTGGAGGCCGCGCTCGCGGGCAAGGCGGCGGAGCGGGCCACGGCCGAGGAGATCGAGGAGCTGCGCAGCACCCTCCAGGAGATGGAGGAGGAGCAGGCCCGCGGCGACCAGGACGCCTACTCACGCTGCAACCGGCGCCTGCATCAGCAGATCAAGCTGGCCGCACACCAGCAGACCCTGGCCCGCGCCTACGACACGCTGCTGTATCCGCTGGTGATGCGCCAGTACCGCAACCTCTCCGCGCAGCACCCGAGGACCGGGTCGCTGGAGGAGCACCAGGCCATCTTCCTCGCCATCGTCACCCGCAACCCCGACGCGGCGAACGCGGCGATGCGCCATCACGTCGGCTCCGCCCGCCGGGCGCTGCTGCTCGACAAGTCCCTGGAGCCGCCTGTCAGTTGACGGGCAGCCGGGGCGGAAAGGACCGAATGGCCCGCCCCACCGCGGACACCGAAGCGGGGCCCGTCGAGGGCATCCCCTGCCGGGACCGCACCGTCACCGTCTTCCGCGGCATCCCCTACGCGGCCCCGCCCGTCGGCGATCTGCGCTGGCGGGCGCCGCGGCCGCCGGCGCGCTGGGAGGGGACGCGGCAGGCCGACCGGTTCGGCCCCATGTGCCCGCAGGCACCGACCGAGGCGGCCGCGACGGGTGTCGACGTGCCGATGAGCGAGGACTGCCTGAACCTGAACATCTGGACGGGCGCGGCCTCCCGCGAGGAGCGGCGCCCGGTCCTCGTCTGGATCTACGGTGGCGGATTCCGGGAGGGCACCGGGGCCCACCCCCGCTACGACGGCGAGAACCTGGCCCGCGGCGGCCTCGTCGTGGTCACCTTCAACTACCGTCTCGGCGCCTTCGGTTTCCTCGCCACACCCGAGCTGAGCGAGGAGTCGGAACACGGGTCCTCCGGCAACTACGGGCTGCTCGACTGCGTCGCCGCCCTGCGCTGGGTGCGCGACAACATCGCGCACTTCGGCGGCGACCCGGACCGCGTCACCATCGCGGGCCAGTCCGCGGGCGCCGGCCTGGTCAACTTCCTGGCCATGTCCCCGCTCGCCGAGGGGCTGTTCCACCGAGCGATCGCGCAGAGTCACGCCCGTCACGCGCGTGACCCCGAACTCCGCTACCTGTCGACCTCCTACCGCCTCCCGGCCGACGCCGAGAGCGCCGGCGGCCGGTACACGCGCGAGCACGGCGCGCACACCATCCGTGAACTGCGGGCGCTGCACTGGCACAAGCTGATCGACGGCCACCAGCCGGTCGACACAAGTGTCGAGACGGGCGGCACAGCGGGGCCGCCGCTGCTGCGCCCCGTCGTCGACGGGTGGGTGATCCCCGCCGGCTACGACGCGACGTACACCAAGGGCCTGCAGAACGACGTCGACTACCTCACAGGGAGCAACCTCGACGAAAGCGGCGCGGTGCCGGACACGCTGGTCGCCGCGCTGCGCAGCGGACGCCGTAGGGTCCGGCCCGGATCACCACCGGTCCACGTCACGCTCGAACAGCATCGCGCCGCGGCACAAAGGAAGTTCGGTCCGCTCGCCGACGAGTACCTGCGGCTCTACCCGGCCGCCACGGACGACGAGGCGGCGCGGGCGAGCAGCACCGCGGCGCGCGACAACTCCCGCCTCTCCACTCACCTGTGGGGCGTCGACTGGAGCCGCCGCACCACCCGCACGCTCCACACCTACTTCTGGACGCATCGCTCCACGGTGGGGGAGTCCGCGCTGCGCGGGGCCTGCCACGGTTCCGAGATCGACTACATCTTCGGGAACCCCGCCGGTGGTACCGCGTCGTGGACCGAGGAGGACCACGAGATCGCGCGGGCCCTCTCCTCGTACTGGACCAACTTCGCCGCCACCGGCGATCCCAACGGCAGCGGCCTTCCCCACTGGCCCGCCTTCTCGCCGGACACCGGCTCCGTCATGGAGATCGGCGCGCACTTCCGGCCCACGCACCTGGCGGACCCGGCACGCACCGATTTCTGGCTCCGCTTCTTCCGTACCCAACAGGCCTGGTGAACAAAGGAGTTCCCATGCGACACCACACCATTTCACGGACCCTCGCGCTGACCTCCGCCGCGATACTCGGCGCCGCGGTCCTGGCCGGCTGCGGCAATCAGGGGGCGGCGACGGTCGGCGCGGACGGCAAGACGACCGTCTCGGTCGGCGTGAGCGGCAACATCTTCGATCTGTCCATTCGCGTGGCGGAGGAGAACGGGTATTTCGACAAGCAGAACATCAAGATCAAGTACGTGACGCTGACCGCCTCGACGGGTACCTCGGCCCTGCAATCGGGTTCGGTCCAGGTCCTCAACTCCAGCCCGACCAGCTTCGTTTCGGCTCTGTCCAAGGGTCTCCCCGAGCAGTCCGTCGCCACGAACGGCGGGGGCAACCCGCTCGGCATCGTCGTGAGCACCGCTTTCGCGAAGAAGCACGGACTGACCGCCGACACCCCGGCCGCCGAGGTCGCGAAGGCCCTGGCCGACTCGACGGCCGGCGCCAGCTCCGCCAACACCAAGGCGGAGGCGGGCATCTTCCTCAAGGCCCATGATGTCGACCCGGACAAACTGAAGTGGGTCTCGCTGCCGAGCCCGGCCGCCGACAAGGCAGCCCTCACCAAGGGCGAGGTCGACTGGTTCATCACCTCCGAGCCGATCCCGCTGCAGGTCCAGAACGAGGGCGACGGTGTCGTCGTCGCCGACCCGCTCAAGGTCCCGCAGTGGGCCTACGAGGACGCCGGGTACGGCCAGGCCGTCGTGGTGAAGAAGAGCTTCGCCCAGGCCAACGCCGCCACAGTGAAGGGATTCGCCACCGCGGTGCAGCAGGCGACCGCGTATCTCAGCACGCACAAGTCCGACGACGGCGCCGTGCTGGCCGCGGCTCGCAAGACGCTGCCGGGCATGCCCGACAAGGTGCTGAGCGCCTCCGTTGCCCAGGTCGACTGGCCCGAGAGCGCCGAGCAGGACGCGGCCGGTTGGAAGAAGACCACCGGTTTCGTCAAGGCCATCGGCGCGGTGTCCGACCCGTCCGTCGGCACCGACGACTGGACCAACACCTACCTGCCGTGACACCGGCCGACCCCGATCGCAAGGAGCAGACCATGGCAACCGTCACCGGCAAAGCCGTGACCGAAACGAACACCGTGGCGCCGCCCGGCAGGAAGACGCAGCCTCGCTGGCGCGGCACCGCCACCGTCATCGGGCTGCGCGTCCTGGTGATCGTGGTCGCCCTCGTCCTGTGGCAGCTGATGAGCGGCCCGGTCGTGCCCGAGTACGCGGTGAGCAAGCCCACCGACGTGTTCGACGCGCTCACCGGGATGCTCGGCTCCACCGCGGGATGGACCGACATCAAGGTGACCACCATCGAGGTGCTGGCCGGCTTCGGACTCGGCGTCGCCGCCGGCACGGTGATGGGCCTGGTGCTGGGCTCCTTCCCCCTCCTGGGACGGGTGCTCGAACCGCTCGTCGCCGCCCTCAACGGCATCCCCAAGATCGCCCTCGCACCGCTGTTCCTGCTGTTCTTCGGCATCGGCCAGTGGTCGAAGATCACCATCGCCATGACCGGTGTCGCCTTCGTGGTCTTCTACAACATCTACCTCGGCCTGCGGCTGCGCGAGCGTGAACTCGTCGAGGTCGTCCAGGTCATGGGCGGGCACAAACATCACGTGCTGGGCTACGTGACGATCCCGACGCTCGCCGCCCCGTTCTTCGCCGCGCTCAAGACGGGCGGGCCGCTGGCCATCCTCGGCGTCATCGGCGGGGAGTTCATCGCCTCGACCGAGGGAGTCGGCCACGAGCTGTTCACGGCGGCGCAGAACCTCGACGCGGCCGGTGAGTTCGCCGGCCTGATCGTCCTCGTCGTGCTGACCCTCGCCCTCAACGGCGTCCTGACGGCCCTCGACACGTACGCCCTCAAGCGTCTCGGCCTCGCGGCCCGTCGTCGGCCGTAGCGCGGGCGGCCGCCCAGGTCTGCGTCAGGCCTCGGGCGGCGCGGCCGCGTCCCCTCGCAGATAGAGGGTGAGCATGGTGACGAGTTCGTTCTCGAACCCCACGATGTCGATCCGGCCGGTCCCGGCCATCACCCTGTGCACCACCATCTCGACCGTGGAGACGACGAGCCGGGCGGCGATGTCGACGTCCGCGACCCTCACCTCCGGGTGGTTCCGGAGCAGCTTTCGAGCGTAGGCGATCCGCCTGCGCTCGCTCTGCGTGATGCGCTCCAGCAACTCCGGTGCGCGGGGCCCCTGTTCCATCATCACGCGGAGCAACTGCGGGTCCTCGCGGTGGTTCTCGATCGCGTTGCGCACGTAGAAGCGCATGATGCCCTCGATGGACTTCGGCAGAAGTTCGTCCTGGTCCAGCGGGGCGGCGACCATCCCGGCGTCGAGATGCCGGGTCAGCAGCTCGACCAGGATCGCGTCCTTGTTCGGGTAGTACTGGTACAGCGACCCGATCGACACCCGGGCCCGCTCCGCGATCCGGTTGGTGGTCCCCGCCGCATACCCGTACTCGGCGAAAACGTGAGCAGCCGCGTCGAGGACGCGCTGCCGGGTCAGCTCGGCCCGGACCTGCCGGGGCTGTTTACGTGGCTGAAGTCCGCGGCGGTCGGACGTCATGGCACCTCCTGAGCGGGGCCGTGAAAGCGAGTAGCGCACGACCTGAGTAATTGCTCACAATAGTGCCATGAACTGCGGCGATGCGGAGCCGAGTGCTCGCAGCCGCAGGCCGACGCCCGCTGAAGGAAGGTCCCATGACGCATGCCCCCACGCGCCCTCGACGGGTCTCCCCGGAAGAGGTCCTCGCCCGCCTCGGGCAGCCCGAGGCCAGTGTCCGCGCGAAGGTGAAAGACCGGATCGACGACTACTTCCGCCACTTCATCGCCCACTCGCCGTTCCTGACGATGGCCACGGCGGACGCCGCCGGACGCGCCGACAGCTCGCCCCGCGGCGACTACCCGGGCTTCGTGAAGGTCCTCGACGAGCGGACCATCGCCCTCCCTGACCGCCCCGGCAACAAGATCGCCGACTCCTTCCGCAACCTCGCCGAGAACGACGGCGTCGGACTGTGCTTCTTCGTCCCCGGCATGCGAGAGGTCCTGCGCGTCAACGGCAGCGGCTACGTCACCGACGAACCCGATGTCCTGGTCCGGATGCGCACCGAGGCCAAACAGCCGGAGCTGGCGATCGTCGTCGAGGTGGCCGAGGCCTACTTCCACTGCGGGCGGGCCCTGATCCGCTCCCGGTTGTGGGACCCGGCCAGCCAGGCGCTCGCCGAGGGAATGCCGTCGATCGGGGAGATCGCGGCCGCGCAGTTCGGTGTCGAACTGGATCCGGCCCTGCTCGAACAGGCCCTGGAGGACGGCTACCGCAAGCTCTACTGACCAGCCGCCGACGAGGCACCGACCAGGCCGCACCGGCCGACAGAGGAAGTACCGATGCAACAGACCGTCGTCGAGCACATCGACCGGGTCGCCGAGGACGTCGTCGCCCTCACCCTGCGCACCGCCGCCGGGGAGCTGGCGCCCTGGGACCCCGGCGCCCACGTCGACCTGTCCCTGCCCAACTGGCTGACCCGGCAGTACTCGTTGTGCGGGGACCCCGCCGACCGGGGCGCCTACCGCGTCGCCGTCCGGTACGACCCGCTCAGCCGGGGCGGCTCGGAGTACGTCCACCGGTTCCTGCGCCCGGGCCGGACCCTCGGCGTCTCCCTGCCCCGCAACCACTTCCCGCTCATCGCCGCGCCGCGCTACCTGTTCCTCGCCGGCGGGATCGGGATCACGCCCCTGCTGCCGATGCTGCGCGCGGTGGCCGCCGCCGGACTTCCCGCGACCCTGCTGTACGTGGGGCCGTCGGCGGACAGCATGCCCTTCGCCGACGAGCTGCGCCGCTCCTACGGGGACCGGGTGCGGATCGTGGAGACCAACGGGCAGGGCAGGCCGGACCTCGACGCCCTCGCGGCCACGCTGGAGGCCGACACGCTGGTCTACTGCTGCGGCCCCGCGGCCATGCTGGCGGCGGCCGACGCGGCGTTCCCCGCCGAGCGGCTGCGCACCGAGCGGTTCCAGCCGGTGGCCCGGACCTTCGGCCCGGACACGGCCTTCGAGGCGGTCTGTGCCCGCTCGGGGGAGACCGTCGCCGTACCGGCCGACGAGTCGCTTCTCGACGCGCTCGCCCATGCCGGGCGCACCCTTCCCTCCGGGTGCCGCGAGGGGGTCTGCGGCAGCTGCGAAGTCGCCGTACTCGACGGCACACCCGAGCACCGGGACGACGTCGGCGCCCCCGAAGGCCGGATGTACGCCTGTGTCTCCCGGGCCTCGTCCGCCCGGCTCGTCCTCGACCTCTGAAAGGCACCGAGAACACCATGCTTCCCAAGGTGCAGTCACCCACATCCCGGCGCATGATCACGCTGGAGGTGCGCCGGACCGACAGAACCTCCCCCACCTTCTCGACCGTCACCCTGGGCGGCCCCGAACTCGAACATCTGCTGCCGACCGGCTTCGACCAGGCCGTGCGGCTGTTCTTGCCCCGCGCGGGGCAGACCGGCCTCACGATGCCCACCCTCTCCAACGAGGCCTGGATGGCGCAGGTGCTGCTCCTGCCGAAGTCACGCAGGCCCTGGGTGCGCAACTACACCATCCGCCGGGTCCGGCCCGAACTCGGCGAAGTGGACATCGAGTTCGCCCTGCACGGGCCCACCCCCGCCTGCTCCTGGGTGCTGGGCGCCCGTCCCGGCGACCAGGCGGGCATCTTCGACATGGGCCGGACCTACCTCCCGCCGCCCGACGCGGAGGCACAGTTGCTCGTCGCGGACGAGAGCGCCGTGCCCGCGGTCCTCGCGATCCTGGAGAACGCGCCCGACTCCCTGGCCGCGGAGGTCTTCCTGGAGGTGCCCGAAACGGCTGACATCCGCAAGGACGTCGTCGCCCCCGCGGGCGTCCGTGTGCACTGGCTGGCCCGGGACGGCTCCGCCGAAGTACCCGGCCGGCTCGCGCTCGACGCGGTCAAGGACGCGGCGCTGCCGCCGGGCCTCTCCTACACCTGGGCGGCGGGGGAGTCGGGCCTGGCGACCGGGGTGCGCCGGCATCTCGTGCGCGACCGAGGTGTAGCGAAGGCCGACATCGCGTTCTTCGGCTACTGGCGGCACGGGCGCTCCAGTCCCGGCTGACAGGTATCGGTCCCCGCCTGTTCCCGATCCGGTGGCCGGGCACTACTTGCTGTAGGCCTTCGTGTAGAGATCACCCGTGTAGTACGTCGCGGGGTCGGGGTTGTCGTCGAGTTGCTTGTTGCGGACGAAGAAGTCGCCCAGCTTCTTCAGCCACGTGTCCACCTCGCCGCTCTTGGTCTTGGCGGCCAGGTCCTCGGTGGAGAGGGTCTCGACGTGGGACGCGTCGGCCTTGGCCTGGGCCTCGGTCACCTCCAGCATCCCGGCGGTGAGCGTGATGGTCTCGTCGGGGTGCTGCTGCCGCCAGTCGTTGGCCTGCTGCAGCACCTTGATGACCTTGCTGTTCTTGTCGTCGGGCACCTTGTTGCCGGCGACGAACGCGGTGGGGAACGAGTCCCCGGTCTCCTTCGTGCCGGCTATCTCCTCAAGGCCCGGCACCTTCTTCTTGATGGTGTCGATGGCGGGGTAGAAGAAGCCGGCACCGTCGATCTTCCCGGAGGAGAAGGCGGAGACGATGGTGGAGGGGTCCATGTTGACCTTGGTGATGTCCTTCACGGTCATCCCGGCCTCCTCCAGGGCGATGTTGAGGACCATGTCGCCCGAGGTGCCCTCGGGTACACCGACCCGCTTGCCCTTGAGGTCCTTCATGGTCTTCACACCGGGCTGGCCGATGACCCGGTCGGCATAGGTGAGGGTGTCGACGGCGATGACCTTGGACTTGCCGGAGGCGGGCAGCCACATCGCGCCGGGGCCGATGTAGCCGTAGTCGAGGTCACCGGCGCTGAGTGCCTGGATCTGCACGGGTCCGTTGTTGAACGGCTTCACCTGTGCGGTCAGGCCCGCCTTCTTCCACAGCCCCTGCTTCTCGGCGATCGCCAGCAGGCTGGCACCGTTGTAGTCGCCGATGTAGCCGAACCGGACGGTGCTGTCGTCATCGGAAGCGCCGCCGGAGCAGGCGCTGAGGGAGAGCGAGAGCATGAATGCGACGGGCAGCGCCGTGACGGCGTGCCTGATCGACCTTCTGGGCATGCTGAGGGTCCTCTCGGGGTGATGCACGGGGTTGTTACTGCGAAGTGCCCAGGGGGAGGGCTTGGTTGAGGCCGAATCAGGCGGCCGTGGGCGGCGCGTCCTGGTGGTACACGGAGGTCCACACCTCGTTGCGGATGCGCCGGAACTCGGGGGAGAGCCGGATCTCCTCGGTGCGGGGGTAGGGCAGATCCACGTCGATGACACGGTGGACACGGCCGGGCCGCGCGGCCATGACGACGACCCGGCTGGCGAGGTAGACGGCCTCGTCCACGTCGTGGGTGATGAACAGCACCGTGCGCTTCTCCTGGCTCCAGGTCGCGAGCAGCTGATCCTGCAGCTGCACCCGGGTCAGCGCGTCGAGCGCTCCGAACGGCTCGTCCATCAGCAGCACTTGGGGGTCGACCGCGTACGCACGGGCGATGGCGCAGCGCTGCTTCATCCCGCCGGACAGCGTCTTGGGCAGGGCGTCGGCGAACTCGTCCAGGCCGACGAGACTGATGGCCTGATCGGCGCGCCGGCGCCGCTCCGCACCGGGTATGGAGGCGAGCTTGAGCCCGAACTCCACGTTCTGGCGTACGGTCAGCCAGGGGAACAGGGCGTACTGCTGGAAGATCACCCCGCGGTCGGGGCCGGGCCCGGACACCGGCGTGCCGTCGACCAGGACGCTCCCCGAGTCGGGCTCCTGCAGTCCCGCGGCCATGCTCATCAGGGTGGACTTTCCGCAGCCGGAGGGGCCGACGACGGTGACGAACTCCTGGTCCGCGATGTCCAGGCTGACGCCGCCCAGGGCGGTGAAGGTCGCGCCCTTCAGCGGGAAGGTCTTCACCACGTCGCGGAAAGATATCTTGCTGTTCATCGTCGCTCCTGCCAGCCGGTGAGGCGTCGTTCGGCCAGCAGCAGCAGCCGGTCCATGACGAGCCCGAGCACGCCGATCGTGATCAGGGACACGAAGATCGTGTCCATTTCGAACCAGGTGGACGCCTTCTGCATCCGGTAGCCCAACCCCTCCTCCGCGCCGATGAGTTCAGCGGCGACGACGGTGGCCCAGGACGCGCCGAGGCCGATCCGCATGCCGACGAGGATGAAGGGAGTGGAGGCCGGGACGACCACCTTGGCGAAGATGGTGCGGTCCGAGGCGCCGAGCACCCGGGCCGCGTTGATCAGTGTCCTGTCGACGTCGATGACGCCCTGGAAGGAGGAGAGGACACAGGACATGAACGAGGCCAGGAAGATCACCGCGATCTTCGGCACCTCACCGATGCCGAGGAGTACGACCGCCAGCGGAATGAGCGCGAGCGGCGGGATGGTGCGGAAGAACTGGATGTACGGCTCGATCAGGGCGCGCACCGTCGGATACCAGCCCATGAGGAAGCCGACCGGTACGGCCACGGCGACCCCGAGGGCGTAGCCGATGAGGACCCGGCGCAGGCTGGCGAGCGTGTCGGACGCCAGAGTGCCGTCGGAGATCATGGTGCCGGCCTTCTGGGCCACCTCGGCCGGCGTGGGCAGGTTCTCGACCAGGCCGAGGGCGGCCACGACACCCCACACGGCGATGCCTGCCGCCACCGCGACGACGTTGAGGAGCAGGGGCCGGTGCCGGGAGCGGCGCGGTTGCCGCTGCCGCTCGTCGGTGGCGGTCTTGTCAACGGGAGTGATCACAGCCATGGGTTCCTCGCTGGTGGCTTCACGCGTTCTCCTCGGAGACGGGCCGCGGGTAGTGGGAGAGCAGGGGGGATTCATGGAGGACGAGGGCGATGCCGCCGAGCGCGCTGCCGGCGTCGCCGAGCGTCGCGCGCCGAACGTCCACGTGGTGGCGGGCCAGCGGCATCAGCTGCTGCCGCAGGGCCTGTTCGACCGGCCCGAGCAGGGCGGGGCCGGCTTCCGCCAGCTCGCCGCCGACGACGATGACGTCCGGGCCGACGGCATGGCAGACCGCGGCCAGTACCCCGCCGACGTCGCTGCCGACGCGTTCCAGCACGTTCAGGGCGATGGGTTCGCGGGCGGCCGTGGCGTCGAGGAGTCCGGCGAGGTCGTCGGCGCGGCCGCCGGCCTCGCGGTAGCGGTGCAGGACCGCGTCGAGGGAGGCACGGGTCTCCAGACAGCCGACTCCGCCACAACCGCAGGGTCTTCCCGCCGGGTCGACGGTGATGTGCCCGAACTCGCCGGACAGGCCGTTGCGGCCGCGGTGCAGCGCGCCGCCCACGACCAGGCCGCCGCCGACGCCGTGCGACAACCGCAGGTAGAGCACGTCGCTGCTGTCCGCCGCCGCGCCCCACACCGCTTCGGCGAGCGCCGCGAGCCGGGTGTTGTTGTCCAGGAGCACCGGCACACCGAACTGCTTGCGCAGCAGGTCCGGCAGGCCGTCGATGCCCTGCGCGCGGGCGTTCTCGCTGCCGGGGTCGGTGATGGGCCCGACCACGCCGACGCCGATCGCGCCGAGCGCGTCGAGGTGGACGACGCCCGACGTGGCGAGGAGGCGCTCCGCGATGTCGATCCGCTCGGGCCACGACAGGTCAGCGGTGTGCGCCTCGCTCGCCGAACCGATCACCTCATGGGCGAAGTTGACCGCCGCGACGTGCACGGTACGGCGCGCGAAGTCGATGCCGACCGCCTCGCCGGCGGCCGGGTTGAGGCTGAGCTTCTCCACCGGCCTGCCGCGCTTGCGCACCTCGACGTGGGGTGTGCCCGCGACCACGGAGCCATTGCCGACGAGCCCCGCGACGATGTCGTGGAGCGTGGTGCGGGACAGCCCGCTGCGGTCGCCCAACTCGGCGCGGCTCAGCGGACCGTGCTTGCGGAGCAGCTCGAGGACCGCTTGCTCGTGGCTGCGTCGGAGCCGCGTCAGCGGGCCGTCGTGTTCGTGCATGCAGCACAGCATGTGAGCGCCGAGTATTTTCGTCAATGAGTCGAAACAAATTGTTCATACGAACGCCATACCCGCGTGGGCACCTGCGCCGACAGCGGCTTGACCTGCTGTCACTTGCGGGCAAATACCCTCGTAACACCCGGACTTGTGGTGTGCGGACGGCGCGGAACGACGCTCGCGCGCCTTGATGTGACGTCTCGGACGTGATTAAGGTCCGTGCTCTTGACTTAATTCGCCGCCTGATCGGAACATGCGTCGCACGGCACCTTCGGCACGCACCGGAAGCCGCGTCACGCTCCCAAGGCCGCGTCGGCCCGCCCCGGCCGACGTGCGAGCCGGACCGACCCGAGAGGCCCTCCGTGCGCCACAACATGCTCTTCCTGATGACCGACCAACACCGGGTGGACACCCTGGGCGCGTACGGCAACCCGCACACGCACACCCCGAACCTCGACCGGCTCGCGGCCGACGGCACACGGTTCGACAGCTTCTACACCCCCACCGCGATCTGCACTCCGGCACGCGCCAGCCTGCTCACCGGGGCGGCCCCGTTCCGGCACAAGCTGCTCGCCAACTACGAGCGCAACGTGGGCTATCTCGAAGACCTCTCCGACGGCCAGTTCACCTTCTCCGAGCAACTGCGCGCCGAGGGCTACAACCTGGGCCTCCTCGGCAAGTGGCACGGCGGTGTACGGCGTACCGCCGCCGACTACGGCTTCGAGGGGCCCGACCTGGCCGGCTGGCACAACCCCGTGGACCACCCCGACTACCTCGCCTACCTGGCGGAGAACGGCCTGCCCCCGTACCGCATCACGGATCCGGTGCGCGGCACGACTCCCAACGGGAGCCCCGGGAACCTCCTCGCCGCCCGCCTCCACCAACCGGTCGAGGCGACCTTCGAGTACTACCTGGCCACACGCACCATCGAGATGCTCCACCGCTTCGCCGAACAGGAGGACCGCGGCACCGGCGCACCGTTCTTCCTGGCCACCCACTTCTTCGGCCCGCACCTGCCGTACATCCTCCCGGAGGCGTACTACGACATGTACGACCCCGGCCTGGTCGAACTGCCCGCCTCCATCAGCGAGACCTTCGCGGCGAAGCCGGCCGTCCAGCACAACTACAGCAAGCTGTGGGCGTTCGACACCATGGATCTGGAGGAGTCGCGGAAGCTGATCGCCGTCTACTGGGGCTACGTCACGCTCGTCGACGAGCAGATCGGCCGCATCCTCGACGCCATGCGGGAGTTGGGCCTCGACGAGCGGACCGCGGTCTTCTTCACCGCCGACCACGGCGAGTTCACCGGCTCCCACCGGCTGCACGACAAGGGTCCCGCGATGTACGAGGACATCTACCGCATCCCCGGACTGCTGAAGGTCCCCGGCGCCCCGCAGGGCCAGGTGCGCGAGGAGTTCGTCTCCCTCACCGACTGCACCGCCACCATCCTCGACCTGGCGGGCAGCAGGACCGACCCGGCCGTGGACAGCCGCAGCCTGCTGCCCCTCGTACGCGGCGAGCACCCGCGGTGGGACGAGCACCACCTCGCCGAGTTCCACGGTCACCACTTCCCGTACCCACAGCGGATGTTGCGCACCAGAAGCCACAAGCTGGTGATCAATCCGGAGTCCCGCAACGAGCTCTACGACCTCGATGCCGACCCCGACGAACTGCACAACCGCTACGACCAGCCGGAACTGCGCGACATACGCACGGAACTGACCCGGCGTCTCTACGACCTGCTCCGCGAGCGCGGCGACAACTTCTACCACTGGATGACGCCGATGTACGACGTGGAGACGGACTACGACACCACCCTCTCCGCCTTCGAGAGCGACGAACCCGAAGCGCGCGCCGAGGCCGGACAGCGCTGAACCGCACGCCGTACCCCCGTGACGATGAAGGAGACAGACTGATGACGAGATCCGAGAACGGAACGCACATAGGCCGACGGTCCATGCTGGCCGGTGTCGCCGGCACCGTGGGAGCGGTCGCGCTGCCCCCGGTCGCCGCCCAGGCGCTGCCCGCCGCGAAGGGCGGCCCGGCGAAGACGAAGCATTACCCGGCGAACTGGCCCGACCTGGGACCGTACGGACTCGCCGACGCCCGCGAGGACTTGTGGCCGCGCGAGGACAACTCCTTCGTCCTGCCCCTCGAGCTCCGCCCCCGCGACAAGGAGCTCGGCCGGGTCTGGATGCGCGACACCTATGTCAACTGCTTCGTCGTCGACGACCGCCCGCTCTACGTCGCCACCGGCACCACCCGCGTGCCCGGCCTCACGGCCGCCGGCCCGTGGAACGACGGCATCTTCGTCTGGACTGCACGCTCCCTGCACGGCCCGTGGAAGCTGGCCGACACCACCGGCATCCGGCCCGACGCCGAGCGCGGAAAGGTGTGGTCCCCGGAGTTCGTCGGGGAGAACCGCCCCGGCCGCACCGTCGTCGCTCCGTGGCAGGAACACTGGTACGACGACGGCCAGTTCGGCAAGCGCGGCAATGCGTGGGCGCCCGAACTGCACTACTTCCGCGGCAAGTGGTACATCGTCGCCTGCATGGGCGACCACTCCAAGAAGGTCGGCTCGTTCCTGCTGGTGAGCGAGGGCGGGGTCGCGGGCCCGTACCGTCTCGCCGAGGGCAACCTCGACAAGCCCTTCGGTGACTCGTTCATCGGCGGACCGTCGTTCATCAAGCCCGGCGCGTACCACCACATCGACGGCGGCCTGTACTCGGAGGGCTCCGACGCCTGGCTGGTGCTGCACAACAACCTGTACGCCAAGTTCCGCCCCGACATGGAGGACATCGTCACCACGACGAACCTCCCGGAGTTCAAGCAGACTCCCTACACACCCGAGCCGTACCTCGAGGGCGCCTACGTCTTCAAGCACGGCGGCAAGTACTTCCTGGTGCACGCCGCGTGGGACCGCACCTCCATCGATGCCTACGGCAGCCCCCGCTACGCCTACGAGGTGGCGGGCACCGGACGGACGCAGTACCAGTACGACGCGATCGTCGCCGTCGCGGACCATTTCGAGGGCCCCTATTCCGAGCGCTGGACCGCGGGCGTGGGCGCCGGGCACAACAACTTCTTCACCGACAGCGACGGAGGCCTGTGGGCGACCTTCTTCCGCAACCCCGCCTTCGGCTACTGGGCCGATCCGTCCCGCGTCGACGACGCCGCGGTGGCCGGTGTCGTACGCCTGGAGTGGACCGGACCGAAGGGCAAGCGCCTGACCGTCCGGCGACAGGCATAGGGAATGCGATCATCGCCCTGGCATCCGCACCCTCAGCGCACCGGAGGACAGGTATGGACAAGGTCGGCTACTACGTCAAGTTCCGCACACAGGCAGGACAGCGCGACGCCCTGGCCGGCCTCCTCCTGCAAGCAGCGGACCATGCGCGGGACGCTCCAGGGTGCGAGCTGTACGTCGTGAACACGGCGTCCGGCGAGGACGACGTGGTGTGGGTCACCGAGATCTGGCGCAGCGCTGCGGACCACACCGCCTCGCTCTCCGCGGACGGAGCCGGGGAACTGATCGGGCAGGCACTGCCGCTCCTGGCAGGTCCGCCCGAGCGGATCGACCTGCGTCCCCTCGGCGGAGCCGGGCTGCCGGGGTGACGTGGCGGCGGGTTCAGCCGACGTCCAACGAGGTGACCTCGTAGACGTTGGCTGAACTCCATGCCCGGCCGTGGCAGGTCAGTCGGTAGGGCGGGGTGCGGTGGGACCGTACCTCGACGTCGAAGGCCGACGACCGGGGTGGGCGGCCGGTGATGCGGATCCGCCAGCGGTCGGTGTCGCGGGACGTCGCCTCGATCGCGTACTCGTGCCGCCCTGCCGGGCCGAAACGCCCGAGTACGGCTGCCACGGCGGCCTGTTGGGGTGGGAAGAGATCCGTGTATCCGCGGAGATGGTCCGCGTGGATACGGTCGGCCAGGTGTTCCTCGACCGTTGTGACGGACGAACCGGCGGTGAGATTGCCGTAGTAGACGCCGTCGGGCGCGACGACGACGTTGGCGGCGAACCTGTCGCCGCCCACGTGCGTGCATTCCCACACCAGGTGCGGCCAGCGCTCGCTCAGGGCCCGTCCCACGGGCCGGCCGCGTACGGCGCAGCAGACGTCGTGCAGACCGTGGGCGCAGACGAGGACGACGGGCGGGTGTCCCGGCTCCCCGGCGGCGCCGAGAGCGCCGATGATCCCGGACAGGTCCTCGTCACGGTTCCACGTGCCCCACGTCTGGCGGTGGGCGCCGCCGCCGTCATGGCGCAGTACGGCCCAGCGCCTGGGGCCTTCGGGCACGCGGCGGCCGGGGCGCCTGATCAGAAGGATGCGTGCCCGCAGAGCCTGGGCCGCGGCGAACACGAGTCCCTTGACCTCCGGCTCCAGATCGAGACCGTCGAAGCCGTTGGACGGCCAGCCGCCCCGGTACTCGATCAGGACCCAGACGGAGCCGTACGGTGCCGTGCCCGCGAGCGCGTCACCGCGTGCCTGGGCGGCATCGGCGCAGAAGAAGCGTGCCGCCGCGGTCACCGTGGCCACGTCACTGTTCAGCGGGCACCAGTACGCCCGCGCGCATGAGTCTCCCGACGAGTTCGAGGCCCAAGGAGTCGGCGGTGTGCACCTCGCCGTCGAGCAGGCGGGCCACCGAGAGCAGATCGGGTTCCGTGAAGTCGAGCCAGCCGACGCGCGTGGTCAGGCGCCGCCCGTCAAGGCGTGCCTCCAGCGCCGCGCGCAGCCGCACCGGCGAGTCGGGGGCGAGGCCCTCGACGGCCGCGAGCTGGGCCAGCGGTCCCATCGGTGCCGGGCGGGCCTGGCTCCGCCGGGTGCGCTGGAACAGCGGCTCGGGATCGGCTTCCGCGAGAGCGGCGACGAGGCGCTCGCGGACGAACCCGAGTTCGTCGGCCGGCCCGTCCACGCCCAGCGGCAGCGAGCCGCGCATCCGCGGATCGTCGCGGAGCAGTGCGAGCGCGGACTGGGCGAGCTGCTCGGCCAGCGCGTGGCGCGTCCAGTTGTGGATGCCGAGCGTCAGGTGGATCGAGACGGCGCCCTGCGCCTGGGCGGCGTGCAGCCAGCCCCGCGGCAGGTAGAGGACGTCACCCGGTTCGAGAACGGTGTCGATGCGGGCCGGGCCCCGGGCGGCCTCGGCCACCGCGGCGCGGTGGCCGGTCCACGGCTGGTCACGCAGCGGGTCGGGATGGACGGGCTCGTGGATGGTCCAGCGTTTGGCCCCGGCGACCTGTAGGACGAAGACGTCGTGGACGTCGTAATGGGCGTCGAATCCGCGGTTCTGCGGCGGCGTGACATAGGCGTTGGCCTGCACGGGATGGCCCAGCTCCGTCCCGAGCCGGGTACTGAAGTCCGCGATCGGCTCCCAGGTGCGCTGCAGCGCCTGCAGAACCAGCGTCGCGCCGTCGGCGAAGCTGCGCCACAGTGCCGTGTCGTCGAGCTGGTCCGCGACGGTCGCGCCGACACCGCCGGGGGAGGTGAACGACGACTCGGGAAGCGTGGCACCGTCCTTGGCGACGCGCAGGAAGGGAGCGCGCAGGCCGCGACGCGAGATGAGTTCGTCCACCGCGGCCGCCGAGAACAGGTCGGAGAAGTCACTCGCCCCACGGGTGAGCAGGGGTGCGCGCGCCCACACGTCACGGGCGAAGTCCTCCCGGCGCAGGCCGGTCAGGCGTGCTTCGAGGACGCCGGCGCCCGTCGTGGCGCCGGCATCCTGGAGTGCGACAGGGGGAGTGCTCAACCGGCGCTGCCGTCCGCGCCGCCGTCGTGGACGCCGGGGGTGCCGGCCGCGCCGCCGTCGGCAGGTCCTTCGGCTCCGCCGTCCGCGCCGCCGTCGTGGACGCCCGGCTTGCCGGCCGCGCCACCGTCCGCGGGCCCTTCGGCTCCGCCATCGGCGCCGCCGTCGTGGACGCCGGGGGTGCCGGCCGCGCCGCCGTCCGCGGGCCCTTCGGCTCCGCCGTCCGCGCCGCCGTCGTGGACGCCCGGCGTACCGGCCGCGCCGCCGTCCGCGGGACCCTCTTGCTCGTTCGGATTCTGCCCGGGGTTGCTCATGGTTCCTCCTGAGAAGCGAACAGCTGGGATGGAGCGGGCGGCACCGTTTCGGGCCCCCTCGATCACTAACAAACTCGCTCACGCGGTTCTGACCGGCAACCGGAGCACCTCGCATCCCCCGTCGGGCGCGGCCCACCGCCATGGCATGCTGCCGACGGACCGGAAGGACGGGTGAACGGGTCATGACGCGACTGGGGACCACGGCAGTGCTGGCAGTGCTGCCGGACGCCGAACCGCTGCTGGAGCTGGCTGCCGGGGTGGACGCGCGGGTGGTGCGGCCGGGTGTGCCCGCACACGCCGCGCTGCTCTACCCGTGGCTGCCCGCCGACGAGGTCGGTGAGCCGGAGCTGGACCGTCTGCGGGCCGCGCTGCCGGCCGGCCGGATCCCGATCCGGCTGGACACGGTCGAACAGGCCGGCGGGTTCGTCAACATCCCGGTGCCCGAGCTGCGCGCGGCGGCCGGCGCGGTACGCGCCGCGTTCCCGGCACAGGTCCCCTACGGCGGCCGGTTCGGCCAGGACCCGCCGGTGCACGTCTCCGTGGCGTTGGACGCCGACCCCGGCACCGCCGCCGACATCGCCCGCCGCGCTGCCGCCCGCCTGCCGATCACCACCGAGATCAGCGCTCTGTACGTGGTCGCCCTGACCCCCACCGGCTGGCAGCTCCTCGCCGACCTCCCGCTCGCTCCCTAGCCGCGGCGCCACGCAAGAATCCAACAGCAATACGCAAGTAACAATCTCTCCTGCGGAAATCCTGCACGAATCTCTTGTGGAACCACGCCAAGTCGCCCTACTGTCACCGCACTTGCGCGTCGCCCCGCACGTTCTCCCAAGAGAATCGAGAACCGGATGTCGTGGTACTCCGCCCGCACGGCCGCGGTATGCCGCCGTGGCCCGCGCCGAAGATCGGTCCGGCTCGCCGCCACCCTCACGGCGGCCGCGGCCGGGCTCTCCCTCGCCGTCGTCCCACCCGCCCTCGCGGCCGGCGGCCCGACGCCCGCGCCCACTCCGGTGACCCGCGCCGCCCTCGCCCCCTCGCTGGTCGAGGGCCGCGGCGCCGACGTGCCGTTCGCCGAGCAGGAGGCGGAGAGCGCGCGTACCGACGGCACCGTCATCGGCCCGGACCGCACCGCGTACGCGCTGCCGTCGGAGGCGTCGGGCCGCTCCGCCGTGAAACTGAAGCCGGGCCAGTACGTCGAGTTCACGCTGCCCCGCGCGGCCAACGCGCTCACCGTGCGCTACAGCATCCCCGACGCCGAGAGAGGGGGCGGGATCACGGCCCCGCTGGGCATCGCGGTGAACGGCAAGCGGCACGCTCAGATGACGCTGACCTCGCAGTACGCGTGGCTCTACAACCAGTACCCGTTCAGCAACGACCCGCAGGCCGATCTGCTCCACCCCGACTGGTGGATCACCGAGTGCGGCTGCGTCCCGTCGGCGACGACGCCGGCCCCCGCCGTCGACAAGCCGTTCCGACCCAGCCACTTCTACGACGAGCGGCGGGTGAAGCTGGGCAGTACCTACCGGGCCGGTGACACCGTGCGCCTCACCGCGCCCCTCGGCACGAAGGCGGCCTGGACGGTCATCGATCTGCTCGACTCGGAACTGGTCGGCGCGCCGCACGTCGAGACGCGCGCCGTGAACGTGCTGGCCCATGGTGCCGATCCGACCGGACGCCGCGACTCCGCCGACGCGATCGACAAGGCCATCGCCGCGGCGAAGCGCCGACACCTGAAGGTGTACCTGCCCCCGGGCACGTACCAGGTCGACCGGCACATCATCGTCGACGACGTGACGATCGTCGGCGCGGGCAACTGGTACACGACCGTCAAGGGCCATCAGGTCACCCTCGACACCCCCGCACCCGACGGCTCGGTGCACACAGGCGTCGGCTTCTACGGCAAGGACGCGGCGGACGGCGGCAGCCACGACGTCCACCTGTCCGGCTTCGCGGTCGAGGGCGACGTCCGCGAGCGCATCGACACCGACCAGGTGAACGCGATCGGCGGCGCGCTGAGCGACTCCACCATCGACGGCCTGTACCTGCACCACACCAAGGTCGGCCTCTGGTTCGACGGCCCCATGAAGAACGTACGGGTCACGCGGAACGTCATCGCGGACCAGATCGCCGACGGCCTCAACTTCCATACGGGCGTGACCGATTCACTGGTCTCGCAAAACTTTGTACGGAACACGGGTGACGACGCGCTCGCCATGTGGTCGGAGAAGCGGCAGGACGCCCGCAACACCTTCTCCCGCAACACGGTCCAGACCCCGGTCCTCGCCAACGGCATCGCTCTGTACGGCGGCACCGACAACAAGGTCACCGGCAACCTGATCGCGGACCCGGTCCGCGAGGGCAGCGCCATCCACGTCGGTTCGCGCTTCGGCGCCGAGCCGTTCACCGGACGGCTCGGCATCACCGACAACACGACGGTGCGCGCCGGGACCTACGAACTGAACTGGAGGATCGGGCTGGGCGCCATCTGGTTCTACGCCCTGGACAAGGACATCGACGCCGACATCCAGGTCACCGGGGACCACTACCTGGACAACACCTACAACGCGATCATGCTCGTCTCGGACTACCCGGTGAAGGACAAGTACGCCATCACGAACGTCCACTTCAAGGACGTCAAGGTCGACGGCACCGGAACCTCGGTGCTCAGTGCCCGCGCGGCGGGCTCGGCCTCCTTCGAGAACGTCGACGCACGCAATGTGGGCGCGGTGGGCATCAACAACTGCGGATCGTTCAACTTCCCCGCCACCGGTTCGGAGTTCTCCGTCGAGGACCGCGGCGGCAACGACGGCGGAGGCACGACAGGCCCCTGGCTCGCCGCCTGGGAGCTGCCCTCCACGATCACCTGCGACGACCGTCCCCCGGTGGTTCCACCGCCCGCGCCGGGCAGGTGGTGAGCGGCCGCCGGGCGCCGCGCCGAGGCGCCCGGCCGGTGACGTGGCTAGTGGTGCGGGAGTCCGCCTGAGCGGTCCGCGTCGTCGCGCTCGAGTTCGCGCTTGAGGTTGCGCAGCGTCACGTCGATATTGCGCTGCTGGAAGACGGCGAACGTCTTGCCCGAGGTGGCGACGCGGTCGAAGGTGTTGGCCACGAACGTGGGCCAGGCGCGGCGGTCGTCGGTCCAGGTCTCCGTCACCCGGGTTCCGCCGTCGATCTGCTCGAACCGGTACTCCCAGGTGGCGATCGGCGCGCGCAGGACGGGTCGTTTGCGGCCGATCGCATGGACGCGGAACGCGAAGCGGCGCCCCGGCTCGGCCGCTGTGACCGTGCACTGCGTCACCCACCGGAACGCTCCACGCTTGTTGCGGCCGACGAACGTGGTGCCGACAACGGCCGCCCCGGTGGGTGAGTCGTCCGTCGTGCCGCGGTTCTCGGGACTCCAACGGCCCATGTCCTCGAGACGGCTGACCGCCCCGTAGGCGTCGTCGGGGGACACATCGATGGTGATGCTGCCGCTCACGGTGAACACGCGGGCCACGGTGATCCCTCTCCTCTGAGACGCGAAGCTACTGCTTAGTAGGATCATGGCATGCGGAAGCCGGGATGGACACCGTGGAGGCGTCACCCGGCGACACACCCGCCCGGCGATCGCCCGTGCCGACGGGGACGCCCTAGCCTGCCCGTGTGATCGTCGTCGATGGTGAAGTGTTCTGTGATCCGGGGCCGACGTGAAGCGGGCGCGGTCCCGGGGCCGTCGCCTGCGCTTCGACGGGTGGATCGCCGGTGTGGGCACGGCCTCCGGCACGCGCCTGGTGGTGGGTTACTGGCCCGGCTCCCCGTGGGGTGGGTTCGCCGACGTGATGGTGGAGCGGGCCGACGGGCATCGGGTGCTGCTCGCGCCGAATACCCGGGTCGCCGAATTCGTGGCCGGGACCTACCGCTTCGACGAAGTCACCCGATGCCCGGTGACCGTCGTGCCGACGCCCGGTCGGTGGCAGGTGACCGCGGGTCCGTTGCGGCTGACGTTCGCTCCGGGGCGGCGGGACGCGCTGGGTTTCGCCTTGCGCGCCGTTCCGCGCCGGGTGGCGAGCGCCCCGCTCTGGGCGGCCGCATGTGACCTTCCCGCGCGGTGGCTCCTGTCCGGCGTCCGTACCCGGGGCAGCGCGGGGGCGGGCCGGCGTGAGTGGTACGCGGCCCTCGACCACCGTGTGATCACCGCGGCACACGCACGCTGGGAAGGTGTCGATCTCGGGGCGCTGCGGCGGGTGGATCCGCCCGTCCGTTTCGGATTCGGGTCCGTGCCGGGCCGGCCCTCGCTCACCCGCGTCGTCTCGACCGTGGAGTTGCCCGCGGGCGGGGAGTGAACCACGGATCCGGCACGCGGACCTCCGCTGCGAGTGCTAAGGACGTCGCGGAAGTTCGCACGATCGGCGCAAGGATCTCGGCGTAGATCGAATACCGGTCCACTCCTTTGGAGATACGCCGGAGCGCGGGTGGATTCGGGACGAACGGCCCATTCTTGCGATCCGGCCGCGGTGCCAGAATTTCCACTCCGGTTCCTGCTTCGTCGTTGGATCCTCAGGGGGTTGCAATGGCGTCTAGTGTGCCTTCCCGGATTCCATTGGCCGCGTTTCGTGCCAAGTGGCCGCTGATGAATATGAAGCAGCGGCTTGCGATGTGGGTGACAGCTGTATCGGACGTGGACGGCCGTGCGCCGGTCGAGGTGCGACGGCTGGCGGGCATCGCCGTGCTGCAGCTTCGCGGGGACGTGGGCCCATTCAGCGAGCCGAGGATCGCCCGCCTCCTGGCGGCGATCATCCGTGAGGATATCGGCGGCTTGGTGATAGGAGTCCGGCGCTCGGCGCTGTTGGGAACGGCCGGCCTGAGCCTGCTGGAGCTGGCCCGGACCCTGGCGGCCGAACGGAACCTTCCCTTTCGCGTGGTCTACCTGCCGCCGGCCCGCCCGGCGGGTCCTCGGAAGGTGCTGGACGGCCCGCGCGAGGTGTGGCGGTAACGGGTTCCGCAACCACAACTGGCCCAATTCGATGCTTAGTTGAAGCTAGACGTATGCCCGCTGAATGTGCTGGAATTCTTCCCCCTGCGAGGGTGCGGGAACGCGTAAGCACGCCGCGTACTCCCCGTCAGCGTCCCCCTCCCGTGCTCGCAGCACCTTGTGACTCAGGAAGGTGCCGGTGATGCCGCTATGAACGACGCGCAGCTGCACGGCCCGCGCACGGAGCTCGTGCGCGTGCGGGAGGTCCAGGAGTGGACCGTCATGGAGCTCCGCGGAGAGATCGACCTCGCCGCCATGCCCGAGATCCTGCCGCACCTGGACGACGTCACGGCCACGCCCGCACCCACGGTGGTGATCGACCTCACCCCGACGGACTTCTTCGACTGTTCGGGGCTGCGCCTGCTGGTCCGCGCGCGACGGAGAGTGGACGAGCGGAGTGGACGGCTCGTGCTGGTCTGCCCGCACGAGATGCCGCGCCGCATCCTCCGGGCGGCGGGTCTCAGTCACTGCTTCCGCGTGGTGGACACCATCTCGGAGGTCTGCCCGACCCCTGAAGTCACGCCTGAAGTACCCGCTGAAGTCGCCGCGCCGTGGACGGCGCACGAGTTGTCCCGCGACACCTGACGCGGCGGCGAAGTCCCCGCACGCCTCAGGCGGGCCGGTCTGCCATCTGCGTACGCGGCCACGGCATGCCGTAGAGGCGCTCGATGCCCGCGTTGAAGCGCTGGAGGTAGTCGGCGAACGCGGCGATGTCCTCTTCCGGCCAGTCGGTCATGATGTTTTTCAGGCTCGTGACGATGTACGCGCGTTCCTCGTCGAGGCGGTTCTCGCCCTCCCCGGTGATGCGGAACTTGCGCGCCATGCCGCCTTCGGGGTCGGGGATGCGCTCGACGAGGCCCGCGCGCATGGCGGACGCGGTCTGCCGATTGAGGGTCGAAGCGTCGAGGCCGAAGGCTTCGCCGAGCTGTCCGATCGACATCGGGCCCTGCGTACGGATGCGGCTGAGCAGGATGTAGGCGCTGCGGTCGAGGATGCTGCCCTCCCGGCGTCCCTTGCTCTTGTGTAGATGCATGTAGCGGCTCAACAGCATCTGCTCGAACTCCACCCGGTCCGCGGCCTGCTCCGCCCTGCTCACGTGACATCCCCTTCGTGGTGTGACTCCCGCGGGTTCGCTACGGCCACTATATGCACCCGGCAATGGATGTGGTGGGACCACAAGGTGTGTATTGTGCATATCGCGCTTCCTGGCGTATGCACACCTGTCGATGTCTCGAAGTTTCGTAGAGGAGCTCCATCATGGACGGCCCCCAGCCGACCGCACGCTCAGGCGCAGTCGTCGCCACGCTCGCCATGGCGGGCACTGTCGCCGCGATCATGCAGACGCTGGTGACCCCGTTGATCGCGGAGATGCCGCAGCTCCTGCACACCAGCTCCTCGAACGCGGCCTGGGTGGTCACCGTCACCCTGCTCGTCGCCGGCGTGTGCGTGCCGGTCTCCGGGCGTCTCGGTGACCTGATAGGCAAGCGGCGCATGCTGCTGATCTGCGTCGTGCCCCTGGTCATCGGCTCGGTCGTCTGCGCCCTCGCCTCGTCCGTCGTACCGATGATCGTCGGCCGCGGACTGCAGGGCATGGGCATGGGCATGGTGCCCCTGGGCATCGCGCTGCTGCGCGACGTCGTCCCGCAGGAGAAGCTCAGCAGCTCCATCGCCCTGGTCAGCGCCTCCATGGGCATCGGCGGCGCCATCGGCCTGCCGCTCGCCGCGGCCGTCGCCCAGTACGCGAACTGGCGGGTCCTGTTCTGGGGCTCCGCCGCTCTCGCCCTGATCATCGGCACCCTGATCTTCTTCATCATTCCGGACGTCCCGGCCGGCGCCAAGGGCCAGCGGTTCGACGCACCCGGCGCCATCGGCCTCGCCATCGGCCTGGTCTCCCTGCTCCTGGCGATCTCCAAGGGCAGCGACTGGGGCTGGAGCTCGGGCACCACGCTGGGCCTGCTCGCCCTCGCCGTCGTCTCGCTCGCCGCCTGGGGCTTCTACGAACTGCGCACCCGCGACCCCCTGGTCGACCTGCGGACCACCGCCCGCCCGCGTGTCCTGTTCACCAACGCCGCCTCGATCCTGATCGGCGTCGGCATGTACTCCTTCATGCTGATCGCGCCGCAGCTCCTGCAGTTCCCCAAGGCCACCGGCTACGGCCTGGGCCAGTCGATGCTGGCGGCCGGCCTGTGGATCGCGCCCGGCGGCGTGATGATGATGATCATCTCCCCGTTCGGCGGCAAGCTCATCAACGCGCGCGGCCCCAAGTTCGCCCTGATCTGCGGCGCGCTGGTGATCGCGGCCGGCTACGGCATCGCTCTCCCGCTCATGGGCACCGCCTGGGGCCTGATGATCGTCGGTATCGTCATCAACAGCGGTGTGGCTCTCGCCTACGGCTCCATGCCCGCCCTGATCATGAGCGCGGTCCCCGTCTCCGAGACGGCCGCGGCCAACGGCTTCAACACCCTCATGCGCTCGCTGGGCACCACCATCGGGTCGGCGGTGATCGGCGTCGTCCTGGCGCAGATGACCATCAGCATGGGCGGCTACACGCTCGCCTCCGAAGGCGGCTTCCGCACGGGCCTGCTGATCGGCTGCGGCGTGGCCCTCGCCTCGGCCGCCGTCGCGTCCCTCATCCCCGCTCTGCGTACCGGTACCGACAACCAGGCCGGGAAGGAAGCCCCGACCGAGCAGGCCCCGGCCCGCGCCTGAGACAGGCAGACCCGTCGGACCGGCCGGGACCCCGCTACGCGCGGGGTCCCGGCCGGTCCGTTCTTCACGCGCTCTGTCCGGAGCCGGCGACCGGTGCCCCCGGCACCCTGCGGTCGCCGCCGTTGTGGTCCTGCCACAGCCGGTACACGTCCACGGCGTCCTCGCGCGGCTCGTGGCGCATCGGCAGGCGCCGCTCCTGCCAGGGCTTGGCGAACTCGTCGTAGAAGGTGTTCAGCTCGAAGTACTTGCGGTCGTCGACGTAGTGCGGCTCGTAGGAATCCCGGGTCGCGACGAAGACGACCTCGTCGGGGGAACAGTAGTAGAGGGCGCCCAGACACATCGGGCACGGCTGGGCCAGTACGTAGACCGTGGTCCCGGTCAGGTGCTCGGTGCCGAGCCGGACGCATGCGTCGCGGACGGCCAGGACCTCCGCGTGGGCCGTCGGGTCGTGGGTCTGGGCGACCAGGTTGGCGCGTTCGGCGATGATCTCGCCGTCCTTCACGATGACGG
The DNA here is from genome assembly GCF_040655895.1 of Streptomyces sp. NPDC050264. NCBI lineage: Bacteria > Bacillati > Actinomycetota > Actinomycetes > Kitasatosporales > Streptomycetaceae > Streptomyces > Streptomyces sp. NPDC050264. The sequence goes on from NZ_JBFAKV010000028.1 coordinate 95,793, forward strand.
TGGCGAAGGGGCGGCCGCCGTCCAGGACGTTCTGACGGGCCAGATCGATGGTGCGCTGCACGAAGTCCATGCGATGCCTCCGGTGGGGGTTGTCGGCGGGAGGTGGATGTCGGTACGCGGCTGCGGGCACACGGTGCACGGTCACGGACCGACGACGCATTCAGTGTGGATGACCTGCCCCTATAGCGTCCAAGACGCCCTGTTCATGCCTCCTATAGATGGCAGCTATATGGGGGCCTAGGCTGCTGGTATGCCCCCTCTCGTGGAACTGCGGCACCTGCGGTATCTGCTCGCCGTCGTGGAGCACGGCAGCTTCACTCGCGCCGCCGACGCCCTGCGCGTGTCACAGCCGACCCTGTCGCAGCAGATTCGCCGGATGGAGCGGGCCGTGGGGCTGCCCCTGCTGGACCGCACCGGGCGGACCGTCCGGCCGACCGACGCGGGCGAGGTCTACGTGTCCCACGCCCGGGGGGCGTTGCGTGAGCTGGCCGAGGCGGACCGCGCCGTGCGGGACGTGCGGGACCTCTCGCGCGGACGGCTGCGGCTGGGCGTCACGCCGACCTTCACCGCTTATCTCGTCGGTCCTCTCCTGGCCGCGCTGCACACCCGTCACCCCGGCCTGGAGCTGTCGGTGCGCGAGGCGACGCAGGACCGTATCGGCGAAGCCCTGCTGGCCGACGAGCTCGACGCGGGCATCGGCTTCAGTGGGGACCGGGAGACGGGGGTCGCGGCCGAGCCGCTGTTCACCGAGACCCTCGACGTGGTCACCGGGTTCCGGACCGACCCGTCGCCCCTGCCGACGCCACTACCGGTCGCCGAGCTGGCCGGACGGGATCTGGCCCTGCTCGGCGGGGACTTCGCGACCCGGGCCAGGATCGACGCGTACTTCGCGGAGCAGGGCGTGGTTCCGCGGGTCGCGGTCGAGGCGGATTCCGCCCTGGCGCTCATCGAGATCGTGCGGGGCGGCCCGCTGGCCACCGTGCTGCCGAACGCCGTGACCCTGGACCGGCCGGGGCTGACACCTGTGCCGCTGGACCCGCCGCTGCCGTACCGCACCGCGGCCCTGCTCACCCGGGACGGCGGTTACCGCTCGGCGGCGCGGTCGGCGTTCGCCGCTCTGCTGCGGGCGCACGTGGCGGAGCGGGGACTGCCTGCCCCCTGACGGCCGCACCACGCGTACGAGGTATGTCGCACAGGGTGCTTTTCGGCCGTCAAGCCGTCGGCCCCTGGTGGTCGTTCGTCAGCGCTCGGCGCATGCCGCTCAGGCCGTACTCGAAGGCGCGGTCGATGCTGCCCCCGAGCTGGAAGGCGCCGTTGAGTTCCATCTCGATGAAGCCGGTCGCCCAGGCCGTCAGCAGGCGCGCGGCGTCGAGCGCTTCCCGCTCGCTGGTGAGACCCAGGGCGGCGCTCAGCACCGGGCGGGCCGCGCGGTCGAGGGCGGCCCGGGGGAGCGCCTGTGCGGCGTGCATCAGCCGGAACCCCTCGGGCCGTGAGCCGGCGAACCGCCGGTAGGCGCGTGCCAGTTCCTCGAGCGAGCCGTCGGTCGCCTCCAGGCAGGACGCGAGGTCTTCGATGGTGGCCTCGGTCACGGCGGTCAGCAGTGCCGCGCGGCTGCCGACGTGTTTGTAGAGCGACGGGGCCCTCACGCCCACCCGCTCGGCGACGCGCTGCATGGTCAATCCCTGATGACCACCTGCCTCGAGCAGGTCGCGGCCCGCGGCGACGATCGCGCTGAGCGAGGTCTTCTCCGGCGTCGGCATGGCTGGCCCCTCCGCACTGATAGCTATTGACGATAGCCATCATAGCTAAGTAGCTTAGCCATCGAGAATCCCCACATCCTGCACCCCTGTCACGGGAGAGACCGCCATGAGACTCGCACCCCATCTGCACCGCCTCGGAAACGATCTGGTGGCGTGCTACCTCATCGACACCCCCGAAGGCATCACGCTCATCGACGCCGGCCTGCCCGGCCACTGGCATGACCTGGAGCGCGAACTCCACTCCCTCGGCAAGTCCGTCGACGACATCCGCGGACTCGTACTGACGCACGGCGACTCCGACCACATCGGCTTTGCCGAACGCTTGCGGAGCAAGCACGGCGTACCGGTGTTCGTGCATGCCGCCGACGCCGACCGTGCCCGTACCGGCGACAAGCCCAAGACGGCCGTGGGGCCGATGCGCGTGGGGCCGACCCTCAAGTTCTTCGGGTACTCGCTGCGCAAGAACGGCCTGCGCGCGCGCTATATCGGCGAGGTGACCGAGGTCCACGACGGCGATGTCCTGGACCTGCCCGGGAAACCCGTGATCGTGGGTATGCCGGGGCACTCCCCGGGCAGCGTGGCGATTCACGTTCCGCTCGCCGACGCGGTCTTCGTCGGCGACGCCCTGACGACCCGGCACGTCCTCACCGGCCGCACCGGCCCTCAGCCCGCGCCCTTCACGGACGACCCGGCCGAAGCACTCGCCTCCCTCGACCGGATCGCCCCACTGGCCGCCTCCTGGGTGCTTCCAGGACACGGAGCCCCCTGGCGGACCGCACCGGCCAAGGTGAGCGATGCGGTCAGAAAGGGCTGAGACACCGGCAGCCTCGCACTACCCCGGGCGTAGGGAATCTCGCCAGGGATTTCAAGCTCCGCTCGAATGGCCTTCTCGAAATCAAACAAGTGCTGAACGAAACTTTCGTGCCTCCGGCGCCAGGGCTCCTCGGTGCATGTCAACTCGCCGCCGGCGAAATCCCGCAACTGCCAGACCGGTGATTCAGTGGATACGCGGCCTCGACCATCGCCGGCGGAGCCGGCGACCGGCGTACTCCCCGCTTATCGTGCGTTCCATGGGCGCGGTTTCGAGTTCGGCTCGCAGGCGCGTACCGTCCTCGCCTGCCGGCGGGCTCAGGGGCCCTCATCCTTGCGACCGCCACGACACGCTGCGCGTGGACCAGATGTTCCGAGTGGGCGCGCAGCTGTAGATCGCTCCACCGTCCGGGAACCCCAAATATTCCTTCAAGGAACGGCGCGGCAAAGCAACAAACATTGACGTAAACGAACAGGGCGTCTACGTTCCGGCTCTGGCACGACACTGCAACTCGCTTGCTATGTCTCTGAGTTGAGGCTCCACCTTCACCCCCCTGGGAGCACATCATGCGCAGATCGCCTCATCCCGCCCGAAGAACCGGCGTCCCCGCACCCGGCCTGCTCGCCGACCCGCGCCGGGCGGTCCTCTCCGTCATCGCCACGCTGGCTCTCGTCTTCGGCGCGCTGCTCAACATGCCGGGCCTCTCCCACGCCGCCGCATCCTTGCCGTGCGACATCTACGCCGGTGCGGGCACCCCCTGCGTCGCCGCGCACAGCACCACCCGTGCCCTCATCTCCACCTACAACGGGCCGCTCTACCAGGTGAAGCGAGCCTCCGACGGGGCGACCAAGGACATCGGACCGCTCGCGACCGGCGGCTACGCCGACGCGGCGGCGCAGGACAGTTTCTGCCAGAACACCACCTGTTCGATGAGCAAGATCTACGACCAGACCTCGCGCCACAACGACCTCAGCCCCGGGCCCGCGGGCACCGCCGGGATGGGCGCCGACCGCGGCGCCGACGCGAGTGAGATCTCGGTGACGGCGGGCGGCCACAAGGTCTATGGCATCTGGGTCTCGCCGGGCGTCGGCTACCGCTCCAACGGACAGGCTTCGGGTACGGCGGTCAACGGTCAGGCCGAAGGTGCCTACATGGTCGCAAGCGGTACTCACGTGGGCTCCGCCTGCTGCTTCGACTACGGCAACGCCGAGCGCACCCCCGCCGACACGGGCAACGGCCACATGGACGCCGTATCCATCGCCACCACCTGCTACTTCGCCCCCTGCACCGGATCGGGGCCGTGGGTCGAGGCAGACCTGGAGAACGGCATGTTCCAGGGGGCCAACGGCTCCAACACCGCCAACCGCGGCAACAACACCCCGTACGTGACGGCGGTGTTGAAGAACAACGGGCAGACCAAATACGCGCTCAAGGGCGGCAACGCGCAGTCGGGCGCCCTGTCGACCTGGTGGGACGGGGCGCTGCCCAACCGGGGCGGGTACATGCCGATGCAGCAGGAGGGCGGCATCATCCTGGGCACCGGCGGCGACAACAGCAACTGGAACCGCGGCACGTTCTTCGAGGGCGTGATGGTCACCGGCTACCCGACCGACGCGGCGGAGAACGCCGTCCAGGCCAACATCACCTCTGTCGGCTACGCAGGCCAGACGGACGAACCCAACGGCGACCAGCGCAAGTTCACCGGCCCCGGCGGCAAGTGCGTCGACGTCGCCGCCGACGACACCGGCGTGAACAGCGCGGCGGTGCAGCTGTGGGACTGCCAGAAATACGCCGAGGACCAGCACTGGGCGCACCTCGCCGACGGCACGCTGCGCACCCTGGGCCGCTGCCTGGACATCGTCGGCAACGGCACGGCCGGCGGCGCCAAGGTCGAACTCTGGGACTGCAACGGGGTCGGCGGCCAGAAGTGGGTGACACAGTCGGACGGCTCCTTGCTCAACCCGCAGTCCGGCCGGTGCCTGGACTCGCCGAGTGGCGCCACGGCCAACGGCACCCGGCTCCAGATCTGGGACTGCAACGGAGCAGACGCCCAGAAATTCCACCTGAGCTGAGCACCTCGTCCTGAGTTCGGCGGGGGCACCGGCACCATGAGCAGGTCGTGCCGTCGTGTCCCCGCCCATGCCGGTGCGGAGGTTCAAGTGCCCCAGCTCACCGGGTAGCGCCCCACCGCATCACTCGGCGTCGGCGGCGAACCGGTCGGTGCCCAGCGCGGTCAGCAGGGGCCGGCCGGTTGTGGGACGCGACCGCGGATCTCGTCGGGTCGGTGGCCCCATGAGCCATGAGTGTCCTCGACCACGCACCGGCAGGCCGCGGGAACAGTGTCGACGGCTACCGAAGCGCCCGGGCGGAGCCGCACGGGACCCAGGCCGCGTACCCGCTCTCCTGCGCATCGTCTGAACCGGCGCTCCCCAAGTCCGAAACCCGGCTTCAGCCCGCGTGCATGGCCGGGCCCCGTGCCCCCACACGGCGTGCCTCGTTGGCGGTCACCGTGTTGCGCAAGCGGCCGAGGCGGTCCACCTCGACCTCTACGACGTCTCCCGGCTGGAGGAGCCACGGGGGAGTGCGGGCGTAACCGACGCCGGACGGTGTGCCGGTGGCGAGCAGGTCGCCCGGGCGCAGCGTGAACGTGCGGGAGATGTGGGCGAGGGTGCTGCCGACGTCGTAGACCATCTCGTCGGTGGTGCCGTCCTGGACGATCTCGCCGTTGACCCGCGTCACGACGCGCAGTCCGTCCCGCAGGTCACCCACTTCGGCGGCGGGGACCATGGGGCCGAGCGGTCCCGAGTTGTCGCCGTTCTTGCCGAGGATCCACTGCGAGGTGAGCTTCTGGGCCCGGCGTGAGGTGACATCGTTGAAGGTGGAGTAGCCGACGACCGCGGCGAGGGCCTCTTGCGGGGTGGCGTCCACGAGGGGTGCGCCGAGCCACGCCACGACCTCGCCCTCCCAGTCCAGTCCGTCCTCGCCGGCGGGTACGGGGATCTCGGCGCCGTCGACGGTGAGGGACCGGGTCCAGCGGGCGAAGAGCGTGGGGTGTTCCGGCAGTCGCTCGTCCCGGAAGGTGCCCTCGGCCACGTGCTTGAGGTAGTTCAGGCCGACGCAGATGACGCGGGCCTGCGGCAGTACCGGAGGAACGAGCGTCACCTGGGCCGTCGTCAGCGTCGGCCCGCTGGTGTCCGAGGTGAGGTGGCGGGACGGGTCCGCCCAGAACTCTTCCAGCGGAGCCAGCACGGTCACCTCCTGACCGTCGGCCGAGAGCGTGGCCACCGCCGTCCCCGTGCCCTGCCGATGGATGCCGACTATGCGCATGCGCTGCTCCCGGTCCGTGAACTCAAAAACCTTTAAAGGTTCGGAGGTTTATGCTTCGATGGCGACTATGCCCCACGAACCAGCCGACGGACAAGGAGTCCGGGCCCGGAGTGCGGCGGCCTCCCGGGCGCCGCTGACCGGACTCAACACGAGTCCTGGCCGTACGCGCGCCGAGCAACTGGCCGCCGCTCTCGATGACCGCATTCGCACGCTCGGTCTGCGGGCCGGTGATCCCGTAGGCACCTTGGATGCCCTGCGGGAGGAGACCGGTTACGCGTACTCGACGGTCAGTGAGGCCGTACGCGTATTGCGGGACAGGGGAGTTCTGGAGATCCGCCCGGGGCGCGGCGGCGGCCTCTTCGTCGCCGACCGGGGTCCGGTGGTGCGTCTGCGGCACACTCTGCTGAGCGTCCGGGAGGAGCCGGCCACGGTCGCCGACGCCATCGAGTTGCGCGACCACTTGGAGGCGCTCGTCGATGTCGGCGCCGCCCGCTGCCGTACCGACGCGGACGTCGCCGAACTGCGCACACATGTAGAAGAGTTGCGTGCTGCCCTTGACTGGGACGCGTTCATGCGGGCCAACTGGGCGTTGCACGAACGCATCGCGCGGATCTGCCCCAACCGCATGGCGGCGGCCGTGTACACCGGGACGCTGGGACACCTCACGTCCGCCTCCTCCCGGCTCGACGACGACGCCGAGGCGTCACAGCGCTACCGGGCCGAGCGCTGCCAGGTGCACGCCGACCTCGTCGAGGCCATCGCGGCGGGCGACGAGGCCGCCGTGTGCGCCGCCGTCGTGCGACACAACGCCAGTACCTAGCGCGGGAGTTCGTCCGGTGTGCGTGCGCATCGCGCGGGCCGTGCCGGACGAACTCGTACCGCGTCACGCACATCAGCCCGATCCGGAACTCCAGCGCGAGAGGGACGCCTCATGTCATCCGCCGCCGCATACCGCAGGTATCTCTACCCGCCCGACCACCCGCGCATCGCCGCGCTCAAGGGCCTCGACCCGTACGCGTACCGCGAGGTGGCCGGAGCCGAAGGCACCTTCACCGGCGAGCTGATGCGCGGCTGGGCCCCCTTGTACAAGAACGACTTCACCGGGATCACCGAGAACGGCACCCTGCGCGAGGGCATCCACCCCCTGGTCCCCGCGCGGCCGGGCGAAGAGGCGCCGACGGCCGAAATGGCAGGCGCGGCAGGGAACTTGCTGAGCATGCTGGACGAGGAGAGCCGGGCGAGGATCTCCCACCCGGTGGACTCCGTGGAGTGGCAGACGTGGGCCAACCCCGAGTTCCTGCAGTTCGACACCGGCCTGCGCCTGGAGTTCCAGGCGCCCGAGGTGCGCCGGGCGGCACTCGCTCTGGTGGAGGCGTCCCTCAGCCCGGAGGGGTACGAAGAGGTCCGCACGATGATGCGGATCAACGGCTTCCTGGGCGAGGTGGTCGGCCTGGAAGGCATCCTCAACGAGTTCAGCTACAACATCGCCCTGTACGGCGATCCCGGTACGGACGCCCCGTGGGGCTGGCAGCTGTTCGGGCATCACTGCGCTGTCAACTGCCTCGTCGTGAACGGGCGGATGGCGCTCGGCCCGGTCTTCCTCGGCGCCGAACCGAACGCGATCGACGCGGGACCGCACGCCGGGAACACCGCCCTCACCGACCGGATCGCCGTCGGCCGACAGATCATGGCAGCCCTGCCGCCGGAGCAGCGGCGGGCCGCCACCGTCTACGCGCGGATGGTCGACCCGGCGATGCCCGAAGGCCGGGTGCATCCCGGTGACGAACGGCATCTCGCCGGTGCCTTCCAGGACAATCGCGTGATCCCCTTCGAGGGCCTGCCCGTGTCCCGGATGCCTTACGCGGCACAGGAGTTGGTGATGTCCGCCGTGGTGGAGTTCCTCGGGCCGCTGCCCGCCGGGCCACGCGCCGCCCGGCTGCGCGAGGTGCGCGCCCACTTGGACGAGACGTGGTTCTGCTGGATCGGCGGCCACGGCCCCGACGACGTGTTCTACTACCGCGTCCAGTCGCCCGTCGTCATCGCCGAACTCGACCACCACTGCGGGGTGTTCCTCGACTACGACACACCCGAGCCGTTCCACGTCCACACCGTGCTGCGCACACCGCACGGCAACGACTACGGCCGGGACTGGGTGCGGCAGTGGCAGCGTGCCGCGCGGCGCAAAGGGACAGGTGGCTCCGCCACATGACCCTTCACACCGCACACCGAGGGCACGCACCGAACGCCGCTCCTTCTCCCACGGAGATCCATCAGAAGGGCCCTAGCAGGGACGTATCCCGGTCGCCGACTGCCAGCCCAGTCGGCGGGACACCGCGAGTCCCGACGCGATGACCGCAGGACGCACCGTCCGCAGGTCCACCGTGCCCGCGCGGACGACGACGCCGAGCGCGGCCACCACCTCGCCGTCGCCGTCGAGGACGCGCGTGGCCACCGAGTCCACGCCGGGGGACGTCTCCCCGTGCACCTCGGCCGTGCCGCTCTCCCGCGCCTCGGCCAACTGGGCGCGCAGCCGGACCGGGTCGGTGACGGTGCTCGGGGTGTGCGCCAGAAGCCCGTCGCGGAGCAGAGCCTCGGTCAACTCGGGCCCCGCGTGGGCCAGTAGTACCTTTCCCACACCCGAACTGTGCAGCGGCAACCGGCCGCCGGGGCGGAAAGCGACGTCCACCGCGTGGTTCGCCGAGAGCCGTTCGACGAGCACCGCCGACGTCCCCTCCAGGACCGCGATCTGCACGTGCTGGCGCAGCGCGCCGTGCAGGTCCTCCATGTACGGCAGTGCGACCGTGCGCAGCGGCAGGCTCAGCGGCGCCAGCGTGCCCACCTCCCACAGCCGGATCCCGACGGTGAATGTGCCGTCCGGCGATCGGTCGAGGGCCCCGGCCGCCACCAGCTCCAGGGCGAGCCGGCGCACCGACGCGTGCGGCAGGCCCGTGGCGCGGGTCAGTTCGGCCAGGGTCAGCCGGGGTTTTGTGGCGCGGAAGGCGAACAGCACGTCGAGCAGGCGCGCGCTCACACTGCGGCCCGGCTGACGGGAATGCGGCATTGCCTTCTCCATGCGGGTGGCCGACGGCGGCGTTCGTTCAATGAACATAGCCGTTCCGTGGCGTGCCGGAGCCGGAGAGGATCGCGAAAGTGCCGTAGGAACACGGGAGTTCGCGGCGATGTCTTGGAGGTGTCCGTGCGCAACAGGCAGACGGAACTGCGGATAGCGATCGTGGGCGGCGGGATCGGCGGCATGGCCGCCGCGGGCTTCCTCCATCAGGCCGGGCTGACTGCCACGGTCCACGAGCAGGCGGCCGCGCTCACCGAGGTCGGGGCGGGCCTGGTGGCCGCCCCCAACGCCGTACGGCTGCTGCGCGCCCTCGGCATCGCGGAACCGGCCCTGAGCCGGGCCGTCCCGCTGGACTGGGGCTGGGAGTTCCGGCGCTGGCAGGACGGCACCGTGCTCTCCGCCGAGCGGCTCGACAGCGCCTGCGAACGCCTCTACGGCGAGCGCACCTACACCATCCACCGCGCCCATCTGCTCGACGCCCTGCGCTCGGTGGTGCCCGAGCGCGCGGTGCGGCTCGGCGCACGCTGCACGGCCGTCGAGCCGCACGGGGACGGGGCGCGACTGTCTTTCGCGGACGGCACCAGCGCCGACGCCGACGTCGTCATCGGCGCGGACGGGATGCACTCCCTCGTCCGCCGCGCGGTCGCCGAGCCGACGCGCCCGCGCTTCGCCGGCCTCTGCGCCTTCCGCACGGTCGTGCCCGCCGCCGCGGCACCGGCCTTCGCGCTGCGCCCCGCCCAGACGCTGTGGCTCGGCCCCGGGCGGCACTTCGTGCACTACCCGGTCTCCGGCGGCCGGGAGGTCAACGTCGTCGCCTTCGCCCCGGCGGGGGAGGAGGCCGAGGAGTCCTGGAGCGCCACGGCGCGGACCGAGGAGTTCCGCGCCGAGTTCGACGGCTGGGACGGGCGGGTCACCGACCTCATCAACGCCGGTTCCGCACCGGGTCGTTGGGCCCTCCTCGACCGCCCGCCCCTGCCTCGTTGGAGCCACGGTGGCATCACCCTGCTCGGCGACGCCGCCCACCCCATGTTCCCGTTCTACGGGCAGGGCGCGGCGCAGGCCATGGAGGACGCCGCCGTCCTCGCCCGCTGTCTGAGCGCAACTCCGGAGGATCCCCCGTACGCCCTCACCCGGTACGAGGCGGCCCGCATCGACCGCACCACCCGCCTGCAACAGGCCAGCCACGCACGCTCCGAGGACAACCATCTGCCCGACGGCCCCGCACAGCGCGCACGCGACCTGAGCCTCGCGGACGCGGACCCGCTGGTGCGCAGCGGCTGGATCTACGGCTATGATGCGACGGCCGTGTCGGTGTAGCGGGCGAGTACCGTCCGGCCCCGGGCGACCGCGTCACTGCTGGCCCGCGAAGCGCGGGCGCTCCAGTTTCCCGAAGGAGTCCGGCGCGGCGCCCGTAAGGCGGTCCGGGCCGAACTCATCCAGCAGAGGGTCGCGTTCGCCGGTCAGCAGCTCCTGGGCCGCGAGCCGTCCCAGCAGCGGCCCCAGCGTGATGCCGCTGTGCGTGGCCAGCGCGTAGACGCGGCCGTCCGGGCGCAGTCGGCCCGCGACCGTGAGGCCGTCGGCGGGGAGCGCGCGCTGACCCACCCGGAGCGATTCGAGTGCGGCGCCCTGTGTGCCGTGCAGCAGGCCGGCGAGCCGGTCGAGGAGCTGGGCGGCGTGCCGGCCGTCCGCGGGCGGCGGCGCGGCGGGGTCGGCGTCCACGTCCAGATCGAGTCCCTGCACCACGAGGCGTCCGCCGCCGTCCGGGCGGATGTTGAGGCGCGGCGTGGTGAGGACCGCGTCGAGCCGCGCCGCTGTCGGGGTGGTGTAGCCGAGGAGCCCGACCGTGGCGGAGCCGGGCTCGGCCGCGTCCGCCATGGGCAGGGAGACCCCGGCCAGGGCAGCGGTGCGGGCGCTCCACCGTCCGGTGGCGGTGACGACCAGATCGGCGCTCGCGCGCGTCCCGTCCGCCAGCTCCAGGCGCACGTCCGAGGCGCGCTCCTCGATGCCGGTCACCTCGGCCGGGCAGCGCAGTTCGGCGCCGTGGTCGCGGGCCTCGCCCCACAGGCGGGCGAGCAGCGGGTGCGGCAGGACGTAACCCTCCTCGGGGAAGTACGCGATGCGCCGCACCTGCGGGGGGACGCGCAGGTCCGGTACGAGTGCGCGCGCCCGGTCGGGGTCCAGCCAGCAGCAGCGGTAACGGTGGGTCTCCAGCTCGGCGAAAGCCGCCGCGAGCCGCTCGTCGCCCGCTTCGTCGGCGGCCCATTCGAGGTTGCCGGAGGGGAAGAACCAGTCCGGCGCCGGTGCGCCCGCTTTCCGTAGGGCGTGGTGTTCGGCGAGACCGGCTGAGTTCAGCTCGTGGTACGAAAGCGGCTTCTTGGCATGCGAGTTGACCCAGGCGAAGGAGGTGCCGGTGGTTCCGGCGGCGAGCGCGGTGCGTTCGTAGAGGGTGACCGCCGCGCCGCGTACGGCGAGCGCGCGGGCCGTGGCGGCGCCGAGTACACCGCCGCCGATGACGGCGATGCGGGGCTGTGCGGGGGCAGAGGGTGCTGTCATGCCGAGATGCCTCCTTCTGGGGCGGGGACGGGAGAAGCGGGGGCGGGCAGGGTGGTGGCGGGGCGGCCGGATGTGAGGGCGCATCCCAGGAGGACGACGGCGGAGGCGGCGATGCCGTACACCGCGTACGGCACCAGGGTGTCGAGGAGTTGGGCCGCGCCGCAGCCCGCAAGTCCCGCCGCCATCGAGGCGAGGGCGGCGGCGGGCGTCAGCCGGAAGCGGCGGCGCAGCGCGTAGCCGAGGAAGAGCGGGGCGGCGAGCGCCGAGGCCGAGTAGGCGTAGGTGGCGACCAGCCAGGTGAGCGCGGTCGGGAAGGAGATGGCGAGCACGGCGGCTATCGCGGTGACGGCGACGGTGCACATCCGGGAGAGCGTGACCATCCGCCGGTCGGTGCGCTGCCCTCCGGCGACGCTGCCGTAGAGGTCGCGCACCAGACTGGTGACGACGGACTGCAGCGCGCTGCCGGACGTCGAGACGATGGTGGCCACCAGGAACGCCCCGTAGGTGACGAGCAGCAGCGGCGGCAGCCGGGTGATGAGCCAGCCGGCCGCTTCCTCGGGGTTGGCGAGGCCGGGGTGCTGGGCGCGGACCGAGAGCCCGATGGCCGCCGCGTACACGCCGCCGACGAGGATGGTCAGCCCGCTGAGGATGATGCCGCGACGGGCGTCGGAGACGTTTTTCGTGGCGAAGATGCGCTGGTAGTAGAGCTGGTTGGTGAGGGTGCCGGGCAGGATCGCGGCCACCCAGAGCCAGATCTGGTCGCCACCGGCGGCGAACAGGCCGCTGGGCTGCCACAGCCGTTCGGGCACATGGGAGGTGATGCCGCTCCAGCCGCCCGCGAGATGGACGGCGTAGGCGGCGACCACCAGTGACATCACGATCTTGAAGATGCCGAAGACGAAGTCCGTCCAGGCCACCGAGGTCAGCCCGCCGGGCAGGACGAACAGCAGGGAACCGGCGGCGATGAAGAGGATCAGCAGGCTCGGTGACACTCCGGTGAGCTGGCCGAACAGCTGGGAGAAGGCGACGAATTGGGTGGCCAGCCAGCCGAACGGCACGACCAGGGCGCTCACCCCGGCGAGCGCGACGACGGTGCGGTTGTGCCCGAACAGTCGCGTGACGACGTCAGGAACGGTGCTGAAGCCCTGGTCACGCAGCCAGCGCGCGGTCAGGGCGAGGCCGAAGAAGCCGAGCACGACGCAGAGTTCGTAGGCGAAGACCGACCAGCCGGAGGTGTACGCGATGCCCACGTGGGCGATCAGCACCCCGCCGCCCGCGGCGGTCGCGAACTGGGTGATGACGACGACGATGAGAGGGAGGGACTCGGGGGCGGAGAGCCAGTCGGCGGAGTTCTTGGCGCGGCGGCCGAAGTACACCGACAGACAGGCTCCGGCGGCGATGATGAGCAGGGCCGCGACGACGATGGCGGCGATCTGCGCGGTGGAGTGGTGCAGCAAGGGTCACGCTCCTCGGTGGGCGGGAGGGGCCGGGAGGCATGCGGGTGCCGTGCTGTGGGGGTGGGGCGGTGTGGCGGTGGGTGGTGTGCCGGGTGTCAGGCGGTGAAGCGCGCCGGATCGAGGAACGCGATGTCGTAGGGGGACTTGCCCTCCGTGACCAGTGAGGCGGCGATCTCCCCGAAGACGGGGGCGAGTTTGAAGCCGTGCCCGGAGAAGCCGGCCAGGAGCGTGGCGTCGCGCGCACCGGGCAGCGGGCCGAGCAGCGCGTGTTCGTCGGCACTGGACGCCTCGGCGTAGACCCCGATCCGCACCGGGTGCGGGACGAGACCGGGCAGCAGCCGGGCCACGGCGGCCGAGGCGGCCTGCGCGAACTCGGCGTCCGCGCCGCGGGGCAGATCCTCGGGTGCGTCCGCGTCGGGCCAGGCCAGGTGGTGGGGCACGATCTTGACGGCCGTGCCGTCCAGTACGGGGAAGCAGGAGAAGCCCGCGTCCCGGTGGCGCCGGATGGCGATCGGCAGCCTGTCGGGCCGGTGCGCCGCGATGTCCCGGGCGGCGAACCACGCGGCTGTGATGCGCCGGCCCCGCAGCGGCAGGCCCGCGAGCCGCTCGAAGGAACCGGTCCAGGGGCCGGGGCTGAGGACCACGTGATCGGCGTCGTACGTGGCCCGCGGTGTACGGATGCGCCAGCCGCCGCCGGAGCGCTCGTCGATACCGGTCACCGGGTGGTACGGGAGGAGTTGGGCGCCCAGTTCCTGCGCGCGGGCGAGTGCGGCCTGCACGGCGGGTTCGGGGCGCAGCACACCGGCCTGTCGGTCGAGGACGGCGATCTCGTCGTCGTCCAGCCGGTGCTGAGGAAACCGGCGGCCGGCCTCGGCGGCGTCCAACACCTCGATGTCCAGGCCGTGTTCGGCGGCGCTGCGTCGTACGGCGCGCAGGTCCGGGTGGTCGGGCGGGCCGAGGGTGAGGCCTCCGCAGAGTGTGAGGAGGTCCCGGTCGGACTCGGTCTCCAGACGGCGCCACAGCTCGTAGGAGCGGCGCAGCAGCGGGACGTAGGAGGCACCTTCTTTGTAGGCGGTGCGGAAGATCCGCGATTCGCCGGCCGAGGCGCCGCGGTCGTGGCCGGGGCCGTACGCGTCGAAGGCGAGCACCTCGGCGCCGCGGGCGGCGAGGTGCCAGGCGGTCATGGCGCCGATGACGCCGGTGCCGACGACGGCGACGCGCGGCGGGGGAGCGGGCATGGGGTTCCTTCCGATGTGCTGTTCAGCGGTTGCCCGGCACCTCCAGGACGGACTGCTCGACGAAGAACTCGGTGAGGCCCGGGCGCATGATGTGCCACATGGCCTCCGCGAGGCCGCCGTCGGCCAGCCGTGTCAGCCGCCGCAGCCGCAGGACGGCCTCACCCGGCGGGGTTTCGAGGAGGGCGGCGGTCGTCTCGTCCAGGATCAGCGGTTCGATGTACATCCGAGAGGTGCTGACCGGGACACCGGTGCGGTGGAAGTAGTGCAGGACAGTGAGGTGTTCGAGGTCCTCGCTCAGCAGGTGCGGGGCGAGGGCGAAGGGCACGGCGCTGAGTTCGACGGCGAGTGGTTCGCCCTGCTCGCTGTACTTGACGCGCCGCAGCTCGTTGACGGGATCGGTGTCGGGGACCCCCGGCAGGGCGACATCGGCATCGCCCGCCGGAACGACCCGGGCGGAGTGGACGGTGTGCGGGCCCGGCACTTCGGGCCCCGTCTGCCGCACGTCGGTGAAGCGCAGCAGATTCTCCTGGCGGGCCCCCTCGGCGACGAAGGTTCCCCGTCGCCGGTAGCGGACCACCAGCCCTGCCTGGGCGAGTTCGTGCAGGGTGCGCTGCGCGGTGGCGCGGCTGACCCCGTACTCCTCGCGCAGCTCGGCCTCCGTCGGGACCCGGGAGCCGGGCTGCAGTTCGCCCGAGGTGATCCGGGCCTCGATCTCGGCCCGGATCTGCTGGTACTTGGGCGCGTCCATTGATTTGATCCAACCATTCGTCAATTGACCGGTCAATAGTGCGGAACGAGGTGATCGCAGGTGCCGGCCCATTCTCGGGCGCCCTGCCGCCCCGCGTGCGGGCGGGGCGTCAAGGCGCCGCGCGAGGTGACGGGTGCCAAGAGCTGGCCGAGTTGTCCCTCGGTGTCCGTGGTGTGGCGATTCCGACCCGAAATCGCCGTGTCTCCGTACCGCGGCTGTTGCTACGTTCTCGGCAAATAGGACCCCACAAGCCTTGAGGGGGAACCAATCGTGCCAGGCCCCAATTTCCTCGACAAAAAGCTCAGCCGCCACTTCCGTACGTACGACACGGACCAGAACGGCGTCATCGAGAAGGCGGACTTCGACCAGGCCGCCCAGCGCATGGGCAAGGAGTTCGGGCACAAGCCCAACTCTCCCCAGCAGCGCCAGCTGAACGAGCAACTCACCCGTTTGTGGGAGGTGTTGGCCGAGATCGCCGACACCGACCACGACGGGCGGATCACCGAGGACGAGTACAAGAACGCCTTCCGCACGAAGGTCATCACCAGTCCCGAGACCTTCGACAAGCTGTACCGGCCGTTCATCCAGGCCCTCATCAACGTGGTCGACTCCGACAAGGACGGGAAGGTCGACCAGCAGGAGCACGTGCGCTGGTACCGGGCCCTGATGAACATCCCGGAGAAGGACAGCATGGAGGCCTTCAGCCGCCTGGACGAGGACGGCGACGGCTACCTCACGCGCGAAGAGATCCTGAAGTCGGTCCGCGACTTCTACTTCAACGACGACCCCACGGCGCCGGGGAACATGCTGCTGGGCCCCATCTGACAGAAGACGGGCCCGTGGTCCTCCACGGGCCCGACCGCGTGAGGACCAGGAGGCGGCATGGCTGCCGGGCACCACACGCGCACGAAGCACGCGCCGGACACCCCGGACACAGCCGTCCTGCTGGAGCACCACCGGGCCGGGGACGGGGCCTGCTTCTCCAGCGGGCGGCACACACTGTCGGCGACCGGGATACGTACGCGGGTCGACGCCGACGAAGGGACCCGTGACGCCGCCGGCATCGCCGGGCGGGTGGCGACCACGCTGCGCCAGTACACCGGGGCCGGTCGGCCCCTGGTCGTCGGCGCGCTGCCTCTCCGGACCGACTCACCCTGCGCCCCGCACCTCCCGGCCGCGGCCACCTGGGACCCGGCCGCACCACTGACCCGCGCCCCACCTCCGCCGGCGCCTCGGCCCTTCAAAGTGGTCGCCGAGCACCCGCCCGAGGAGTACATGCGCGCCATGCGCAAGGTCCTGGCCCGGATGGCGGCGGGCGGCCTCGACAAGGTGGTACTCGCACGGTCGGCGCTGCTGAGCGCCGAAGCGCCGCTTGAGGCGCGCCGGTTGCTGCGCAACCTGCTGACCGCCGACCCGCACGCCGGTCGGCTCCAGCCCCGAACTGCTGGTGTCCCGCCAGGGCCGCACCGTGGTCGCCACCCGTGTCGTGGCCGTGGACCACGACGCCCGGCGGCTGGCGGAAGCGGTCGCCCCGCTGCGCCGGTACGGGCCGGACACGGTCACCGCGGTCGAGGCCGACGTCACCGACCACGCCGACGTGCGACGGATGGCCGCCGACGCCGAACAGGCCGCCGGCCGCCCGTCGACTTCCTCGTGCACTGCGCGGCCGTCCTTCTTCCCGGCTCGGTCCACGACACCACCGACGAGGACTGGGCCCGGGCGTTCGCGGTCGACACCACCGGCGTCTTCCTCGTCTCCCGCGCCGTCCCCGCGTCCATGCGCCGACGCCGCGGCGGCGCCGTGGTGACCGTGACCTCCAACGCGGCCCACCGCGCCCGCACTCGACTGGCCGCCTACGCGGCCTCCAAAGCCGCCGCGACCGCCTTCACCCGCTGCCTGGGCCTCGGACTCGCGCCGTACGGCATCCGGTGCAACACCGTCGCTCCCGGCTCCACCGACACCGGAATGCCGGCCCGGCTCTGGGGCGACCAGGCGCGGCACACCGCGGTCAGTGGACTGCCCGGCCAGTTCCGGCCCGGCATCCCGCCAGGCACCGTCGCCCGGCCCGCGGACATCGCGGCCGCGGTCGCCTTCCTCCTGTCCGACCGGGCCGCCCACATCACCCTGCACTCCCCGACCGTCGACGGCGGCGCCACCCTCGGCACGTGAACCGTCCCTCCAGCAGGACCGCGACTCCACCTGCGATGTCGGCATGGCGGGAGTCACCGCACGACGATCCGGACCCGGTCCAGGTTGTCGACGCGGGCGAACGGCGTTTCCGGGTCGGCGTCGCGCTGCGCCGACACCCGGACGGTGACGAAATGGGTGCCGGGGCTGGTGCACATGTGGTCACGTGTGAGGGTCAGTCGGGAGGCGGCCTCGGTGACGTCGTCGATCTCGTACGTGCCGTCTCCGTCCAGGTCCCACTGGACCCGCACGATGCTGCCGGCGCCCGGCGGCGCTTCGGCGGTCATCTCCAGGGTCACACGTGTGCCGGCGGCGATGTCGGCGCGCGGGCCGCCGTCGGCGGTCAGCCGCACCACCGGCTGGACGCCGCCGCGTTCGGCAGCGGAGCCGGGCACGAGGACCTGCCCGTCGCTGATCTCGTACCGGGTGTGGGGAGCCGGTGCGATGTCCTTCTCCACCCAGTCGGCGAGGCTGCGCAGCGCCTCGTGCAGCACGCCGAGGTAGCTGACGGTGTGCGTCGGGTGTTCCTGGCGCTCGGAGTCGGCGTGCAGTGCGTTGTCCACGTACCAGAGCCGGAAGGTGTCGTCGACGGCGTCGCCGAGATGTCCGGTGACCTTGGTGCGGTACCAGTCGGCCTGCCAGGGGAACGCCTCCCGGTCGAGCAGGCACGCCACGACGATCATCTTGCCGCCGATGTTGCCGTCCGGTACATGTCCGGCCGCCCCGGCGGCGAACAACGGGGCCAGCTGGAAGGGCCGTTGAGGCGGAACCGGGTTGCCATCGCTGTCACGGAACTGGTCCCACACCGGGTATTCGGGGCCCGGCACCTGGTGGCGGTGGTAGGTCTGGGCCGCGAGGAAGTTGCTGTTGTCCACGTGGACCGTGTCACCGGGTCGCAGGGCGGACAGGGCGTCGTCGAGGTCGGGCATGTCGATGACGGCGAGGTCGTGCGAGAAGCCCTTGAGCCGTGCCTTGGCACCCTTGGCCGCACCGCTGGTGACGGTCAGTTCGGCGCCGAGTGACTCGGTGCCGGCCACGGTCGTCAGGCGCAGCGCGACGACGGTGCCGGGCTCGCCCGCGGGACCCTTGAACGCCTCGTCCACACCGCCCTGCGCGCTCTCTGCCTGCTCGGTGAACGGGCCCAGGTCGGGGCTGTCGCGGCGGAGGAGGACGCCACTCACCGTGCTGTCGAAGCGGATCCGTTCCCGGTGGACCGACGAGTCGGGGTCGGCGCCCAGGTAGCCGGGGGTGGTCCAGAACTCCTCGAAGTATCCCGGGTCCACCGCGACGACGGCCGGGTACAGCGTTCCGAAGGCGTGCGTGCCCATGGTCCGGTGCCCGAACCACGAGCGGACCGGGAAGCCCATTCGAGACACCTCGGTGAGAGCGTCGCTCTCCTCGGCGGTCAGGCCCGCATGGGGATCACCGCTGCCGCCGGGTTCCAGGGCGTCCACGATCCCGTCGAACGTGTCGCGCAGGATCCGCTGCGCGTGCATCCGCACGGCGAAGACGTTGGGGGCGGCCATCGGGCTGCCGGGGACGTAGGGGACGAAGCCGTCCCACACCCCTTCGGTGTTCTCGGCGGAGCCCATGGTCCTGAAGGCCCCGCCGCTGCCGCCGTACGCGTATCCGTAGGGGCGGTGATCGCCGTACACGTCACGGGAGATCACCCGCGAGTACTCCGCCGCGGCGGCGTTCGCCCGGTAGCCGGCGATGGTCGGGTCCGTGTCGGTGCCGGGTCCGCCGGAGGCGCCCCCGCCGTTCGTCTCCAGGAAGTAGCCGCCGGCGCTGAACGCGAACCCGATCTTGTCCTCCTGGCCGCCGGCCGCCTGGGCCAGGTGCTCGCTCTCGGGGACGGGGGCGATGTGCTGGAAGAAGCGTCCCTGATAGGTCGCGGCCGACGGGAAGTAGAGGGAGAAACGGGTGTCGGTTCCCTTGAAGCCTCCGTGTACGTAGCGGTGGGGCCGCGGTGCCTCGCGCCACTCGTCGATGTCCACGTAGGGGCTGTCGAAGGTCTGTGCTGGCATGGTCGTCCGTTCCTGCTTCCGTTCAGAGGCCGAGGCCGGGCCGGTTGAGCATCGCGAGTCCTTCGATCCAGTTCTGGCCCGTGAGCAGGCGGACGCCGTCCACCAGCGCCTGGCCGCAGTCGAAGTCGCGGTCGCTGAAGTGGGCGAGGACCAGGCCGTCCCAGAGCGCGAGGATCTGCCGGGCCGTCGCGCGGGGGTCGAGGCCGGGATGGGCCAGGCCGTCACGCTGCCGCTTCGTGATCATGTCGCTCCAGACCGCGAGAGCGCGCTCGGTCCGGCGAGTGAAGTACTCGGCCGCCGGGTGGCCCGGTGTGGCGGCCTGGCCGCGCAGCATCACGAACAGCCGCAGCCGCCGGTCATGGGCCGTCACGGCGGCGTTCGCGACCTCGCGCAGAGAGTCGAGGTCCAGCGCCGCCCGCCCGTCGTCCACACCCGAGAGGTCGGCCTCCAGGTCGTCCATGCGGTCGAGCGCCGCGACCAGCAGGTGGTCCTTGGTCGGGAAGTGATAGAGGACCGTCGGTTCGCTGGAGTCCGCCCCGGCGGCCACGAGCGCCGTGGTGACGCCCTCATGACCGAACTCGTCCACCAGCTGAAGAACAGCCAGGGCAATGCGCTCCCGGCGTTCGTGCGAACGCTGGTAGGGGCCCCGCTTCCGTGAGCGTGCAGCAGCCTCCATGGAACCACCCTTCCTCTCAAATCCTGAGTGGAAGCTAGCAATCAAGCGAGCGAGCGGCAAGATTCCTGGAGCAACACCCTTGACTCGGCTCGGAAATATAACCTTCACTCAGCTTCCAGGTGAGCCGCGCCGCAGCAACAGTCGTCTCGACGGTCCTCGGCGATCGCCGGCTTTTCATCACTGGAGTCGCAAAGGGGCACCTCCATGGCCGATCACGCCGTAGCCGCCGTAGAACCACCGCCGCGTACAGGTGAGCCCGCCACCCCCGGCACGTCCATGACGTACCTGGGAGGCAAGCCTTTCCGCCGCTATGTCCTGTGGTACGCGCTGGTCTTCGCCGCGATCACCGCCATCTGGGGCGGCGTGCTGGGCGTCGTACTGCCCAACCAGGTCCAGTCCATCGAGTTCGCGAAGTGGTTCACGGGTGCCGACGCGGACGTGGACCTGACCACACTGAACAACCTGAAGTCGGCCGTGGACGCCGGCACCGCCGTGGCCACCGGCGAACAGCGGCGGCTGCTCGGCCTGCTCAGTGACTTCGACAGCGCCCGCGCGCAGGCGCTGTCGCTCGTCACCTCGCTGGCCGTCGCCGCCACCATGATCGTCCAGCCGGTTCTCGGGGTGCTCTCCGACCGCACCAGGAGCCGCTACGGTCGTCGGACCCCGTGGATCGTGTTCGGCACGCTCGTCGGCGCGAGCTTCCTCGTCGGGGTCCGGTTCGCTCCGACCATCGCCGTCCTGGCCCTGCTGTGGACCTGCGCGCAGACCACACTCGCCGCGGTGAGCGGGCCGCTGCAGACCACGGTCGCCGACCGCGTCCCGCAGGAGAAGGTCGGCGCGACCTCGGGCATCGGCAGTCTGGGCAACTTCGGCGGCGGCATCCTGGGCGGGGTCGGCGCGGGCCTCCTCCTGCCGGCTGTCGGCCTGGACATCCTGTACGTGTTCGCGGCCCTGCTCGTCGTCGCGGTCACGGGGTTCGTCCTCCTGGCGCGTGACCGGCCGTCGACCGACCTGGCGGTGCCCCCGCATCAGTGGGGCCCGTTCTTCCGCGGGCTCCTCGTGCCGCTGCGTCACCGCGACTTCCGCTGGGTGTGGTTCGCGCGGATCCTGCTGACCTTCGGGTACGCCGTGTCGACCACCTTCGGCCTGTTCATGATGCAGAGCTACATCACGCCCGCCCTCAGCCTCACCGAAGCCACCCGGCTCTTTCCGCTGCTGACCGTCGCCTCGATGCCGGGCACGGTCGTGGCCATGCTGTTCTCCGGGCGGGCCTCCGACCGCCTCGGCCGCCGCAAGCCGCTGGTGGCCGTCTCGTCGGGCGTCATGGCACTGTCGATGCTGGTTCCACTGTGCCGGCCCACCCTGACGGCACTGTTCGTCCAGGTGGTGCTGGCCGGCATCGCGTTCGGCATCTACCTCCCCGTGGACCAGGCGCTCTTCATCGACGTTCTGCCGGACAAGGACGCCGCGGGCCGGGACCTCGGCGTGGCCGCACTCGGATCGAACCTCGGACAGGCCCTCGGCCCGGTCATGGCCGGTCAGCTGATAGCGCTCACCGGCGGCTACCGCGTGGTGTGGGTGATGGCGCTGCTTCTGACGGCGGCAGCGGCACTGGCGATCTTCCGGGTCAGGGGCGCCCGATGAACCGGAGAGGTGTTTCCAGTCAGCTATCCCTTCCATTTAAGTCAGTTGGTTGACTCAAATGGAAGGGGCGATGTCTAGTGATCGGAAGGCGAACTCGAGGAGGCCGGCATGAGCGAAGCCCGGAACAAGCAGCCGCTGGACTACCCGGTCGTTGCACCGACGGCCCTGGAGCCGCCCGCGGAGTGGGCCGAACTCCGCAGCGAATGCCCGGTGGCGGGCGTGACCTTCCCGAGCGGCGACGCGGCGGTGCTGCTGACCCGCTACGCGGACGTACGCACCGTCCTGGCCGACCCCCGGCTCACCCGCGAGGGCCTGGCCAGGCCCGACGCCGCACGCATCACGTCCGGTGACGCCGAGGGCATCTTCAGCAGCCCGATGGCACGCGCCCTGAACGACGAGGGACACGAGCGCTGGCGCCGGATGGTGGGCAAGTGGTTCACCGCGAAGCGGATGGCCGCGCTGAAACCGCGCATGGAGGAGATGGCCGACCAGCTCGTCGACACCATGATCGAGCACGGCGGTCCCGCGGACGTGATCGGCCACCTCGCCTTCCCGCTGCCGGTCTACGTCATCTGCACGATGCTCGGGGTGCCCGAGAGCGACCGCGAACGCTTCAAGGAATGGTCCGACACCTTCCTCAACATGACGAAGTACAGCCGGGAGGAGACCGACGCGGCACACCAGGCGTTCGCCGACTACATGGCACACCTCGTCGCCGACAAGCGCGAAGCACCCGGGGACGATCTGCTCAGCCGGCTCATGAGCGCGGAGGACGCCGAGGGCGAGCCGATGTCCGAGGCGGGCCTCGTGGCCACCGGCCAGGCCCTGCTGCTGGCAGGCCACGAGACCACCGCCGGATTCATCGCCATGATGACGGCGCACCTGCTGTCCGACCGCAGCCGCTGGGAGCGCCTGGTCGAGGACCCCTCACTGATCCGCTCCGCGGTCGAGGAGGTGCTGCGCTTCGACCCGAACGGCAGCGGCTTCGGGATGCTGCGCTACGCCCACGAGGACGTCGAGCTCTCCGGCGGCACCGTGCCGCGCGGCACGACGGTCGTGTGCAGCATGGCAGCGGCCAACCGGGACGAACAGGCCTGGGAGACACCCGACGTGATGGACCTGGGGCGCAGCCCCAACCCGCACCTCACGTTCGGCGCCGGACCGCACTCCTGCCTGGGCCAGCCCCTGGCCCGTACCGAACTGCAGGCCGTGCTCGGGGTGTTGCTGCGCCGCCTTCCGCACCTCAGGCTCGCCGTGGACGCCGACGCCCTGCGACGCCACGACGGCATGCTCACCAGCCCCCTGCGCGAACTGCCGGTGACCTGGTGACCAGAACGGAACCGCGCACCGGCAGGGGCGCCGACACACGCGAGGCCATCATGACCGCGGCCGAGCGCCTCTACGCCGAACACGGGCTCTCGAACGTCTCCAACCGGCAGATCGGCGAGGCGGCCGGCCAGGGCAACACCACCGCCGTCAGCTATCACTTCGGCAGCAAGGCCACGCTCGTACGCACCATCATGGCCAGGCACGGCGAGCACGTCGACCTCATCCGCACGCGCTACGTGGAGGCCGCCGGCGACAGCACCGACCTCCGGGACTGGGTGCGCTGCCTGCTGCGCCCGGTCACCGAACACAACGCGACCCTCGGTGTCCCTTCCTGGTACGCCCGGTTCGCCGTCCAGGTGATGACGGACCCGCTGATGCGGACGCTGGTGGCGGACGAGTCCCTCACCCGGGACAGCCTGCGCAGCACCCTTCAGGGACTGGGCCGGTGCCTGTACGACACCGTGCCGCCCGAGATCCGCCCCGCGCGCGCCGAGATGGCCCGGCACCTGATCACCCACACCTGCGCGGAGCGGGAACGCGCCCTGGCCGAGGCCACGGCCGAGCCCGGCACCTCCTGGGAGCGCACCGCCGACGCGCTGGAGGACGCCCTGGTCGGACTGCTCGGCGCGCCCACCACCCGGCACCGGGAAGACCAGCGAGAAGACCACTGAGAGACCAGCGAGAAGACCACCGGGAACCGGCCCGGTCCGACGAACCCGACCCGACGAAGGAGAACGCATGAAGATCACGGTGGATGAGGAGAAGTGCTGCGGCGCCGGACAGTGCGTGCTGATCGCACCGGAGGTGTTCGACCAGCGTGACGAGGACGGCATCGTCGTCCTGCTCGACGCCGCGCCCGCCGCCGACCAGCACGAGGCGGTCCGCGAATCGGCCGCCGTCTGCCCCGCGGCCGCCATCCAGCTGCACGAGGACGCGTGAACACGCCGTCCGACGTGCTGGTCGTCGGGGCCAGCGCCGCAGGGCTCGCCGTCGTCGAGAGCCTGCGCCGCAAGGGCTACCGCGAGCGGATCACGCTGCTCGGCGAGGAGGCCGGCGCGCCCTACGACCGCCCGCCCCTGTCCAAGCAGGTGCTGGCCGGTACGTGGGAGGCCGAGCGCACGCACCTGCGCACCCAGGAGGTGCTGGACGCCTTGGACGCCGAGTTCGTCCTCGGCGAGCGCGCGGTGGCTCTCGACGCCGCCACGCGCACCGTGCGCACCGCGAGCGGAGCGGAGCTGAGAGCGGAAACCGTCGTTCTGGCCACCGGACTGCACGCGCGCCAACTGCCCGGTCTGTCAGGTGCGGCAGGCGTGCACGTGCTGCGCACCCTCGACGATGCCGCACAGCTGCGCAAGGAACTGCTGGGCGCCGAACGGGTCGTGGTCGTCGGCGACGGGGTGCTCGGCGCCGAAATCGCCGCCACCGCCCGCCTGATGGGCGCCGATGTGACCCTCGCCGGACCGCAGACCGCCCCGATGCAGACGCAGTTGGGCCACGACATCGGCCGACGGCTCGCCGCGCTGCACACCGAGCACGGCGTACGCCTGCGCCCGGACACACCGGTGGAGGGGGTGGAGACGACCGGCGGACGTGTCAGCGGTGTCCGCGCGGCCGGCGGCGAGATCCTCCCCGCCGACCTCGTCGTCTCGGCCGTCGGCGGCGCCCCTGCCACCGGCTGGCTGGCCGGCAGCGGACTGGAACTGGCGGACGGGGTGGTGTGCGACTCCCACTGCCGCGCGGCCGACGGCATCTACGCCGCCGGGGACGTGGCCCGCTTCCAACACGAGGGCCTCGGCCGGTCGCTGCGCCTGGAGAACCGTACGAACGCCACCGAGCAGGCCATGCTGGTCGCGGCCAACATCCTGGGGGAGGACCGCCCCTACAGCCCCGTCCCCTACTTCTGGACCGACCAGCTCGGCGTCAAGATCCAGGTGTACGGACTGCCCACACCGACCGCCAGGGTGCACATCGCCGAAGGCGACACGGAGGAGGGCCGGTTCGTCGCGCAGTACCTCGACGAGGAGGAGCGGCCCGTCGCCGTTCTCGGCTGGAACATGCCCAAGCAGGCCCGCCAGCACCGTCGGCACGTGCTCGACCGCTACGTCCGGCCCGAACCGGCCGCCGCCCCGCGCTGACCCGAACCCCAGCCGAACCCGCCCCCACCGGAGAGACCATGACCAGCACGCCCCCCACCACCTCCGACGCAAACGCCCTCGACATACCCGACTTCCCCGCGCCGCGCTCCTCGGCATGTCCCTTCGCCCCGTCCCCCGAACTGCGGGCGCTGACCGGGTACGGCCCGCTCACCCGGGTCCGCTCCTGGGGCGACAGCACCCCCTGGGCCGTGACCGGGCACGCCGAACAGAAAGCGCTGCTCTCCGACGCGCGCCTGAGCGTGGAGTTCACCCGGCCCGGCTTCCCCAGCCCCGTGGACCCGGCGCACGCCCATGCCGGAAGCACCGACCTGAGCTTCGTCGGCATGGACGACCCCGAGCACGCCCGGCTGCGCCGCATGGTCAGCGGGGCCTTCACCATCAAACGTGTCGAGGCGATGCGCCCGCGCGTGCAGAAGATGGCCGACGACTTCATCGACGCCATGCTGGCAGGCCCCAAGCCCGTCGACCTCGTCCAGGCCCTGGCCCTGCCGATCCCCTCGCTGGTCATCTCCGAAATGCTCGGAGTGCCGTACGAGGACCACGAGTTCTTCCAGATCAACAGCAAGACCATCGTCTCCGCCATCGCCTCTCCCCAGGAGCGCCAGGCGGCCCACACGAACCTCGCCACGTACCTCGACGACCTCGTCGGCCGCAAGCTCACCGAGCCCGGTGACGATCTGCTCTCCAGCCTCTGCACGCAGATCGAGAGCGGCGAACTCACCCGCCGCCAGGCCGCCACCATGGGCGTCCTCCTGCTCCTGGGCGGACACGAGACCACCGCGAACATGATCAGCCTCGGCACGCTGCTCCTCCTGCAGCATCCCGAGCAACTCGCCCTGATCCGCGACACGGACGACCCCGCCGTCGTCCGCGACGCCGTCGAGGAACTCCTGCGCTACCTCTCCATCGTCCACCTCGGCCGCCGTCGCACCGCGCTTGAGGACATCGAGGTCGCCGGGCACACCATCCGCGAGGGCGACGGCGTCATCCTCCTCGGCGAACTCGCCAACCGGGACCCCGCCGTCTTTCCCGAACCCGACCGTCTCGACCTCACCCGAAACGCCCGCCATCACCAGGCGTTCGGCGCCGGCAGCCACCACTGCGTCGGCCAGCCCCTGGCCCGCATGGAGCTCCAGGTCGTCTACCGGACCCTCTTCCGCCGCATCCCCACGCTCCGCGCGGTCGACGACCTCGACGCGACCCCCTTCAAGTACGACGCCATCATCTACGGTCTGCACGCGCTGCCGGTCACCTGGTAGCGAGGGGGGCCGACAGGGCCATGGCGATCATGACGCGCTGGCGCCGACCGCCGGACAGTTCCACATCGGCCTGGTCCGCGACGGCCGCCGCGGGCACTTCGGCGGGATCGCCGCCCCGGTGCGGGAGGTGCCGGGGGAGGCCGACGCGTCGGTCATGCCCTCCGACACGACGTTCAGGGCGAGCGCGGTGACGAGCGGACACAGGCCGGGGAAGAAGGTGGCCCACCAGCCGCCCGACAGCTGAATCCGGCGGCCGTACGCCAGGACGCTTCCCCGGCTGGGGTCGGGGTCCTGCACACCGGCGCCGATGAGAGACAGGCTCGCCTCGAAGATGATCGAGTCGGTGATCATGACGGTGGCGAACGCGAACACCAGCACTGGGGCCGCGCGGTTGACGGCGATGTGGCGGGCGACCCCGGCCGCCGCCCAGCTCTTCTTGATCAGCGGCGCGATGTCCTCGACCCGGCCGGTGCCGGTGAGCGGCAGGGTGAAGGAGAGGTTCTCGGCGCCCGCGTCGGCGAGGAGTTGCTTCGCCTTGGCGTCGTCGTGGCCGTAGACGGTGGCGGCCTTGTGATGGTCCGGGTGGGTCGGGGGCACGTACCCGGTGGCCGGCTCGGCGTTGCCGAGCAGCGCGGTGCTGATGAGCTTCTCGGTGGCGAGGGCGTAGTGCAGGGCCTGGCGCACCCGCTTGTCCGCGAAGCGTTTGCCGGCGCAGTTGAACATCGGGAACAGCAGGCCGAAGGATTGCACCGACTCGACGTCGTTCTTGCCGGTGAAGCCCTTCATGCCGATGCAGGGCACGTCATCGATGGCCTGCACGCGGCCGGACTGCAGGGCGCAGCCGGCGTCGGCCGCAGAGGCCGTGTCGCGTGACCGCTAGGGCTTCACGAGTGTGTACATCACCGACCGCTGCCGCTTGTGGCGCTGGACGCGTCCCTTGGCGACCAGGGACTCGATGGTGTTCCGCACCACCTGCGGGGTCGGGTTACGGCTCGGGTGCTTCTCCAGGAGTTCGTCCCGCAGTTCCTTCGCCGGACGCGGTTCGTCGTACTTGGCGAGAAGCTCCATCAGGAGGTCACCGAGCAGAGGCTGCGGCGACTTCCCCTTCGCGCCGCTCGCCGCCTTGGTCCCGGTCGAACGCCGGACAGTGGCTGCGGCCGCGGGCTTGTCCTGTGTCTGCTCCGGCTGATGCGAGGTGTCCGCGACACACTCGTACCGCTCGGCGAGCTTCAGGATGTCCGACAGCAGGGCTGCCTCCTGCTTCAGCAGCGCGATCTTCTCCGTCAGCTCCTGCTGTCGCCTGTGGTTCTCCTCCAGATCCGACGCGGCTTGTTCCACGTATCGCGATCGGAGTGTGGCGGCTGGTTGCTCGGTCACGGCCGTTCACTTCCTCGATATATATGACGTATACGACGCTGCGCATGGTACCCACGTCGAAAGCCCCTACAGGTGGGTGCCAAGGGCGCCTGGGGGAGCGTCGAGGTCAAGGGCCCGAGCCTCCCTCTGCCTGGAAGGCTCGCTGCACGTCACCGATATGGGAAGAGGAAGGCCGTCGTGGCGTTGACGGTGCTGGTCACGTTGCTTCCGTGAGCGGCGTACGCGGTCAGCACATGTGTGCGTCACATGTTGCCACGACGTGTGACGAGTCCGGACTGCCGGACGTATGTCGCATGTGACGACGTCGCCGAGGCCGGGCCTACTGGTAGCAGGGATCTCCGCAGAGCGTGCCGGCGGTGCGGGCATTGCTGGTTTCCCACGGCATGGGGACGGCCGAGGCCTGTGGGGCGAGGAAGGTGAAGGCTGCGGTGGCCACGAGAAGGGCAGCAGCCGCACGCTTGCACAGACGCATCTCGACTCCTCTGTCATGTATGGAGCACGTATGGGGTTCGGCGACAACCAGTTTCTCCGTACGGGCCGCCTTGGGCCAGCTGCTGCGGCGCCCTGAAACACATCTCCATACGACCACCGCGACCGGCAGACCTTGTTCCGCGCCGGATGCGCTGCCCGAGCTGGAGCGGCTTGAGGTCCTTAGCGCGCGGCCACGGCGGGCGCTGTCTTCTTACGCGCGCGGTAGGCGGCGGCCTTGAGCTTGTTGCCGCAGGACTCCATGCCGCACCACTGGCGCCGCATGCCCCGGGAGCGGTCGATGTAGACCCGCGTGCACTCCGGGTTGCCGCACTCCTTCAGCAGCGGGACATCCGGACCGCTGAGCAGTTCGACGGCCTGACGGGCCACGGTCGCCAGGGCCTGCCCAGGAGTCGCCTCGTTGTGGCGGCCGGCCACGGTGAGCTGCGGCGTCACCGGTGTCTTGCGCGCGGCACCGTTGAGCACGGCGAGCGCCTCGCGGTCGAACTCCTCCTGGAGACGCCGGTTGCTGACGAGCCGGTAGAGGGCCTCGCGCACGCTGGTCGCCTCGCGGACGTCCTCCTCCTCGCCGGGCGTGATGGTGTCCACGACCCCGGACTCGAGGTACCAGGCGTTCAGCCGGTCCGGCGTCACGAACATCTCGAACCGGGTCGAGCGCCGTGCACGGAGGGTGGCCGCGAAGTCGAGGGCCGGATGTCCGCATACGAATACATGGTCGAGGTTCACATCACCATCCTGACAGGTGACTGTTGAGAAACGCAAGGATCGCAGGGGTCATCAGCACGAGTCCGAGCAGCCCGGTCTCCTCCACGGCGCCGGCCAGTCCGGC
>NZ_JBFAKV010000029.1:0-123062 GCF_040655895.1 Streptomyces sp. NPDC050264
AGGTCTCCTCGTCGTCGTACGCGAAGTGACACACACCGCTCGTCTCGGCGTGCACATCGGCGCCGCCCAGACCGTTCTGCGTGATCTCCTCCCCCGTCACCGCCTTGACCACATCCGGCCCGGTGATGAACATCTGCGAGGTCTCACGGACCATGAACACGAAGTCCGTCAGGGCGGGGCTGTAGGCCGCGCCGCCCGCGCACGGGCCGAGCATCACGCTGATCTGCGGGATGACACCCGACGCCTTGGTGTTGCGCTGGAAGATGCCGCCGTACCCGGCGAGCGCCGAGACACCCTCCTGGATGCGGGCACCCGCGCCGTCGTTCAGCGAGACCAGCGGCGCACCGGCCGCGATCGCCATGTCCATGATCTTGTGGATCTTCGTGGCGTGGGCCTCCCCCAGCGCCCCACCGAAGATCCGGAAGTCGTGCGCGTAGACGAAGACCGTCCGGCCCTCGACCGTGCCCCACCCCGTGATCACACCGTCCGTGTACGGCTTCTTGGCCTCCAGGCCGAAGCCCACCGCACGGTGCCGGCGCAACTGCTCGACCTCGTTGAACGACCCCTCGTCCAACAGCAGCTCGATACGCTCACGCGCCGTCAGCTTGCCCTTGGCACGCTGAGCCTCGGTCGCGCGCTTGCCTGGTCCGGCCGTGGCCTGGGCGCGGATGGCGTGCAGTTCGGCCGTGCGGCCGCGCGCGCCGTTCGACTCCGCCTCGGCGGGCGCAAGGGTGGGCGTCATCGCCATGTCAGGTCCTCTCCTGGGACTAGGCCGAGGAGGTCCAGCCCCGGATTCGCACGTCAACGTTAACAAACCGCTTGGGCGGTTTAAAGGTGATCATCTTGAAGATCGCTCAAGTTGGCCCAAGATGGCTCAAGACCGCCCACTCAGCGCCAGCTACCGGGTGGAGCGAACTCCGCGGACGGCGTCCACCACGAGGAACAGAACTCCTCGACCGCCTCCTCAGCCGCACCGCACCCTCGGCTGAGCACCAACAACACCGCAGTCAGGGCCGCGAGTTCGACCTCGTCGGCATGGCCGCGCACGACGCGCAGCACGGATCCTTCCTTGCCCATCGGCTGCCCTCCTCACCAATGACCGTGGGATCACCGTCGGACAGAAAACTCGAGAGCCGCTCCGGGCTGGCTGGAGAACCGCCAAGGTGGGCCTCAAGTGCGGAAACAGGCCACCTCGGAGCTACTTGGAGGACCGGGCTCCGTATCTCGCGCCCACGAACTCAGGGCATCCTCTGGAAATGAAACCGGCTGGTCTGTATCTTCCAGCTACGGCGAGCGCACCCGCCATTAGGCCCATGCAGTCCAGGGGGAAGCATGTCTGTGACCACGTTCCGTACCGAGTCGTCCGCCACCCCGGCCCTCCGGCCGTCCCTCGGCCGCGGCGCCCTCGGCGTCGAAGCACGGTTCCCGACGCTGACCAGCACGGTGCCGAAGGAACTGGTGCACCGCGCGAGCGTCGCCGAGGTGCTGCTCACCGACTGGCAGCGGCTGGACGACACCCACTTCTCCGTGGCGGGCCAGTGGCCCCGCGGGCACAGCTTCTTCAGCCCGGTCCAGGACCGCCACGACCCCCTCATCGCCGCCGAGACCTTCCGGCAGGCGGCCATCCTGCTGGCGCACGCGGAGTTCGGCGTCCCGCTCGACCACTCCTTCCTGATGTGGGACCTGACGGTCGACGTCCGCCCCGAGCACCTGGGCATCGGCACCGCACCGGCCTCCGTCGACATCGAGATCAGCTGCCACGACATCGTCCGGCGCCGGGGCGTGCTGGCCGCAATCCGCTACGAGGCCACGCTGCGCCGCGACGGCCGGACCGCCGCCACCATCAGCGGCTCGTGCACGTGCACCACTCCCGCGGTCTACCGGCGCCTGCGCGGGCGGCAACTGGACGCGCCCTGCGCCCCGTTGCCCCTGAGCGCTCCGATGGCGCCGCAGAACGTGGGCCGCACCTCACCGGTCGACGTCGTTCTGTCGCCCACGGAGGAGCCCACCCGGTGGCTGCTGCGCACGGACACGCGCCACCCCGTCCTCTTCGACCACCAGGTCGACCACGCGCCCGGCATGGTCCTGATGGAGGCCGCCCGCCAGGCCATGGTCGCCACGCTCGGCCAGGGCGCCTTTCCGCGGCACCTGGCGAGCGAGTTCAAGCGCTACGTGGAACTGGACGCGCCCTGCATCGTCGAGGCGTGTCGCCTCCCCGACCACGCCGGTCAGGCCCGAGTGCTCGTCACCGCCCACCAGCACGGCGAAGCCGTCTTCTCGGCGACGATGGGAGCCGACGTACCCCTGATGTGAGACGTGACCGGCGGGCCGCGCACGGGCCCGCCTCCCGGTCAGGCGGTCCGGAACGCACCCAGGTGATCGCCCACCCACTCGGTATAGGACCTGGCGGGCCGTCCGAGCAGCTCCGCCACGGTGGGCGACACGGCGGCCTTGGTCTCCTCCCGCTGCCGGCACGCGCTGTCGATCAGCGCCTCGACCACGGCGGGCGGGTGCCGGCGGCGCAACTGCGTACGGGCGGCGTCGAGGGAGAGTTCCTCGACGGCCAGCTGACGCCCCAACTGCCGTCCCAGCTCCGCCGCCTGCTCCGTCGGCGTCAGCGCCCGCGGACCGGTCAGCGTGTACGCGCGCCCGGCGTGCCCCTCCCCCGTCAGGGCCCTCGCCGCGACCTCGGCGACATCGCGCGGATCCACACAGGCATTGCGCGCCGTGACGAACAGCGTGCGAACCGCCCGTCCGGTTCGCACCGAAGGCGCCCACGACAGGGTGTTGGACATGAAGGCGCGAGGGCGCAGCAGGGTCCATCCCAGACCGGAGCCACGCAGCAGCAGCTCGGTGCCGCGCTGCCAGCGCGTGATGAGGTCGTCGGCCCCGGAGTCCGTCACCGCCGCCGCGGACAGTTTCACCACGTGCCCCACCCCGCACGCCCGCGCGGCCCCGACAAACGCGGCGTCGTCCTCGTGAGTGACCCGGTTGGTCACGAGAAAAGCGCTGCTCACACCCGTCAAGGCCGGAATGAGAGAGGCGCTGTCGCCATAGTCGCCCCGGACGACCTGGACGTGCGCCGGAACCTCCCGCAGGCGGGCGGGGTCGCGCACGAGGACGCGGACCCGGTGGCCGGTCAGAGCCCGGACCACTTCCCGTCCCATGGTCCCGGAGGCTCCCGTCACAAGGATCATGCTGCTCCCTTCCCCGACGCCACGGCTTCACCGGGCCCCCACATTTCAGGGCTGCGCAAGGCTGCGGTCATGACGTACGCTGCAATATACAAACTGGACGGTTTTTTTAGTTGGGCCACACCATCGGCACACACGGAGGGAACGCGGTCGGCATGGCGATGCAGAATCGGGCGATCCGCACTCGACAGTCGATCCTCTCGGCGGCGGCCGGTGTCTTCGAGGAGCGCGGCTACCAGGCGGCCACCATCAGCGAGATCCTCACGGCCGCCGAGGTGACCAAGGGCGCGCTGTACTTCCACTTCCAGTCGAAGGAGCACCTCGCCCAGGGCGTGCTGTCCGAGCAGGACGGCGACACGTCCATCCCGCGCGCCTGCAAGGTGCAGCAGTTGGTCGACATGGGGATGCTGCACGCCTACCGGCTGCAGACCGATCCGATGGTCCGGGCCGGAGTCCGCCTCTCCCTCGACCAGCAGGCTCTGGGCCTGGACCGCAGCGGAGCCTTTCTGCGCTGGGCCGAGTCGATCGCCGAGACCCTCGACGCCGCCTACGCGCAGGGTGAACTCCTGCCCCACGTGCAGCCGAAGGAGACCGCCGACGTCATGGTGGGCTCCTTCGCCGGCGTCCAGGCGATGTCCCAGGCCATCTGTGACTATCAGGACCTGCAGCACCGCATCTCCACGATGCTGCGCCATCTGCTGCCCAGCGTGGTGCTCTCCTCCGTGCTCGCCTCCGTCGATCTCGCGGACGGGCGGGGCGAGAGGGTCTTCAACGAACTGCAGGAGTTGCAGAAGGCCGCGCGGCCCTCGACCGAGTGACGACGGCCGCGAGATCCTCCCGCGCGCTTCTGCCCGGTCCCAGATATGTCCGCAGGACCGATTCCAGCGGCTCGCCCGGGGCCGCCCAGGCGACATAGCCGTCCGGCCGCACCAGCAGGGCCTCGCTGGTGATGTCGTCCGTGGGAGCCGCGTGGACCACGCGTACCGCCGATGACCAGGCGCGGGCCACCTCCGCGTACGCGTCCGCGCGCTCCCCCATCAGCAGCAGCACCAGCCGGTCCGTTCCCCGCAGGAGGCGGATCACGTCGGTCTGCCCCTGGCCCGTGTTCAGCGGAACGTTGGGGAGAAACCTTCCTTCAAAGGCGGAGGCACCTCCCGGATGGAGCGGCAGCACCGTGTCCTGCGCACTGATCATGGCGCCCAGACCGTTCTCCGAGTCCGCCATCAGCAGGTTGCCGATCAGCGTGCGCAGCGGGTCGAGTTCGCTCCCCGGCCGCATCAGGGCGAGCTGCGCCCTGGTGTTGTCCAGCACCCGCTGGGCGGCCGGTCTTCGCTCCAGGTCGTACGAGTCCAGCAGCGCCGTGCCCGCCCCCGCGCGCACGGTGAGGGCCAGTTTCCACCCCAGGTTGACGGCGTCGAGCAGACCCGTGCTCAGCCCCTGGCCCCCGATCGGGAAGTGCACGTGTGCCGCGTCGCCGGCCAGCAGGATGCGCCCGACGCGATAGGTCTGCGCCAGCCGTGAGAAGTCGCTGAAGCGGCTGAGCCACTGCGCCTCGGTCAAGCCGATGTCCCGGCCGGCGATATAGGAGACCTCCCGGCACAACTCCTCCGCGGTGAGCGGCTGTTGGCGGTCCTCGTGCGGCGCCTGGCAGTTGAGCGTGCGCAGCTGGACCGTCCCGTCCGGGGCGTTCTTGACGACGAGCCAGCCGCGCCGGGTCCGGTGCCAGCCGGCGGCCAGCGCGCCCGGCCGGGTCAGCCGGGCGCGGCCCGTCATCGCGGACGCGGTGGCCGGATAGGTGCGGCTGCCGAAGCCGGCGAGCTCGCGCACCGTGCTGCGCGCACCGTCGGTGCCCACCACGTACGCGGCCCGCCAGCTGAAGCGGCCCTGGGGTCCCTGGGCGTGGATGCGCACCGCGTCGTGTTCCTGCCGGATCGCCGTCACGGACGCCCCGCGCAGCACGCGCGCGCCCGCGGCCCGGGCCCGTTCCTCGAAATGCCGCTCCAGTTCGGCCTGGGGGCACTTGAGCACGGGCTCCGGCTCACCGGCCGGGGCCGAGATCGCCAGCCCGGGGATGCCCGCGAAATGAAAGGCGCTTGTCCGCACGCCCCGCGACGACACGAGCCCGCCCAGATGCCCCCTGCGCACCAGGCACTGCACCGACCGGGCGTGCAGGGTGGTCGCCTTGGGCCTCAAGGACACCTCGGTACGCGCCTCCACCACCAGAGTCCGCACACCGGCGGCCGCCAACTCCGCGGCGAGACACAGGCCGACCGGCCCGCCGCCGACTATCGCCACTTGTACATGCATACGACCCGACACCCGTCCCCCTGTCGTTTCATGTTCGACAGCCACGCCCGAGCGAGCCAAAGTAAACCGGTTAGACGGTTCTTTTCAATGTGTCCGACATACATCGGTATCTGTCCGAAAGCCGAGAGTCATGATGCTATCCGGGCAAACAAGGTCGTGGGAGGTTTTCCGGCGCTTATTTCTCCCACTCCCCCGCCCTCGGGGCCCGCGCGGAGCCGCACCCGGGGGATGCGGGCCGCAGGAAGCCCGAATATACCGGTAGTGCGGTTCTTTTCAACGCCTGCGGAGCCACCCGGCCCGCCAGTCGCTTCAGTCGCTCCGGTCGCTCACGGGTACCCGCGCCGCACTACGCGGACGGGAGCACCATCCCCCGCTGCTCCGGCAGCGCCGACGGCGGACCGGCCTGGGAACGGACGGTCTTGCTGCCCTCGACGCCGGGCTCGACGGTGCGCGGGTCGACGGCCTCGGAGGGGGCCCCGGACTTGTAGAGCCCGGCGGGGGCGGAGTCACGGTCGTGCGGGGCGACCCAGAAGACACGGCGCAGATACGTGCCGGAGGCGCGGGACGGCTTGGCCTCCTTGCCCAGGATCGCGTACCCGACGAGGCGGCCGTCACGGTGGAAGGGGGGCGCGGTGCGCCGGCCCCGGACGCGGTCGAGCGCCTGGCGGACGTAGTCGAGCTCGTCGACGTCGGGGACGACCCAGACGATGTCGATCTCATGGGCCAGGTCCTCGGGTCCGATCAAGGCACTCACGCCATCTCCTCCGTGCCGTCGTCATCCGTCAGCAGCCCGATGCCGGGGTAGTACTTCCTCGAGTTCGAGGTGGCCATCTCCGACGGGGACCGCATACCCAGGGCTTCCCGGACCCGGCTCGCGAACGTGCGCGAGCTGACCGGCCGCGCCACCTCGGGCTCCCCTTCGCACCAGTCCTGATAGGCGAGATAGAGCGTCTTCTGTTCCGCCCTGAGTCCCGCTTCGATCGCGCACGCCTCCTTCAGGAAACGCCCCAGGTGGTCCTCGGTCTCCGCGTACGCGTCGGTGGCCAGCCTGACCCTCTCGGGCCCGGACAGATCCTTCTCGCCCCCAAGATACCGACGCGCTCCGTCGATCAGCCAGGCCAGGATGCCGGGCCCCTCCTCGTTGACCAGGACGTCGGCGAGGTTGTCGATCTTCTGGTGATCGGGCACCACCTTCTCGAACGGGACCAGCCGCATCCTGCGCCAGAACGCGAAGCCGCCCGTACCGACCTCGGGCCTGTGGTTGCCCAGCAGCCAGAGCTTGTGGGTCGGGGGAAAACTGAAGAAGTCCTGCCGCATCCGGCGCGCCTTGATGCGGTCGCCGCCGGTCAGCAGCTTGACGCGGGCCTCGTCGAACCGGTCCCCCGCCTTGAGTTCACTGCACACGATGACGCGCCGGCCGTGCAGTTCGGCGAGGTCGGTGGGGTGCCCGTCGAACGGCTTGGCCATCAGGAAGCCCGGGGGCGCCGCGTCCGCGTAGTCGCCGAGCAGCTTGACGAGCGTGTCCAGGAGCACGCTCTTGCCGTTCTTGCCGAGACCGTGGAGGAAGATCAGCACCTGCGCGCCGACGTCACCCGTGATCGAGTAACCCAGCAGCAGATGAAGGAAGTTGATCATCTTCAGGCCCTCGGCGTCGTCGCCGAAGGTGTCCCGCAGGAAGCGGTCCCAGCGCGGGACCGGCATCGTGCGGGGCGCGACGGACGTGGCGCGTGCGTGCAGGTGCTCGGCCGGGTCGGGCGGGGTCGACCTGCCGGTGCGCAGGTCCACGATGCCGCCGGGGGTGCACAGCGCGTACGGGTCCGCGTCCAGCAGCGCCGCGTCGAGGAGCATGCCGTCGGCGGCCTGCGCCTGCGCGAGCATCGACTTGATACCGGCGGTGGACAGGGCCCGGCCGCGGGCGCGCTTCATCTCTGCGGGCGTGAAGTCGTTCTCGTCGTCGACCCGGGCGAGCTTCTTGGCCATGTCACCCGCGGCCCACACGACGCGCTCGTGGTCGTCGGGCACCCAGCGATAGGCGTCCCACTTGTACCAGCCGAGCCCGTTGACGTGCCGGTACTCGCACGAATAGAGGTGCGCGAAGGCCTCGGCGAGACCCCTGTCGGACAGCGAGTCGAGGACGATCCCGTGCGGCGTCACCCGGAACGGGGCGTCGCTGTCCGGCCCTTGGACCGTCACCCCCTGCGCCGGTACCGCGGCCCCCTGGGCGCGGGCGTGCGCGAGGATCTGTTGTGCGACGGCGGCGGCGTCGAAGTCGAACACCCCCTGACTGGGCGGGTTCATGAGCGGCCTCCCGAGGTGAACGGGCACCTGACGCCCGCGTTGGAACCGCTGTGGACGGTGTGGGCCACGCGTACGTACGTGATGGGCCGTGTAGTGCTCCGTTCGGCGACTGAAGCGACTGAAGCGACTCAACTTGCCAAGAGCGGCGATCACAGGCTAGCCGAGGAGACGACCATTACTGGACAATCACGACAATTTGCCGGACGGGACCTGCACAGCAGGTTCGCGTGGGGCGCGCCCGCGGCGCGCGCGGAGCCCGAGGTGAGGGGAACTCCGGTTCGCGGTACGGGTCTTGGCGGGCCCGCCGGGCCCCCACGCGCCAGGGATGAGCCCGGAACCGGGGCGCACGGTGTGCCGTTTCCGGCGTGTCGTTGAGAGCGTCAGTCGCTTGGGTCGCTGCTCACGGCCCGGCAGCGCACCCCGGCAGCGACCGGAGCGACCGAAGGGACCGGCACGAGCGACCGACACAACCGCCCGGCGCCGCCCCGCACACCAGCAAAAGCGCAGCCCGGACACCCGGCGAAGACAGAACAGCGACTGAAGCGACTGAAGTTCCCCATCTATGACGCAGCCGCACACTCACGAATGCCGTCATATGTAGCGCAGTTGCGTCGCTTCAGTCGCTCCACAGCCCTGACGGCGGCGTTGACCTCGGGTTTCGTCCAGCACCGGGCACGAACCGCGGAATGCTGCCGGTCGCTGCGCCTCGGTCGCTGCCCCGCCCGGTGCGGCGGGAGTGCGCACCGGGCGTCGCCGGGCAGAGGGGAGTTCGAAGGCAGGCCCTAGGACGCCGCCGTGAGCTGCCCCCGCTGCGACCGCGGCGTCTTCAGGCCGACCCGGCCGGGAGAGATCGTCCGCGGATCGACCGCCTCGCCGGGGGCGCCCACCTCGTAGGGGCCCGTCGGAGCGTTGGGACGGTCGTGCGGGAGAAGGAAGAACGTTCGACGCTCGAAGAGCCCGCTGTCGGGGTCCTTGTCGGCGCCCGGCAGCAGATTGACGTAGCCGATGATCCGGCCGTCGCGCTCGTAGCG
Organism: Streptomyces sp. NPDC050264; assembly: GCF_040655895.1. Lineage (NCBI taxonomy): Bacteria > Bacillati > Actinomycetota > Actinomycetes > Kitasatosporales > Streptomycetaceae > Streptomyces > Streptomyces sp. NPDC050264. The sequence continues at coordinate 8,831 of NZ_JBFAKV010000029.1, forward strand.
GGGCTTGCCCCGGCGCCGTGTCGACTTGTCGAGGGCCTGGCGAACGTAGTCGAGGTTCTCCGTGCTCTCCAGCCACACCACTGCTTCTTCGCCGGCGAGCTGGCTGTCCTGCAGCATCGAACTCATGACCGCGGACCCTCCTGATTTTCCTGGACCGAGCACCGGCCCGTGCGTGTGGCGGTCACACCATTTGTTATCTGCCCCCATGGACGGCTCGCGTAGAGGTCGCCACCGCCATGGTACGGGCAGTGCTCACACCCGCCCAGGGCGCTGTTCGGCCTCACCGGCCCGCGCTCCCCGCATGAACACCCGTCTCGGGGTGCGCGGCGTTCATGTCGTCGGGCAGCAGTGCCAGACCCGGGTACAGCTTGCGGTCATTGTTCTTGATCATCTCCGCCGGGGAGGCCAGGCCCAGTTCCTGCCGGATCCGGCTGGCGAAGGCGCGGCTGGAGGAGGGCCTCATGCTCTCCTCGGCGCACCAGCGGCAGTACGTCTCGTACAGCAGTTTCTGCTCGACCCGCAGGTCGGGGTTGGAGCGGCCGTCCTCGCCCTTCGTGCAGCACTCGCCGATGAAGCGCCCGATGTGGTCCTCGGTCGTCTCGTACGCGGCCGTGGCCAGGCGGACCGAGACGGGGCCGTGCAGCGGGTCGCGGGTGGCCAGGTAGCGCCTGGCTCCCTCGATCAGCCAGTGGAGGATGCCCGGCCCCTCGTCGCGGACCAGTTCCACGGCCAGGTTGTCGATCTTGCGCTCGTTCGGGACGACGCGTTCGAAGGGGATCAGCCGCATCCTGCGCCAGAACGCGTGACCGCCGGTGCCGACTTCAGGACGGTGGTTGCCCAGGAGCCAGAGTTTGTGGGTGGGGGTGAAGCTGAAGAAGTCCTGCCGCATCCGCCGGGCGGTGATCTTGTCGCCGCCGGTGAGGAGCTTGACGCGGGCCTCGTTGAACTTGTCGTTCGGCTTGAGTTCGCTGCACACCACGATGCGGCGGCCGTGCAACTCGGTCAGCTCGGTGGAGTGTTCGGCGAACTTGCCCTTCTCCATGAGGAATCCGGGCGGGGCGGCATTGGCGTAGTCGCCGAGCACCTGTGTCATGACGTCGAGCAGCACGGACTTGCCGTTGGCGCCGGATCCGTACAGGAAGGGCAGGACCTGCCCGCCGACGTCGCCGGTGATCGAGTAGCCGAGCAGGACGTGCAGGAACCGGGTGGTCTCCAGGCCCTTCTCGTCGTCGCCGAAGGTGTCGCGCAGGAAGCGGTCCCAGCGCGGGATCGGCATCTCCTGCGGGGCCACCGTCGTGGCACGCGAGTGCATGTCCGTCAGGGGGTCCGGTTTGCGCAGGGCCCCCGTCTTCAGGTCGACGACTCCCGAGGGGGTGCACAGGACGTAGATGTCACCGTCGAGAACATCGGGGTCCAGGCTCAGGCTGGGTGCTGCCTGGGCCTGGTGCAGGAGTGCCTTCATGCCGGCCGTGGACTGGGCGCGCCTGCGGTGCACCAGCAGGTCGCGGTTGCTGAAGAATCCTCGCGGGTCGCTGTCGGGGATCTGCTCGGCCATGTCGCCCGCCGCCCACAGGGCCGCCTTCTCGCCGCCGGTGCGCTTCCACCGGTACTGGTCCCAGCCGTACCAGCCCAGGCCCTCGACGTGCCGGAAGCGGTCGCTGTAGAGGCGGGCGAAGAGTTTGGCGTTGCCGCGATCGGTCAGTTCCTCGGGGAACAGCCCTGCCGGGGCGGGTTCTTCGACCTGGCTCCTGGATGCCTCGGTCTGCTGGGCCGGAAGGCTCGGCTGACCGGCGCTCAGATCCAGGTCGAAGCTCTGCTGCTGGATCTGCTCGGCGGCGGCGACGGCGTCGAAGCGGGGTGTCTGCTCGGCGCTGCTCATGAGCGTCCTCGGGGGTGGAACGGGCGCTGGGCGCCTGCGGACAGAGCGGATTCGATGATGGCGAGGTTGCGGCGTTCCTGGTGCGGACGGGCGAGCCGCGCGGCTTCCTCCAGCAGGTCGCGCACCTCCGCCTCGGCCAGGTGTCCGCCGTGGACCAGACCACCCGCAGCGTAGGCCGCCCGGTTGAGTTTCTCCGTGAAACTCGCCCCTTCCGGGGTCGCGGAACATGCCGCGACCTCCTCGAGAAGCGGGTCCAGTACACGGGTCGCCGCCCGGGGGGCCCGGCGACGCGGCGTGCGCGCGCGAGACGGCGCCTGGGACGGCTCCTGGGGGCGGGGGACGTGGCCGGTGCGGGCCAGCTCGTCCGCGAGCCACTGCGGCAGCGGAGCGGGCCTGAGGGCCTCCCCCACGCGCGCGTAGCGCCCCGCCGTCGTACGGGTCGCCGGCGCGACGATGTAGCCGTTGTCCGAGCGGATGTCGACCTGCCAGGCGAGGGCTGTTCTCGGGCTCGATCCGGTGGACGATCTGTAGCGGGTCCCCGGATGCGGATTTCGGTACCAGATGTGCAGCCCCCCGGATGGTGTTCGTATGCGCAGCGTCCCCTCGTCCTCGGCAGGACTGGGCACCCCTCGCAGTGCGGCCAGCAGTGCCAGCGTGTCGAAACCCGTGGCCAGTCCGGCGAGATCCACTTTCGGCCCGATCGGGATGCCAGGCAACAGCCGGGAGCGGTCCGGGACGTGGACTGCGTGTGCGTCCACGTCGACGACCACGAGATCGGCCGGCCCGCAGGAGACTCCCACCCCGAAACGCGGCTGCGTCCCCCACCAGGCGTCGATGCGTTCCTGGGACGTGGTGGCGGCGTGGAAGCCGTGGCACCAGCGTCCGGCCGGAATGCACGGGCAGTCCGCCGGGGCGTGCCGGTTCTCCTTGCAGGCCTCGCAGTTGGCCGCGGGCGTCTTCTGCCGAGGAGCCAGCGGATGCACGGGCCACCCGACCCGGGCACACCAGCGGGCGACAGCGTGGGGCTGCTCCGTGGCCCCGTCCGGGGCCGGCGAGCTCGGCGCAAGCTGACGCGGCACTACTTGTCCTTGGTCGGGGGGTGGATCGTCGCCGCCCAGTACCTGACAAAGCCCGTGGTCAGCGTAGGTGTCTCGCGGGCCAACGGGACTAAAGGGACTGAGATTTCGATATTGCGCTGCCGAGACTAGCGCACACCCCCCCGGCCCGCTCGGTATGCCCCCGCATGTCGTAGAAACTACGGTCCCGTCAGTCCCGCGTTACGGCAAAACGCCCACAGCGGGCTTTTGCCTTTTATTGCCTCTCGCTTCGCGGGACTGAAGCGGGACTGAAGCACCGCTCGGTCCCGTGCGGGTTTCAGTCCCGCTTCAGTCCCGTCTGCATAAGCCCAGGTCAGATGGGGTCACCTCAAAAATCACGGGACTGACGGGACTGAGACCTCCCCTTATAAGCTGCCTAGCACCCTTTACATATTCCTTACATGCGCGCACATATATACACACGCACACGATCTAGGAACAAGGGGGTTCAGTCCCGTTAGTCCCGTAGAAGACTCAGCATCAGCCACTACACGCCTCTGACCTGGGCTTTCTTGAGCGGGACTGAAGCGGGACTGAAGCGGGACCCAAACGCTGCTTCAGTCCCGGTCCCGTGTCCGAGCCGAAAAGTGGCTCTGCCGTTGGTTGCGTCCGAGGGGACGAACCCCGGTGCTCTGTTGGGCCGCCGTGTGCATTGCTCAGCCACCTGCGGCGCGAGCCGGTGACCACACACCCCGATGAACCTCGCCCACGCCACTGCACGTGCACGCCAACTGGACGGCATGGAAAGCCTTTCGCGGGTCACTCGTACCGTCTCAGGAGCCTTGCGAGACCCCACAGGCGCCACAGAAGCCCGAGAACCTCTCCGGTGCCCCTACCCCGCCCCTGGGTGGGGAAAGGCCCGCAGGAGGGCGTAGAGGCCCGCTGGAGGGTGCCCTCCCCCGCTACCCGGCTCGGCGCTGACGCACCTGGGGCGGGGCGTGTTCAGAACCAACCTGAATGCTTGAAGTATCAATGACTTCTCTCAGAGGCTCTGAGCGCGCCGACGGGAAACGCGGAATCGCTGCCCCGAACCCCCTCCCGATGGGCCGAGTGCCTGACTGTGCCGCTCGGCACCGCTCCCCCCTCACCTGGATGCTCCGCCAGCTGTCCTACGAGTTGGAGGCCCGGGGCGCTGCCCTTGAGTAAGGCCCGTGACCTGGCAGGCGCGAGCTGTCCCAGGGTCAGCCGACGGGTCTCAGGTGCGACTTGGGGTGCGATCCCGGCCAGTGGCCTCGCCGGACATCAGGGCGCGCACTCCGCACCAGAGCGTCGGAGTCGGCCGCCGCTGGACGCACGTCTGGGCTGTGCGGCTGCGGGCGCGTGTTCCGAGATGAGATGAGTACGCGTCGGCCGGGCTTGGGTCATTACGCCTACTCCCCCGTGGCCGTGCCGGTGGGCGGGCAGCCTCGTACGGGTCGGATGGAGAACCGATTCCGATGGATGGCGAAGTCCGGTCAAGCACGGCTCGGTGCCGATCAGGTGTGAGTGCGCCGGTCGCCTCGGTACGTGAGTGCCGTACTCCGAGCTGTGGCCGCTGCGTCGACCGACGGGCCGCGGCCGGCCGCGACAGTCTGGTGTGAGCTCGCTCGCTGGACCCCGGCCCATGGAGGGGGCGATGGCTTGGGCGGCCGACGAGGGCATGGTCCGGTACGGGCTGGTGCGCCCGTGAACTGTCTTCGTTCGGACGTCGCACCGCGTGATGTGACCGCCAGGACGCTCATGCTCGGTACGGCGATGCTGAGGGCCGCTCGACGGTGTTGGTCGCATGTCATCAGGCGACCAGGGTTCCCCTCCGCAGGGTTCCGCGCCCAGGACGGCTGTCGCAGCCCGCTCCGCAGGCCATGAACCATTCCAGTCAGAACACCTCGAAGGCGTGCTGCTCCCGCCGTCCGAAAGGATCATGCTGAAAGGCAGCCGCGCGTACACAGGGGCCCGCCAGGGCGGCGAACGCCCGGCGCCCGCACACATTCACCGGGAGGTGTGCGGACAGCCAGTGATTCGGCCCGACTCCACAACAGCTCAGGGCCCACCGCGTGCCTGAACGACCATCACGACCGCTGCAACCTCCCGGCTGCCCGAGGCACGGATGCCGAGCCATGAAGAAGCCAAGAGTCGAAGGCGTCACCAGCACGCGGTCAAGTACCGGGACGGCTGGCGGTCGGAGTGGATGCTGGAGGAGCACTGCCCTTATGGGTTTCTGCCGGCAGGAGTCGTGGTGGACGGTGTCGCCCGTGGCATTCGACGAGGTGTGTCCGCTGCGGTGAGGTGCTGTGTCGGTTCAGTTCGTGCTCGCCAGGAACGCACAACACAGTTCAGAGCAGATGCACGACCCCGATCGCCTGATGCCTCGCCACATGATCCGACACTCCAGCGGCGCGGCATGTACGACTACGGGGCGGGACCCTGACCGTATTGATCACGGCAGAAGGTATGGAGAGAACCTCCAGCACTCCCCCACCCTGACGATCAACGAGGCTCACGGGAGGCAGCATGTCGCGGCAGTTTGGGTCTTCTTGATCAGGCATCAAGTCACGCCGGGTGCCGATGCTATGGGCGTGGGATGTCGTACGATGATGACCGAGCCGAACGCGGAAAACAGCCTCTGAACAGGGAAAACAAACAATCCCGCAAACATTGGAGCAAGCTTGCGTGCAAATGTAGGACAAGGCGGTGGCTGTCGCCGTGCACGCAACCTTGGTTCCGCCCTTGGCACTCATCTTTGCCCAGGCGCACGCAGCTGTGGATTGATCCGCATGAGCGCAAGCAGCTTCAGGGGTAGTTCTATAGATAGTCGCCCAACCCGTCAGCCGTGCAATGCAGTCGGTCTGTTTGCAAGTTGGTGTGCAGGCCTGCAACGCCACCCAGAGGGTTACGCGAACGCCTGTCCAGCTACGTACCCCGTGGTCTGCATCTCGACTGACCGAAGTGCAGATGTGACTCCGACCAGGCGTGTCGGCGCATGTCTGTGTGTGTCCGTGGGTGGAAGTGGGCACGGGTCGATCCATCAACGTACGGGTCGCTTCGGCCATGCCCATGTCCGTGAGGTCACCGGCCCCTTGACGTGCCAGCATGCGGACCGGCGGACGTGTGAGGGGCCGGGTCCGTGTGCCGGGCTGCCGCGTTGCCCGCGTACAGGCAAGCAGGTCGGCCGGTGCACAGGTAACTCGGCAGACGGCACCGCATGCCGGGGTGCTTGCTCGGTTACGGGTCGGCGTCAGGGCGCGGGTGTGGGTCCGTCAGCGGGTAGGCGGAGGCAGTCGCCTGGGTATGGGCCAGCAAATCAAGTTCGCTGTGTGTACGTTCGTTTGACGCGGCGCTGGCTTGGAGTGTGGCTGCCAAGCGCGGACGGCGATGCGCAGGCGCGTAAGGCGCCTTGTGTGTCTGTGAGTCTGCGGGCAGGCCTGCCTGGAGGGGCGTGTGCCGGTGTGGGCGGCTGGCGGCAGGGTCGTGTGGCGACGAGCAGACCTACCGACCTCCCGGCCGGTCACCCCGCAGGTCTGCTGAACAGCCAAGTGATCGACTTGCCCGCAGGCCCGCCTCGTACTTGAGCGGCATGTTGGCAAGCACGGTTGGGTGGCCGCCTGGTAGGCGGCTTGGTCGGTCGTGAGCGGCGCCGCCTGCCCGGGTACTGATGCGCCGCCAAGCATCGCACTGGGCAGGGCCGTTCACATGTCCCCGTACCTGCAGGCTCGAAGAGGGGTGTGTCGGCGCGTGGGGGGAGAGGCCGCCCTGGTAGCCTGCTGATCGCCATGCGCCACAACTCTGCTGGAGGTGACCGATTCTGTGGGAGTGTCAGCTTTTAACCCTGCAGGAGACCTCGCCCGGGCAGTGGTGGAGCATCACGCGAGCAGAGCAGCAGGACATTTGATGGCCGGTCATGCCGGATCACATGCTTGTCCGCTATTACCGAGTCCCCCGTTGGCCTGCCGGTTTGGCCTCTCGACGGCGTTCGGTGAGCCCCGATGAGGGGTTTCAGGGGGTACCCGGCACCGTGTTGGAGCGTTTTTGAGCGCAGGATCGTTCTGAGAGAAGTTGTGGCTGCGCAAAAAGCCTCAAACGAGGCATATCTTTACCCGTCTTCGGGCCTGAATCAGAGTGAGAGGACCCATGTCCAGTCCCTTCGCAGCACCTGACAGCCAGCTGCAGCTGCCCCCCATCCCGTGGGCCTCGCTGTCGCACATCTTCATGTTCGGCAATGGCAAGGGCGGCGTCGGCAAGTCGTCGGTCTCGGCCAACGCGGCGGGCAAGGCGGCGCGCAGCGGCCTGCGGACGCTCATCATCGACTGCAACGCGCAGGGCAACATCGCCCGGGAACTCGGCTACAAGCGTGCCGAGTGGAACGACGGGGGAGCGGGGCTGCTCGAATCGCTCAGGACCGGAGCGCCGCTCAAGCCCCGGGAGAACGTGCGCGAGAACCTGGACGTCGTCATGGGCGGCCCGGCCCTGGGCGACGAGTTCGGCATCTTCTTCCACACGCTGCTCGCGAAGGAAGGCCCGCACGCCTACCTGCGGCTGCTGACCTGCCTGCTGCCGATCGCGCACCAGTACCAGATCATCATCCTCGACACCCCGCCGGAGAATCCGTCCCTGCAGCGGCTCGCACTGTCGACCGCGCGCTGGCTGATCATCCCCGTCAAGAGCGACGGGGGAGCGGAGGACGGTCTGGCGCAGATCGGACTCGAGTTCTCCTACGTACGGTTCGTCAGTCAGCTCAACCCGCACCTGGAGCTGCTCGGCGTGCTGCTCTTCGACACGGGACGCACGTACACCGGCATCCACGCCGATGTACGGCAACAGGTGCAGAAGGTGCTCGGGGAGGACGCGCACATGTTCAAGCACCTCATCGGGCACACGGAGTCGGTGGCCCGGCTGGTGCGCAAACGAGGGCTGCTGGTGCAGGAGTTGGCCGATCGGCGCAGGGGCGGGGACCGGTCCGTCCCGGAGACCGTCGAGGGTCTGACCGCCGATTATGAAGGATTCACCGAAGAGATGTTCGCTCGGGCTCTCGAGCTGAGGAAGGAAGCTGCCGCATGACCCCGCCTAAGGGCAAGAAGCGTGAGGACGAGGAGCAGGGCATGTCCGACGAGGGAGTCGGCAACCTGTTCAGCGGGGGAGGGGCGCCGTCCGGAGCGTTGGCCGGCTGGGCCACCACTCCGGCACCCACCCCTGCCGTCGCCCCGGCGCCGGCCCCGGTCGCCGCGCCCGCGACAGTGATCCCGCAGCCCGCCCGGCAGAGCACGCCGGAACCCGAACCCGAGCCGCTGCACGACGCGGACACGGCCAAGCCCGTCGGCTTCTACGTGTCGCAGAACGTCGCCGCGCGCTTTCGCAAGTACCGCAAGCAGAACGACATCACGCACACGCAGATCGTGCTGCTCGCCGTCGAGGCGGCCGCCGAGAAGGGCATCGCGCAGGCCGTGCAGGACGCGCGCCGGGCGCCCAAGTTCCAGTCGAAGCTGTTCGCCGTCACGGTCCGGCCGGACGACTCCGACCTGCGTGGGCTCGGCCCGGTGCAGCTGCAGTACAAGCCGACCCGGGCGCAGAAGGGAATCATCGACCAGCTGGTCGCCGAGTCCGGTCTGCCGGATCACACCAAGTTCCTCGCGGTCGTCCTGGACCAGTACCTGCCGGGACGCCGGGACGCGTGAGCCCGCGTCGTTCCGGCTTTCCAGGGGAGCGGAGCAGGTAATTCCCCTGCCCGCGTTTCTCTCGTACGCATGTCTCGTTGACGTGTATGTCTGACACCTGTTCGAGGAAGGTGACGCGTTGACGCGTACGAGTAAGAAGTCCAGGAAGACCAAGAGGAAGGGCCGTCGGCACCGGACGGTCAACCGGACACCGCGCCCGGTGGGCGCGGCCCGCCCGGACCGCCCGTCCGTCCCGCGGACGCAGACCGGAGAGCACGCGCCGGTCGCGGCGGTCCCGGCGCCCGCCAGCGAGGACCGGGTCGAGCCCGCTCGCGTACTCGCACCGCGCGAGGGTGAACCGGCCGACGGTGCCGCCGCGCTGAACCGGACCACGCGCGCCACCTGGTCGCGGCTGCGGCAGGAGCCGCTGCGCGGGTGGACGGTGGAAGAGGTGAGCGAGGCGGTCGGCTTCACGCCGCGCACCGTGGTCCGCCACCTGCAGACCCTGGCAGCCCATGACCTGGCCTGCCAGGACAGCGGCGGGGAGTGGCGCGCGACAGCAGGCGCCACGGAGCGGTCGTCACGGGCCGCAGTGAGAGCGGACAGCGCGGTGTGAGCGGGCGGCGGTGTCGGCGCACCCCTGTATGGCAAGCGCTGTACAGTGGCGTACATGGGTGAGAAGAGCGAGAAGATCACCATCCGGGTCAGCTCCGAGACCGCCGCACGCCTGCGGATGCGGGCCGAGGCCGAGGGCACGACGGTCACGGCGCTGCTCACCGACGCCGTCGAGCGCGACCCGCGTCTGGAGCTGGCCGCGGCCCGCTTCCGCGAGCTGATGAAGTCCGGTCTCGTGGAGGAGTTCGCCGCCGCGTTCCCCGACGAGGAACCGGACGCCGACCGCACCGGGGCGAAGGCCGCCTGAGCGATGCCGCCCGAACTGCACATCGACATCGGCTGGCTGCTCGAACAGCAGGAGATCTTCAGCCCCAAGGCCCTGGAAGTGGGCGACTTCTCCGGGCTCGTCGCGGCCGTGGCCCGCCACAAGGTCAACACGCCCCGGCTCGGCTACCTCCCCGACGCCTCGTGGCGCGCGGCCGCGCTGTTCCACGAGATCGTCAGCGTACGACCCCTGCCCGCCCGCAATCCGACGTTCGCCGCCCTCGTCGCCATCGCCTATATGCAGGCCTCCGGCGAGGGACTCGCCGAGCCCTACGGAGAGTTCATCGAGCTCGCCCGGGAGGTCCGCGCGGGCCGGGCCGACGCCTACGAGTGCGCCGCGCGCATCCGGAGCCGGCGGCTGTAGCCACGTCGCCGCGACTCCACAATTCATGGACCGTCCGGAAATTGACTTCGGTCGACGAACTTTCGACAATGCGGGCGTGACGGTGGACAGGGACGACGAGCGGGAACTCGCCGACGCGGTGGTGGCGTTGCGGGCGGCCGAGGAACGGGTCGCCGAGGCCCTGCGCGGTTACCTGTCCCGGGACCCGGTGACGGGCCGCCCTGCGCACGGCCGGATCGGGCGCGCGGCGCGGCTCACCGGGTGGGGCGAGCAGCGGGTGAAGGAGACTGTCACCCCGGCCCTGGCGGAGCGTCGCCGGACCAAGCGGAAGGCGACCGGTTCATGAGCGGCACCAGTGACTTCGACGCCATCGACTCGCTGCTCGACTCGGTGGCTCCCGAGGCGGCGCTCCCCGCGCCCGACGCCCGTCGTGACCTGCGCGAACAGGCCCGCCTCTCGAAGGCCCAGGTGGCGCGCGCGCTCGGCGTGAGCCCGTCGACGCTCGCCGCCTGGGAGACGGGCCGGGACCCGGTCGGCGACATCCGCAAGAAGTACGCGTACTTCCTGGACGGCCTGTCCGCCAAACTCCTCGCGGCCACCGGGCCGGAGCCGGTGGCGGAACCTGCCGCCGGTCAGCCCGAACCCGCCGAGCCCACCTCCGGGGCGCGGGTCGACGACGATGCCGACGCCGACGACGTCGAGATGCTGCCCGTGCCCGAGCCCTGCGTTCTGTGCGGGCAGCCGGCGGCGCAGCGGGTGGCCGGGTTCGCCCAGCACCTCGACCCGGCCGACTGCGGTCAGGCGCCCGCCGCCCCCGCCGCCCCGGCCCCCGCCGTCGTACCGCAGACCCCGAAGCGGGCCCGCCCGGCGCCACGGGCAACGCGCGACTCCGGTTCCGAGCCGCCCAAGCCGCCGACGCGGCGCGCCTTCCAGCCGTCGAACGAGCCGGCCGACCTCATCGGCAAGGCGGTCCAGGCCGCGCTCGCCGCGCATGAGGGGGACGTCGAGGCCGCGACGGCGGCGCTCATCAAGAAGGCGATCCCGGACGCGATGGCGTTGCTGGACGAGACCCGCAAGGGCGCCCGCTACGACGTGATCGCCCACCCGTGGATGCCGGACGTCCTGAAGAAGCAGACCTCGCGCGGCGCGGACCAGATCTGGGAGGCCCGTCCCAAGTGGACCAGGCCCGAACTGCCGCCGGGCGAGCACGAGGTGACCGCCCTCGACATCAACGGCGCCTACCTCTCCGCCCTGAAGACGCACCTCCCCATCGGTCAGCTGGAACACTCCACGGGCTTCGACCACGACCGCCGCCGCGCGGGCGTGCACCTGATCACCCCGGCCCACTGGGACCACGACGCGGAGCTGCCCAACCCGCTCGGCCAGCGCGACGAGCCCGGCCCGCTGTGGGTCACCGAACCCACCCTGCGCCTCCTGCAGCGCCTGTCGGGACCGAAGCACGGCCTGTGCGACCCGCCCGAGATCCACGAGTCGTACACCTCGGGCGCGACCGAGAACCTCCTGGAGAAGTTCCGGATCGCGCTGAAGGACGCCCGCGACACCGCCCTCGCCGAGCAGGACGACGTCACCCTGGAGTACGTGAAGGCGATGTACTCCAAGTTCGTCTCGACGATGGGGGAGTCGAACTACAACCGGGAGCTGTACCGCCCGGACTGGATGCACCTCGTGCGCAGCCAGGCCTTCGCCAACCTCTGGATGAAGGCGCTCAAGGCGTACGACGAGGGGCTCACCGTCGTCCGCGCGATGGGTACCGACGAGCTCCACGTCATAGGGGACTGGCGTCGTGTCTTCCCCGAAGGCCGTGGCGTCACCGAGGTCAAGGTCAAGGACGTCTACACCGCGGGGACCGCCCCGGACGACGACGTGGTGACGGATACGGAGGACGAGTAAGTGCCGGAGAGGAACAGGGAGTTCGGCAAGTTCGGCGCCCAGGGCATCAAGGGGCACGAGGCCGTCGCCCGTCGGCTCGACCAGCTCGCCGGCTTCATCGCCACGCCCATCACCCAGCGCCGCGGCCTGATGGCCCGCCTGCACTACCTGACGCGCACGGAGCACGCGAAGGCGGCCGCGCGCCAGGCGGGCCTCACCGTCACCGACCGCACCCTGAAGGCGTGGCTGGAGGGCCGGCAGTCCCCGTCGAGGAAGAACCTGGACCGCATCGAGGCCGCCTACCGGACCGTGCGTCGCGCCAACGTGTCCCGGCACCTGCTGGCCCGCCTCAACCGTCAGGGCCGCGGCACCCGCGTCGAGTTCCACCCGTTCAACCAGTCCCAGGTGCCCCGCCCCCTCCAGCGCGTCGTCGACTACCGCACGCTCAACGTCCGCCACTGGGACCGCATCGTCGACGCCTGGGCCACCGACGACGGCGCCGCGCTCGACGACGCCTGGGTCAACGACGCGGTCGTCGACCTCGGTTCGCAGTGGGGCGAGTACGAGTACGTCACGAACATCGGCTTCGCGGCGTAGGCAGAGAGGCGTAGGCAGAGCGGTTCAGGCAGAGAGGTTCAGGCCGCCGCCACGACCGGCACCGCCACGGTCCGCTGCCGCTTCATCGGGCGTCGTGTGGTCCGGTCGCGGCGCGAGGCGAAGACGTAGAGACGCAGGATGAGGAAGCGGCCCGCGCCGGCGAGGCCGGAGGCGCCGAGGTAGACGATCTGCTCGCTCAGCACGCCGGGGGAGGGCTGCACCAGCCGCAGGACGTACATGGCGACGCAGGTCGCCAGGTAGGCGGCGGCCGCCGAGCCCGCGGACTGCCCGTGCTCGCGCCAGCCTGCGCCACGCCCCCGGGCAAAGGTGAAGCGGGCGTGGAGTTCGGTGCACAGCAGGGTGGACACGACGGTGACGATCGCGTTCGAGACCGCCCAGGGGACGGTCATGGCCAGCAGCGGGACCGCGAGGCTGGAGAGGACTCCGACGCCGCCGCCGAGGACCACGAACCGCAGGAACGCGGCAGCCGGGCCGGGAGCGGCCGAAGCCGCCACGTCGGGCCGGCTGCTGAGCGGCGACTTCATGGCGGTGTCCTTTCGGGGAGTCGGGTGCTTTCAGAGGCTGCGGCGGGGGATGTCGCCGGAGGTCAGAGGCTGCGGGCGGTGATGTCGCCGTGGGCGGTGGTGGCGTGGATGTTCAGGGCTGCGGCCTCGGAGCCGTCGGTGTTGTGGAGCGAGTTGCTGATCCGGCCGTGGCCGGTGCCGGCGTCCAGGGCGGCGGAGGCTCCGCGGGCGGCGGCGAGGGTGATGTCGCCGGATTCGGTGCGCAGCGTGAGGGTGCCGCGAACGGCTTCGGCGATGGTCAGGTCGCCCTTCTGCGTGCTGATCCGGGCGTCGCCGCTCAGCCGCCCGACCGAGATGTCACCGGCCATGAGGGTCAGTTGGGCGTCGGCGGTCTCGTCGAGTTCGACGGTGGCCCGGGCGCCCTCGAAGGTGACGTCGCCGAGCCGTCCGACGCCCCGCAGTTCGCCGGCGGCGGCCTTCGCGTCGACGCGGGAGCCGGCCGGCAGCCGGACGGTGACCTCGACGGAGCCGGAGCCGCTGCCCAGGATCCGGTTCTTCGCCTCCGCCGCTTCGATCCGCAGGACACCGTCGCGGTAGTCCACGGTGATCTGCTCGGCCGCCTTCACGTCGCGGCCCTTGGAGGCGTCCGCGGGCAGGACCTCGACGGTGGTGTCGGCGCGGTCGGCGGCGATGAGACGGATGAGCCCGGCGGGGATGTCCAGGACGGTGGAGACGGGGGCCGGGGTGTCGAACTTCTGCATCGTGCTCTCCCTCGAGTCATTGTTTCTGATGAGGGAAACGCTACGTTGCGTTCAATAGACTGGCAAGATATTTGTTGCGCAGAGGTGGCGTATTTGCACGTCAGTGGCGTCAAATCATTGCAATGAGCCAAAATCTAACGCAATGACGATCGCTTGATCGTTGCAATGAATTGGAGGTGAACGCAGGATGCGCCGGAGTGCCGGGGCCGATCTCGGGGAGGTGCCGGCCCTCCCCCTGGCGGCCGACCAGGGTGACCGGCGTGACCTTCGTGACCGCCATCACCGCCCCCGTCCGCGCCCCGGCCGGCCACCTGTGCAGGGGCGGCGCGGGCTCATCGGCCTGGAGGAACGGACCCGGCTCGCGGGCGGAGACCTGAGCGCCGTCCCGCTGCCCCACGGCGGCTTCGAGGTACGGGCGAGCCTGCCGCGCTCACCGAACGCGAGCGCCAGGTCCTCGCCCTCCTCGGGAGAGGACTGTCCAACGCCGACATCGCCCGGCGCCTGCACGTCGTGGAGGCCACGGTGAAGAGCTACGGCAGCTCGATCCTGGCCTCGCTCGCGGTACGCAACCGGGTGCAGGCCGCCGTCATCGCGTACGAGACCGGCCTCCTGGACGAGGCGCAGGGGTGACGGTCCGCGCTCAGACGAAGAGCGGTGTCGGGTTCAACTCCTCGTAGGCGGTGGGTTCCTGGAGGTGTCCCAGTGACACCGGCACGTCGAACAGCCGGCCCGGAGCGAACCGCGACCAGAAGTGCCGCAGGCCGGGCACGATCACCTTCACCACCGGCAGGCCCAGGTCGGGACGGAGCTGGTCGAGCACCAGGAGCTCCAGGCCCTTGCCACGGACCAGTTCGGTGACCGCGTGCACGTCGTCCAGGAGATCGGGCCGGTGAGGGGTGTGCCAATGGCCGGGGCCGCGCGGGGCCACCCGCGGATCGGGCGCGAGGTAGGGCTGGTTGGCGACCGTGGCGTGGCGCCACCACTGCGTAGGCTCGGGGTCCTCGATCCGGTACCCGGACCCGTCGGGCAGTACGTCGCAGACCGCGGGCAGCAGCTGTCCCATTTCGGTCAGCGCGCGGCGCAGCGCGATCCGCGGGTCGAAGTGCGCGCCGAAGCCGAAGATGACGTCCTGGGCCGGCTTGTCGCGGCGCCGGGACAGCGCCGCCATGACAGGGATGCCGAAGTCGGAGGTCAGGTCGAGGACCCAGACGTCCCGGTGGACCCGCCGGTATCCGTCGCGCAGCCGCTCCACGTACGGCTCGTCGAAGGCGTCGAGGTCGACCGCGGGCTGCCGGGTGCGGTTGTACCACCACAGGGCCACCGCGTCCCGCTCGACAAGCTCGAGGAAGCCCTGAAGGAGCGCGTCCTCGGGGCTGCTGCCGGCGGCGTTGCCGTTCGAGTCGGCCCACAGGCCGTCGCCGGGCCCGGCGGCCGGGTGCGTCCCCGCACCCGCGAAGTACAGCATCGACGTGGGCAGCAGCCGCTGGGTGCGGTGCGTCAGGGACCAGACGGGGGTCCAGTCGGTGGGCCGCCGCTCGTCGAAGGGGGCGCTGACGTACTGGAACCGGGAGTGGCTCGCGTTCCAGCGGTCGCGCTCGGCGAACTGGCGGTCCGCGTACAACTGGCAGTCGTTCGGGTGCACGGCTGCCGGGCCCAGAGCGCGGTAGGAGTCGCGCACCACCGGCTCGTCGCCGTGCCGGGTCCCGCTGTAGCGCTCGACGGCCTCGCACAGAGCGCTGGTACGGGCCTCCGTCTCGGTCAGACCCTTGCCGCCGCTGAGCGCGCGCAGGCCGGAGCGGAGGCCGGCGAGCGTGGCGGAGCCCATCGCGAGGTTGTGACCGGAGAGGTAGGAGGTGACGAAGTCGGGGCAGCCGGCGGCCTGTCTGATCTCCTTGACGACACCGGTCACCGGGTTGACCAGATGCCCGTACGCGCTGAGCATCTGCTGCGCCGTCAGCGCCCGGTGCCCGCTGCCGTCGGTGACGGCCTTCGGGCGTGCGGCGGGCCGGAACGGTGCGCGCACCCGCTGGGCGACAAGTCCCGGGTCCCCGCACGCGGGACACTGCGGGCGTCGGCTCACCGGATGCGAGGCGGTGCGCAGCCCCACGGTGTCCAGGGTGCGGATGCGGCCCTGCTCCGGGTCGCGCACCCCGGCCAGCCACTTCGCCGTCTCCAGGACGGCGATGTTGACGGCCAGGGTGCGCCCGGCGGCCAGGGACGCGACGGGGCGGGGGAGCGGCCCGTCGAGTCCGAGGGCGCGCTGCACCGGCACCTCCGAGTGGCGGTGTCCGCGCAGCCGTACGGAGAGGCAGTGCCAGCACGGGCCGTCGTGGTCGGCCGGCCGGAACACCGGCCCCACCCACGGGTCGGCGCCGCACACCTTCGCGAGCAGCCAGGGCCGCCCGGAGGCGCGGTGCGCGGCGTCCACCGCGGTGAGTTGCGGCGCCAGGTAGTCGTCGCACAGGACGAGGGAGAGGTCGGCGTCGGCGCCGGGCGCGACGACGGTGATCCCTTCGGCACGGCAGGCCCGCACCACGGGGGCGGCCGCCAGGCCCGGCAGGGCCTCGACCGCGACGGTGGCGCCCACGAGGGCGGCGCCGGCCTGTCCGCCGTCCAGACCGATCAGGTCCCAGTACGCCTCGGCGGCCGGGTCCGTACGCTGCTGCTCGGGCACGCCGAACCGCAGCAGACCCGCGCCGTCGAGGGCGCGCAGCGCCGCCTCGGCGTTCTCGCCGCCGAGTACCGGGGCGGCCTCGCGCAGCACGGCCTGCGCGGTGCGCGTGCCGTCGAGGAGCGGCACCAGGACCTCGGCCGCAAGGCCGTGCAGCGCCGTGACGCCGCGGCGCGACACCAGATATGTCGCGTCGTCCGGCAGGACCGTGGGCCGCAGGTGGCTCTTGAAGCCCACCAGGACACCGTCCTGCGTGTCGAGCACGGAGGACGATTCCTCCCGTCCGTCGAAAAGCGTCATGCGTCGAGCCGTCCCGCTCTCCGCGCCGTGGTGGGGACGGCGGTGTCGGCGAGGATGCAGAACGTGGAGAGCGCGACCATGTGGTCGGCCACGGAGTCGAGTTCCTCGAT
Source organism: Streptomyces sp. NPDC050264 (assembly GCF_040655895.1). Classification (NCBI taxonomy): domain Bacteria; kingdom Bacillati; phylum Actinomycetota; class Actinomycetes; order Kitasatosporales; family Streptomycetaceae; genus Streptomyces; species Streptomyces sp. NPDC050264. The sequence continues at coordinate 25,569 of NZ_JBFAKV010000029.1, forward strand.
CACGAGGGCGGCCCGGGCAGGGCGGGCGGGAACAATTCCGTCGGCGCCGGTGGTCTTCAGCTGAATGCCGGAGGAGAGCATATTCATGGCAGAGTCATCCCTAGTGGTATGCGGTGTGTTGCCGTTCCTCTGTGGAGCTGTGCGCTGTTCCGGGGAAGATTCTGCGAAGTCCGCACGGCCGCGCCCAGTGCCGGTGTCACCACTGCGAGATGAAGAATTCATGTGGTCCTCCAGCAGGGCTCGAGCGGGCCTCCAGCGGCCTCAAATGGACCTTTAAGCCTCCGCTTGATCACGGTGATATGGGGGTGCGCCGCCGGTTACGCTCGCGGCCACAGTGCCCCTTTCGGGCTTCCCGTCCGGGTCCGTACGCGAGGAAGAAGGCCCCCGTGAATGCCGTGACCGCCGCTCCGCCCTACGGTCAAGTGCTCCGGCTCGACGAGCTGTTGCGGGTCGCCCGCGTCCACGACGACGACGTGGACCACGTCCTGTTCCTGGCCACGCACCAGTCCTGCGAGATCCTCTTCGCCGTCGTCCTGCGCCACTTGGAGGAGGTACGCGCGGCGCTCGACGCGGGCGACGCGGACCGGGCCGAGCGCAGGGCCGTACCGCTGCCGCGCCTGATGGCCACGCTGACCGCGCAGTTCGACGGCCTCGCGACGCTGACCCCGGCCGCGTTCGAGGACATCAGGACCACCCTCGGCGACGCGAGCGGATTCCAGTCCGTGCAGTGGCGCGAGATCGAGTTCCTGTGCGGCCTGCGCGACTCCCGGTACCTGACCACGGCCGGCTTCTCCGAGCGGGACCGGGCCCGGCTGGAGGGACGGCTGGGGGAGCGGTCGGTGGCCGAGGCCTACCGGGAGTTCGTCGCCACGTGCGCGGACCGGGGCGCCGCCGAGCGGGTGCGCCTCGCCCTCCTCGCCTTCGACGAGGCGGCGGCCCTGTGGCGGGCCCGGCACGCCGTGCTCGCCGAGCGTTTCCTCGGCACGGCCGTCGGCACCGCCGGGTCCGAGGGCGCCGGATACCTGTGGCGCGCCGCCCTGCGCCGGGCCGTGCCCGAGGCCTGGACACCGCTGTCGTGACCGCCCCCGACACGGCGCGCACCGACCTCGACCTCGAGTACTCGCCGAGTTCACGCGTCACCGACCTGGAGGTCCACCTCGCGCGCTACGCCGACGAGAGCGCCCGCGCCCGCGCCGGCCTGCCCGTCCAGCTGGGCCTGTCCTGCGGCCCCCTGCCCGAGCAGCGACTCGACCTGTTCCCGGCGGCCGATCCACGGGCCCCGCTCTTCGTGTTCGTGCACGGCGGCTACTGGCAGGAGCTCAGCAGGTCCGAAGCGGCCTTCGCCGCACGGGACTTCGTGGCCGCGGGCATCTCCTTCGCCGCGCTCGGCTACGGCCTGGCGCCGCGCCACCGGCTGCGCGCCATCACCGCGGCCGTCGGCGACTCCCTGCACCGCATCGCCGCCGGCCAGGTTCAACTGCCCATAGAACCACGGGCAGTTCACCTCGGTGGCCACTCCGCCGGCGCGCACCTCGTCGCGAGCACCCTCCTGAATCCGGCCGGCCGGCACCCCACCGCCGCCACCGCCGTGTTCGCGTCCGCGACGCTGATCAGTGGCATCTACGACCTGGAGCCCCTGCGGCACACCTACGTCAACGACGCCCTCGCCATGGACGCCGAAGAGGCCCGCGCCTGCAGCCCGCTGCACCGCATGCCCGCCCGGCTGCCACCGCTCGTCGTCGCCCTCGGGGAGGACGAGACGGACGCGTTCGCCGCGCAGCACCGCCGGTTCGTCACCGCCGCGCGCGCCGGCGGCACCGATGTGACCGACCTCGTCGTCCCGGGCCGCCACCACTTCGACCTGCCCTTCGACCTCGCCGACCCGGACACCGCGCTGGGCGCCGCGGTGCTGGGGATCCTGTGCGACGGCCGCTGATCGAGGAGCTGCTGCCGCCGGGCGCCGCCGGGGCGGAGACGCGCGCCGACGCGCCGGACGAGGTCCTGCGCCCCGAGGAGCGGGCCTTCGTCACCGGCGTGAGCGAAGGGCGGCGCCGCGAGTTCACCACGGTCCGGTACTGCGCCCGCCGCGCCCTGGGCGCGCTCGGCCACGCCGCCGTGCCGCTGGTCCCGGACGGGCGGGGCGTGTCCGGCTGGCCGGACGGGGTGGTGGGGAGCATGACGCACTGCCGCGGATACCGGGCGGCGGTCGTGGCGTGGCGCCGCGACGTGGGCGCGCTGGGGGTGGACGCCGAGCCCCGAAGGCCCTTGCGGGCCGGCGTACTGAGCACGGTCTCGCTGCCCGAGGAGCGCGAGCGGCTCGCGTCGCTCCCGACATCGCACCCCGGCCCCGACTGCTGGGACCGGTTGTTGTTCAGCGCGAAGGAAGCGGTCTTCAAGGCATGGTTCCCGGCCACCAGGACCGAACTGACCTTCCAGGACGTGCGCGTCGCCTTCGACGCGGCCGACCGCACCTTCCGCGCGACCGTCCTGCTCCCGGGCGCGGCCGGCGGCCGTGATTTTCGTGGCCGCTGGCTCGCACGGGACGGACTGCTGGTGACGATCGCGTACGGCGGCGCGGCCGACCAGTGAGTTTCGGCGGGGGCTTAAGGGCATGGTCCGGGCGGCGCCGCCGTCCCTACGCTGGCGCCGCCGGAAGTCCGCGCCGGTGCCCTGCCCCCCGTTTCGTCTCAGGAGCAGTCATGGTCCAGGTACCCCACCCCAGCTCGGTGTCCGGCGCGGTGCGCCCCGTCGCGGACGCCTCCGTCGTCCACATGATCGCCCGGCACGCGCGGACCCGGCCCGACGCCGTGGCGGTGCGCTCGGCCCAACAGACGTACACCTACAGCGCGTTGTGGCACAGAACGCTCGTGGTGGCCGCGGCCCTGGAGGAGGCCGGCGTCGGCGCGGGGGACCGGGTGGCGCTCATCGCCGCGCGCACCCCGGACACCGTGGTGGGCGCTCTCGCCGTGATGGCGCTCGGCGCGGCGTACGTGCCCATCGACCCCGAGCACCCCGGCGAGCGCACCGCCGCCGTGCTCGCGGGCTCGGCCCCCTCCGCGCTGCTGCACGCGGGTTCCGGCACGGCGGACCTGCCCGCACCGCGCATACCGTTCCTCGACATCGCGGACCTGCCGGACGCGAACGCCCCCGACCGCCTCGCCGCGCTCCCGGGCCCGGAGGACATCGCCTACGTCGTGTTCACCTCCGGCTCGACCGGCACCCCCAAGGGCGTCCGGGTGCCGCACGCCTCGCTGGCCAACTACGTCTCCTGGTGCGGCGAGCTGGTGGGCGGCGACGGGACGGGGAGCCCGCTGTTCGGCAGCCTCGGCTTCGACCTGGCGATGACCTCGCTGTGGGTGCCGCTCGCGCAGGGCCGCACCGTCGTCACCGTCGCCGGGCTGTGGGACCAGCAGACGCTGTTCGGCGAGCGCCCGCGGCCCTACACGTTCGTGAAGATGACGCCGTCGCACGCCCGGTTCTTCGACGTCCTCGCGGAGCCGCCCCGCTACGACCGGGTGACCCGGCTGCTCATGTTCGGCGGCGAAGGCCTCGACCCGGCGCTCATCGCCTCCCTGGGCGACCGCCTCGACGGGGTCCGCCTCGTCAACCACTACGGCCCGACCGAGACCACCATCGGCAGCTGCGCCTTCTCCTTCGACCGTACGACGGTGCCCTCCACGCCGACCGTGCCGATCGGCCGGCCCGCCTGGAACACCCGCGCGTACGTCGTGGACGACCAGTTGCGTCCCGTGCCCCGGGGCAGCGCCGGCGAACTGGTCATCGCCGGCCGGGCCGTCGCGGCGGGCTACCTCGGCCCGCAGCCGTCGGGGAACCGGTTCATCGACGAGGCCGAGCTCGGCGGACCGGCCGGGCGCGCCTACCGCACGGGCGACGTCGTGGAGCTGCGCCCCGACGGCACGCTGCTCTATCTCGGCCGGGGCGACGACCAGTTGAAGGTCAACGGTCACCGGGTCGAACTCGGCGAACTCCGCCACCACGTGCTGTCCGTGCCGGGGGTCGCCGACGCGGCGTTCGACATCGTGCGCGGCCCCGTCGACACGCTGGAACTCTTCGTCCGGCCCACCGGGGCGGGCGGCCCCGCGGACCTGGCCACCGTGGTCCGCTCCGCGCTGGCCCGCGTACTGCCGTCGGCGCTGGTGCCCGAGGACGTGTACGCGGTCCCGGAGATCGTGGTGAACGCGAACGGGAAGTGCGACGTGGCCGCCACGAGGTCGCGCGTGGCGTGAGCCGGGGGCGCCCCCGCCGACGAAGCGGCGCCGGCGCCGCACCGGGGCGCGTCAGCGAGTGGTCAGCGTTTCGTCAGCGCAGGTCGAGATCATCGATGAGCCCGGAAGACACGACCGGGCCATCGAAACCGATACGACCTGGAGTGTGCGACGTGGCGAACCCCTTCGACGACCCGGACGGAATCTTCCTGGTGCTGGTCAACGACGAGGGCCAGCACTCGCTGTGGCCCTCCTTCGCGCAGCGCCCCGAGGGCTGGACCGTGGCCCTCGGCGAGAGCTCCCGCGAGCAGGCGCTCGCCTACGTGGAGGAGCACTGGACCGACCTGCGCCCGCGCAGCCTGCGCCAGCCGTCCGCCGCGTCCCCGGCCGCCTGACCGGCCCCGGCAGCCGGGCGAGGAAGGAGCGGTGGCAGCGGTGGAATGGGCGATCGAGGCCGAGGGCCTGGGCAAGCGGTACGAGCGGCGCCAAGCGCTCGGCGGAGTCGATCTGGCCGTGCCGCCCGGCACCGTGCTCGGCCTGCTCGGTCCGAACGGGGCGGGCAAGACGACCACCGTCAAAATGCTCGCGACCCTGCTCGAACCGGACAGCGGCAGGGCCAGGGTCGCCGGATACGACGTGGTGCGGCAGCCGGCCGAGGTGCGGCGGCGCATCGGGCTCGCCGGACAGTACGCCGCGGTGGACGACATGCTCACCGGGCGGGAGAACCTCGTCCTGATCGGCACCCTGGCCCACCTCGGCCGGCGGGCGGCGCGCGTCCGGGCGGCCGAACTGCTGGAGCGGTTCGGCCTGACCGGCGCCGCCGGCCGGCCGGCCCGCACCTACTCGGGCGGCATGCGGCGCCGCCTCGACCTGGCGGCCTGCCTGGTCGCGACCCCGTCCGTGCTCTTCCTCGACGAGCCGACCACGGGCCTGGACCCGGTCAGCCGCTCCCAACTGTGGGACGCGGTCAAGGAACTGGTCACCCACGGCGTGACCGTGCTGCTGACCACCCAGTACCTGGAAGAGGCCGACATCCTGGCCGACCGGATCGCGGTCATCGACACCGGCCGCATCATCGCCGAGGGCACCCCCGAGGAACTCAAGCGCAGAGCGGGCGAGGAGCGGCTGGAGGTCTCCCTCACCAGGCCGGAGAGCCTGGCGCGGGCCGCCGACGCGCTGCGCGGCGTCGCCCCCGGCGAGCCGTCCGTGGACCCGGCGGGCGGCACCGTGTCGATCACCCTGAGCGACGGCATGGAGAGCATCGAGAGCGCCGCGGCCGCGCTGCGACGGGCGGACGTCACGGTCGCCGACTTCGCCCTGCGCAGACCGACCCTCGACGACGTCTTCATCTCTCTCACCGGCAAGACCGCCTAGGGGTACGGCAGTTGCCGCCTTTGGCACGATCACGGGGGCATTCTCATGCAACGAATCCACTTCACCCCTGCCGACTTCGCCCGGGTCCGGCTGCGGCCGACCGTGGGCCCGCTCGTGGAGAGCGCCTTCGCCTACGGGCTGCTCGGGCGCGGTGTCGGCGCACCGTTCGCCCGCTGGCGCGGCCAGGTCGCGGAGCGGCTGACCCAGTGGCCGTTACCGCTGAGCGGCACCAGCGCCGCAATCGGTCTCGACGGTCTGCTCGACCTCATCGAGCGCAGCGGCCGCAGTGTCAGCACCGAGGCCGCCCTGGGCCGCACCGCGCCCGGCCTCCCGTTCCATCCGGCGGCCGGCGACCTGTCGCAGGTGTGGCGGGCGGCGGTGGCGCCGTACTGGGAGCACGTCCACGGCTATCTGGAGGCCGAGTGCGAGGCCCGCGGCCGCGTCCTGATGGCCGGCGGCGTCGAACTGCTCCTGGCCACCCTGCACTCGAAGATCACCTGGGAGGCGCCGGTCCTTCGGATCCACGACGGCCCCGATGAGGACATCGGCCTCGACGGGCGCGGCATGGTGCTCTCCCCTTCCGTGTTCCTGGCCCAGCGGCCGGGCCGGATCACCCGCCGCCTCGCCGAGAACGGCCCGGTCGTGCTCGCCTTCGCCGCACCGCCCGACCCGCGTCAGGCGGCCGCGCTGTGGGACGAGCCGGACGACAGCGGCCAGTCCCTCGGCGCCCTGGTCGGGCAGACCCGGGCCGCCGCGCTGCACGCCCTGCGCAGCAGTTGCACCACCGGCCAGCTGGCGGACCGGCTCGGCATCTCGGCCGCCGGGGCCAGCCAGCACACCGCGGTGCTGCGCCGTGCGGGCCTCATCACGACCCGCCGCATCCGCAACACGGTGCTGCACACCCTGACCCCGCTGGGTGTGGCCCTCCTCAAAGGCATGTCGCCCCGGCGCCCGGCACCTGTCGCCGTACGGACCCCGGCCCGCCGCCCGGCGGCCGTGGCGGTGCGCCGCCACGGCCCGCGCCCGGTGAGCGAACTGGCGGCACGGACAACTCCCGCCGCCTGAGCGGCAGTAGGACGCAACGCACGATGCCCGGGCGGCCTGTGCCGCCCGGGCATCGTGCGTTCGGCCGGGACCTCCTCACTCCTTGATGCCGGCCATGTCCCCGGGCCGCCCGCGCAGTACCGCCCCCGCCGCGAGCAGCGTCGTCGTCAGGGTCAGGGCCGCCGCCCCGGCCAGCACCACGACGAGGATCCAGGGGGAGCCGCCGGGCAGGGCCGTGCCGAGGATGCTCATGCTCAGCGGCACCAGCGTCGCCCCGGCGACCAGGAGGCCGAGGACGATTCCGGCCAGCGCCACCAGAGCCGCCTCGACGGTCATCATCTGCAGGACCTGACGGCGGGTGGCCCCGATGAGCCGTTGCAGCATGAACTCCTTGCGCCGCTCGGTCGTTGCGAGGACCTGCGTGTTGATCAGGGCGAGCGTCGCGTAGCCCACGACGACGCCCAGGACCAGATAGGCCATCCACTCCTGGGTGTCGTCCGCGTCGGCCTGGGCCGCCTGGAGGACGTCCTTGCCGGCCACCTGCAGGCCGGGCTGCTCCTTCGCCAACTTGGAGAGGGATGCGCTCAGTTGGGCCGGGTCGGTGCCGGCGGCGGCCCGCACCGAGATCTGCGGCACCAGGCCGCCGTCGGTGTGTCCGACAAGCGCCGACGCCGGGACGAGCGCGGTCTCGTAGCCGCGCCGCCCGTCGACCGTGGCGACCAGTTTCAGCTTGACCTGCGTACCGTCGCCGAGCCGCATCGGGACGAGGTCACCGAGCTTGTGGTCCTTGGCGTATTCGGTGGGCAGCGCGACGGAGTCGCCGCTCAGTGCGGACAGGCTGCCGCTCGCCGCGTGGTACGCCGTCGTGCGGTCCAGGCCCTGCGGGGTGACGCCCTGCAGGGACACCTCGGTCGGCTGCGGTCCGGTGTCCTCGCCCTCGCTCGGCCGCATCGGCTCGTCCGGCTCGATGTACCCGGTCGTGGGGATCTGCGCGGATGCCGCCGCCACTCCGGGCTGCTCACGGATCGTGTCGACCAGGTCGAGCGGCAGCCCGCCGGAGGCCGAGGTCACCACGACGTCGGCGCGCAGGTTCTCGTCGAACGCCCGCTTGGCGCCGTCGGACTGCGTCGTCTGCATGTAGATCAGGCCGACCGCCAGGCCGCTCGCCAGCATCACCGGCATCACGGCCGAGGCGAGGCGTGCGGTGCGCGCCCGCGCGTTGTGCGCGGCGAGCTCACCGGCGAGCCCGGACAGCTTGCCGACGGGCCGGCGCAGCACGGCCACCATGGCGCGTACGACGACGGGCCCGAGCAGCCCGAACGCGGCCGCCCACACCATCGCCGCCGGGGTCGCGACACCGGCCGCGTCCGGCCCCGCCGAGCCCGCGGTGCCCCAGGCGAGAGCCGCGCCCCCGGCCAGGCACAACAGCCCGAGAATCAGCCGGAACGCGCTGAACCAGCGGCGCTGCAGCGTCGCTTCGGCCAGCGCTTCCGTCGGCCGGGTGCGCGCCGCCGCCTGCGCCGCGATGTAGGCCGAGCCGATGGCGGTGAGCAGCGCCGTGCCGACGCCGACGATCACCGGCACGGAACCGGCCCGGTACGCGATCGACTCCGGCACCACGCCCGCGTCGGCGAACGCGCCCAGGAGCCAGTGCCCGAACCGGGGGCCGGGGATCGTGGCGAGTCCGGTGGCGACGACCGCGAGGAACAGGGTCTCCCCGAGGATGAGGCGGCGCAGCTGTCCCGGTGTCGTGCCGATGGTGCGCAGCAGCGCCATCTCGCGCTGCCGCTGCTGGATGGAGAGGCCGAGCGTGCTGGCCACCACGAACACGGTGACCATCGCGGACAGCCCGCCGAAGGCGGCGGCGAGCGGGATCAGGTCGCTGCCGTCGGCCACCACGTCCGGGTCCTCGGCGCGGCCGCGGTTGTCCCCGGTCAGCACCGTGACCGGTGCGCCGTCGACGACCTTGCGGACCGCGGAGGCGATCTCCTGCGTCTTCGCGCCGGAGGCGGGGAAGACGCCGATGTTGTCGGTCCTGCCGACGCGGTCCGCGACCGCGGCGGCCTCGGCGTCGGTGAGGAAGACGTCCCCGCCGTCGTCCGGTCCCGTGGCCAGGCCCGAGACCTGGTAGCCGTGGCGCGCGCCGTGGACGAGGAGCTGGATCCGCTCGCCGGTCCTCACTCCCGTACGGTCCGCGAGGGCCTTGCCGAGGACGATCTGGCCGGCCGCGGCGGGCGCCGTGCCATCGGTGAGCTCGTACGGGGAGAGCCTGGCGGAGGACCAGCCGTGGCCGGTGACCTTGCCGCCCGCGCCGAGAGCAGCCGGGAACGACATGTCCTGAACCGCGGCCCCCACCCCCGGAACCTTCGCGATTCTTTCCGCCAGGCCGGCGTCCATGTGCAGTCGTTCGGGGAAGACGAGCTCCTGCTGGGTGTACGCGTAGCGCTGGTCGCCGGTGACGACGATCGGTGCGGCGGCGAGGCGGTGCGGCGGCGCCGCGTTGTGGATGCCGGTCTCCAGCAGGCCGCCGGAGCCGATGACGATGACGGCACCGAGGAACAGGGCCACGAACGAGGCGATGAAACCGCCCTTGTGGTAGCGCAGGGTGCGCAGCGCGATCCTGATCATCGGCGCACCCCGTGCCCGGTCTGCTGGATCGAGAACGGGTCGCCCCACGTGCCCAGCTTCTGCATCTGTTCCGTGACCTGTTCGACGCTCGGCCGCTCCAGCGAGCCGATGAGCCGGCCGTCGGCGAGGAAGACCACCCGGTCCGCGTACGCGGCGGCCACCGGGTCGTGCGTGACCATGACGATGGTCTGCCCCACCGCGTCCACCGACTGCCGCAGCAGCGTGAGGACTTCGGCGGCGGTACGGGTGTCCAGGGCGCCGGTCGGCTCGTCGCCGAAGATCACCGCGGGCCGGGTGACGAGCGCCCGCGCGATCGCCACCCGCTGCTGCTGCCCACCGGAGAGCTCACCCGGGCGGCTGCGCCGCTTGTCCGACAGACCGACCTGGTCGAGGACCTCGTCGACCGCGGCCTTCTTGGGGCGGGTGCCCGCCAGACGCAGCGGAAGCGTCACGTTGTCCACCACGTTCAGCGCCGGAAGCAGGTTGAACGCCTGGAAGACGAAACCGATGCGCTCGCGGCGGAACTTGGTCAGGGCCTTCTCCCGCAGGGAGGCCAGATCCACCCCGTCCAGGCGCACGGCCCCCGACGTCGGACGGTCGAGGCCCGCGGCGCAGTGCAGGAACGTGGATTTGCCGGACCCGGAGGGGCCCATGACGGCGGTGAACGTACCCCTCTCCAGGCTGATGCTGACGTTGTCGAGTGCCGTCACACGGTTCTTCGATCCGCCGTAGAGCCGGCTCACGGTGTCGAGCCGGACGACCGGCTGGGCATGCGGGTCCTGTGTCCCGTTCATGGGTGTCCTTAAGGCCTTGGAAAGGGGGTGGCTGGGTCGGGGGCGCGGGGCGTGCCGCCGAAGAGGCGGGCGCGCCCCGCGTCCGGCGGTCAGGTGGTGGTGGGCCAGGTGGCGAACCGCCGCAGCCCGTACAGGAGCGGGGGCCGCCCGCTCGGTCGGCTGATGCCCCGTACGTGGCCGAAGACGGTCACGTGGTCGCCCGTGCGATGGGTCAGGGACACGGTGCAGTCCGCGATCGTGTGCGCGTCCCGCGGCAGGTGCGGTCCCGCGCCGTCGGCGGTCCGCTCCCAGGGGGTGACCCGGAACCGCTCCGGGTCACCCGAGGCGAACAGCTCGGCGACGCCCCGGGCGTCCTCGTGCAGCAGGTTCACGGTGAACTCGCCGGAGGCGAGGACGGCTTGGAGGGTGGGGCTGCCGGCGCGCAGGCACACCAGCAGGGTCGGCGGGTCGAGCGCGACGCTGCACACCGAGGAGCACGTCATGCCGCGCGGGGTGCCGTCGAGATCCTCCGCGGCGACCACCGCGACCCCGGTGGGGAAGCTGCTCATCATCGTGCGGAAGTCGTCGGACGCGGCGGCCGGGGCCGCCACCGTCCGGACGGTGGACTGGGTCATCGGGTACCGCCTTCCGTCGCCGCGGCGACCAGTTCGACGGCCGGAGCGGGCTCGGGCCTGCTCCCGCCGCGGTCGAGGAGGCCGAGCAGCGGGCCCGTCGCGGCGGTGGTGACCACCGCCATCAGGGTCAGCGCGAGCGCCAGCGGAGCGGTGAGGACTCCCGCGCCGAGACCGGCCTGGAGCACGATCAGTTCGGTCAGCCCACGGGTGTTCATCAGCACCGCGATCCGGCGGGACGCCTCGCGCGGCTGACCCGCGAGCCGTGCTCCGGCATAGCCGCCGATGCCCTTGCCCGCGAAGGCGAGCAGGATCGTCACCGCGAGCAGCCCCCACGACAGCTGGGAGAAGGCCTTGTTGAGCACGGTGATCCCGGTGACCACGAAGAACGCGGGCACGAGCGCGCGCCCGGCCCGGCTCAGGGACGCCACGGCCGGTTCCCACGGCGTGCTCTCGCCCGGTGGCAGGGCGAGCCCCACCAGGGCGGCGCCGAGGATGGCCGTCATGCCGAGGTGCTCCACGGTCAGCGCCAGCGCGAGCGCCACCGAGCCGAGTGCCACGGTGGCGGTCCGCGGCAGCCGCGCGCACATCCGCGCCACCGCCGGCACCCGCACCCCGTACCGCACGGCGAGCGCGCCCGCCGCGCCGACGCCCAGGGCCAGGAAGGAGTGCAGGACTCCGGTCGCGCTGCCCGCGCCCAGGCCGATCGCGATCATGCACAGCAGCCAGCCGACCGAGTCGATCACGACGGCCGAGGCCAGGGCGAGCCGCCCGGTCGGGGTGTTGCTCAGGCCCCGGTCGGCCAGGATGCGCGCCAGGACCGGCACGGCCGTGATGGACATCGTGACGGCGACCATGAGCAGGAACGAGGGGAGCGGCGCGTCACCGCGCACCGCAGGGGCGTCCTCGACCAGCACATAGCCGGTGAGCAGGATGCCCGCGAACAACGGCGGCACCAGGGAGCCGGCCGCCACCCAGAGGGTGGAGCGCCCGGCGACACCGGAACCGGCCCGCAGTTCGTGGGCGAGGCCGACCAGGAACAGCACCAGACCGATCTTGGAAATCCACTTCAGCGCCTCCAGCTGGGTGCCGGGCAACACCGTGTCGAACACGTCCTGGCCCAGCAGATGAAGCACGACGGGCCCGGCGGCGAGCCCCACGACGGTCTCGCCGATCACCTCCGGTTGGCGCAGCCGGCGGGCCGCGGCCCGGCCCGCGCGGGCGAGCAGCAGGACCACGGCGAGCAGGGCCGCCAAGTGCACGCCGTGGCGCAGCAGTTGTACGGAATCCATTGCGCAGCACCTTTCGGTGGTCGGCGGTTCAGTGCTGCGCGAGGAAGTAGTCGTACGCCTTCGGCAGCGTCTCGGTCAGCCGGCGCGTCTTGTCGCGGATCGCCGCGAACTCCCGCTCGGCCGGGCCCTGATCGGCCAGGGCGAGGGCCGGGGAGTGCTTCAGCTCGATGCCGCCCATGCCGAGCAGGACGCACATGTACGAGTAGGCCGGCAGGCCGTGGTAGTAGGGGAAGACCGTCTCCGAGTCGGGGACCTGCGTCTTCCACTTCTCGATCCGGGCCGCCAGCTCCTCCGGTACGGGGCGGGTCTTGGCGTCGCGCCAGTACTGCGTGTCGTTGCGCTTCGCGGCGACGTAGTGCAGGACGAGGAACTCCCGTATGCCGTCCATGACATGGGCGACCGAGTCGTTGTAGAGCTCCCGCTGCACCGGGTTCCACGACTCGTCGGGGAAGTACTTGGCGAGCTGCTCGATGGCATGGTGGATGAAGAAGATGCCGGTGGACTCCAACGGCTCGACGAAGCCGCTGGACAGGCCGATGGCGACGCAGTTGTTGACCCAGGAGCTCTCGCTGCGGCCGATGCGCATCTTGATGTGATTGGCCTCGACGTCCGCCGCGGCCGGGCCGACGAACTCGCGCAGGGTGCGCTCGGCCTCCTCCGGGGACAGATAGTCCTTGGCGTAGACATAGCCGGTGCCGATGCGGCCCATCAGCGGGATCGTCCAGATCCAGCCCGCGTCCTGGGCGGTGGCGGTGGTGCACGGCAGGATGCCGCGGGCCTTCATGTCCTGCGGGACCTGCAGCGCGACCGCGCTGTCGTTGGGCAGGGTGTCCGCGTAGGAGATGAACGGGACCTCGAGGGCCTTGTTCAGGAGCAGTGCGCGGAAACCGGTGCAGTCGACGAACAGGTCGCCCTCGATGTCGCCGTGCTCGGCGGTGGTGACGCCCGAGATCCAGCCGCGCTCGTCCAGGTTGACCTTCTTGACGTCGTCCGTGATGTGCGTGACGCCGCGCTCGACCGCGTACGTGGTGAGGTACTTGGCGAGCAGCGCCGCCTCGAACTGGTAGGCGTAAGGGAACTGCGTCTTGCCCTGGTGCTCGGACATCGTCAGGCCCTGCATCTCGTCCGCGCCCTCGTCGAAGGGCTGGTCGATCAGCCTGCCGTCCAGGTAGCGGGGGCTCAGCCCGGCGTCGATGACGGAGGGCATCACGAAGCAGTCCTTGTCGAACCGGTCCGTGGGGCCGTCCTTCAGCCACCAGTCGGTCAGCGGGAACCCGTTGACCGACCGCATCTGCTCGAAGGGGTGGTAGAAGTGGTGGCCCTCCTCCCGCCAGTTCTCGAACCGGACCGCGAGCTTGTACGTCGCGTTGCACGCCGGCATCCAGTCCTTCTCCTTGAGCCCGAGGAACTCGAAGAAGTGTCTGATGTCGCTGAACGTCGCTTCACCGACGCCTACGGCCCCGACATTTCCGGACTCCACCAGCGTGATGTCGATCCGGTCGCCGAAGGCCGCCTTGAAGTACGAGGCCGTCATCCAGCCCGCTGTCCCGCCGCCGACAATCACAAGTCTGTTGAGCATGAGGTGACTCCTGTTCACTGACCGAATTCCCGTACACGGGAGGAGCCTAGGAAGCGGCTCGGGAGCACACCAGGTTGTTAAGCAGAGGCTGAAACACACAGGTGGAATCGGTGCGGTGGCCGCATGACCGGTATCAGCGCACTGTCAGTGCGGCTCGTCATTATGCCCAGGGACGGCAGGAGCAACAAGAGGGTGCGGGCGCGGGCGCACACCCGTCATCCTTTGTTCCCGCCGCGGCCATACCACGCGAAAGTTCCCGGACGCCCCGGATGGTATTTCCCCCGACCGGTGGACGCGGGCGATGGTGGGGCCCTTCAACCGACGAATGCGGGGGCTTTCACAGTGGACATACAGGTTCTCGGTTCAGTTTCTGTCCGGTACGGCAACCGGCAGCACGCCGTGATGTCCAGGCGTCTGACGGCGATCCTCGCCCTGCTCGCGCTCTCGCCGGGCCGCACGATCCTGGCGGACCAGCTGGAGGACGAGCTGTGGGCGGGCCGTACCCTCACCAACGCCCGCAACGCGCTGCAGGCCAGTGTCGGCCGGCTGCGCAGATTCCTGGAGTCGATCACGGGTCTGCGCGGCGACGAGCTGATCCGCACCGTGGGCGGCGGCTACCGCCTCGAGGTGTCCGCCGACCTGGTGGACGCCCACCGCTTCCGTGAGCAGGCACGGGCCGGCGCCGACCTCGTGGCGAGCGACCCGGCGGCGGCGGCCGTCGCCCTGGAGGACGCCCTGTCGCTGTGGCGCGGTGCCGCGCTGATGGACACCCACGACGGCCTGCGGGTGCGCATCGCCGCCGCCGATCTGGAGGAACGGCGGATCACCGCGTACGAGGACCTGACCACGGCGCGGCTCGCCGTGGACCCGCACCGCATCTCGCTCTCGGAGCTGCGCGGGACGGCGGCGGAGCACCCCGAACGGGAGCGGCTGAGCGAGCTGTTGATGCTCGCGCTCTATCACGCGGGGCGGCAGGCCGAGGCCCTCGATGTGTTCCACCGGGCGCGCCGCAGGCTCGCGGACGAAATGGGGCTCGAACCGGGCCGCGCCCTGCACCGTGCCTATCAGGCGATTCTGGAACAGGACGACATTCTCGGGGAACCCCGCCAGGTTCTCGCACACCACTGAAACCGAACCGAAGCAATGCCGACGGAATTCTGATGAAGCGCTGAAGAAGTACTGAAGAAGCACTGAAGAAGCGCTGACGATGTACTGACGGCGTACTGACGGAATTCCGGTCGCATTCTGACGAACGGCGCAGGAGGGATTGCCGTCTGCTTTTTCGCGGTTACCGTGGATCGACAGTGGAATCTCCGCCCGACCCTCCGGAACGGGCGGATTCCGTATGTCTGCCCCGGTACGTAAGGCGGCTCATGGACATCGAACTACGGCATGCGCGGATCGTCGTCGCCATAAGTGAGGCCGGCAGCATTTCCCGCGGTGCGAGCGAACTCAACCTTCCGCAGCCGAGCCTCACCGCGCAGCTCAAACGCATCGAAAGGGCCGTGGGCGGCGCCCTCTTCGTGCGGTCCAGCAGCGGCGTCGAACCGACCTCGCTGGGGGAGCGGCTCATCCCGTTGCTCGGCGATCTCGTGCGGCGCGCCGACGAGGTCATCGCCCAGGCGAGCTGTGCCACCGCCGGCCAACTGCGCCTGGGCAACACCGAATGGACCCCGCCGGCCCTCGGCGACGCGCTGCGCGGTGTGCTGCCCGGCACCCAGGTGTCGACGGAGACCCTCTCGGCCGCCGCCGCGGTGGCCGGCGTGCGCCGCGGCGCGTTGTCCGTGTGCCTGGTCTCGGGCCCGGCCGGACTGTCGGGATCCGCGCCCGACCCGGCCGAACCCGCCCTCGGCAGCACGGTCGTCGTACGCGAACCCGTCTGGCTCGCGCTGCCCGCGCACAGGGAGCGGGCCCAGGACGCCTGGGTGCACTACTCGCAGGAGCACTGGCTGCACGCCGTCGAGGAGCGGATGCTCGCCGGGCGCGGCCGGGCCGGCCCCGCCCAGGTGCTGCACCACGCCAACACCCAGCGTGAGGCGATGATCTGGGTGCACGACAGGGGCGTCGCCGCCCTGGCCACGCCGTCCGGCGCCACCGCCGACGTGGAGCTGAGGCCGCTCGCGGACACCGAGTACGCCGAGATGCTCCTGGTGTGGCGGCGCGGTGCGGTCACCGAGGGCGCGCTGCGCCGCCTCGTGCACGCGATCCGCTCCTACTACTGCACCTACGCGCGCACGATCCCCGGCTACTGGCCATGGCTGGTCGAGCACCGCGCCGAACTGCCCGAACTCCGCTCGTTCCTGCCCGAGTGACGGCCCGCGCACGATCGTGGGCCGGAGCTTGTCAGCGTGTGGTCAGCGACGCATCAGTGAACGGTCAGCGGGGTCGGCCAGCATCGTTGACATGACAACAACGAATGAGCTCAACGCCGGGGACCGCGCCAGGATCAAGGACATCATCTGCGACATCCTGGAGATAGAACCGCAGGACATGACCGACACCAGCCGCTTCAAGGAGGACCACGAGGCGGACTCGATGGGCGCCATCGAGATCCTCTCCCAGCTGGAGCGGGCCTTCGGCACCGACATCGACCAGGCCGAGCTCTCCCGCATGGTCAACCTGGACGGCGTCGTGACGGTGGTCGGCGAGGCCGTCGCGGCCAAGCTCGCCCGGGCCAACTAGCCACCGCGCCCCACGGATGCGACGGGAGCGCATGGTGTACGACGACGAGCAGCGGCCGCGCCGGGTGGTCATCACCGGGCTCGGCACGGTCACCAGCATCGGGCTCGGGGCCCCGGCTTTCCTGGACGGACTGAAGTCCGGCCGCAGCGGGGTCAAGCCCATCACGGCCTTCGACACGACCGGCTTCGCGCATGCCAACGGATGCGAGGTGGCCGACTTCGTGCCGGGCGACTGGATCCACCACGTCGACCCCCAGGAGCTGGGACGCGCCACCCAGTTCTCCGTTGCGGCCGCCAACATGGCTGTCGCGGACGCGGGCCTGAGCGCGCAGGATCTGCGCGAGCGCAGGGTGCTGGTCTCGGTCGGCACCACCGACGCCGAGTCGCGCGACCTCGACACCCTGGTCGGCACCCAACTCACCGAAGGGCCCGAGCAGTTGCCGCCCGGCGTGGCCCGCAGGGCGCAGGCCGGGCGGCTGTCGAGCGGCATCGTCCGGGAGCTCGGCCTGGTCGATGTCGAGGCCCTCACCATCCCGACCGCCTGCGCGGCGGGCAACTACGCGATCGGCAGCGGCTTCGACGCCATCCGGCACGGCGAGGTCCAGGCCGCGCTGTGCGGCGGCGCCGACGCCGTCTGCCGCAAGACGTTCACCGGCTTCTACCGCCTGGGCACCATCGCCCCCGAGGTCTGCCAGCCCTTCGACGTCGACCGCAAGGGCATCCTCACCGGCGAGGGAGCGGGCATCCTCCTCCTGGAGAGCCTGGAGTCGGCACGCGCCCGCGGCGCCCGGATCTACGCCGAGGTGCTCGGCTACGGACTGAACTGCGACGCGCACCACCCCGTGGCGCCCGACCAGGACAGCCTCGCCCGCTGCATGGAGGTCGCGCACCGCAACGCCGGGGTGGACGAGGACGACATCGACTTCATCTCCGCGCACGGCACGGGGACGCGGGCCAACGACGTGACGGAGGCCGGCGCCATCCGGCAGGTCTTCGACACCCCGCCGCCCACCGTCTCCATCAAGTCCATGATCGGCCACTCCATGGGGGCGGCCAGTGCCCTGTCCGCGGCGGCCTGCGCCCTGGCCATCACCGAGGGCTTCATCCCGCCGACGGTCAACCACCGTGCGACGGACCCGGAGTGCGGCCTGGACTGCGTACCGAACGAGGCGCGCCCGGCCGAGCTGAACGTCGTACAGAACAACGCGCTCGCCTTCGCGGGCAACAACGCCGTGCTGATCCTCGGCCGCATGGACCGCACGGGCCGTACGCAATCCCGCAAGGAGGCCGCGTGATGTCGTCCCTCGTCATCTCCGCCTGGTCGGCCATCTCCCCGTACGGGGTGGGCAACGAGCCGCTGCGCGACGGGCTCGCCGAGGGGCGCGACGCCCTCGCCCCCCTCGACCGGGACACCTATGAGGTCCCCTTCCGGCAGGCCGCCCTCGTCCCGGACTTCACCGCCGCCAAGTACGTCGGCAAGAAGGGCACCCGGACCATGGACCGGGTGACCGCGCTCGCCGTCACCGCCGTCGGCGGGCTCGTCGGCGCCGTCGCCGGGGAACTGGCGGCCCGCCCCGAGCAGACCGCCCTGGTCCTCGGCACCGGTTCCGGCAGCGTCCAGAGCATCATGGACTTCACCAGGGACTCGCTGTCCGGGGAGCGTCCCTACCACGTGGAGCCCGCCCGCTTCCCGAACACCGTGATGAACCGGGCGGCCGGGCAGAGCGCCATCTGGCACCGCATCAAGGGCCCCAACACCACAGTGGCGGGCGGTTCGCTGACGGGCCTGCTGGCCCTCAGCTACGCGCGGCGGCTGCACCGGGGCGGGCACTGCACCCGCGTCCTGTGCGGAGCGGCCGAGGAGTTCTCGACGCAGCGCGCCTGGCTCGAATGGCACGGGCGGGCCGAGGAGGAGCGCGCCACCCCGCTCGGCGAGGGCGCCGCCGTCTTCCTCGTCGAGCCCGCCGAGGACGCCGCCGCGGCGGGCCGCACCGCCCTGGCCCGCATCGCCGCCACCCGCTTCCGTGCCTACCAGGGGGCCGACGAGGCCCGCGCGGCCCTGACCGCCTGCGTCCGCGGCGCCCTGGACACGGCGGGAGCGGCGGCGCGGGACATCCGGTTCGTCGCCCCGCTCGGCGGCGGCGGAAAGCTCGCCGCCGAGGAGGAGCAGGCCGTCACCGATGCCCTGCCCGGCGCGCACCCGCAGTGGATACGGCTGCGCGAACACGTCGGCGACACCTCCGCCGCGGCCACCGCGCTGCAACTGGCCGCCGTCCTCGCCCGGGCGGGCGAGCGGGGCCTCGGCCCCGGTGAGGCCGCCCTGGTGACCGGCATCGAGCGGGACGGCCAGGTCGGCTGCGCCGTGCTCGTCGGCGGCTGACCACCCGTACGGCCCCGCACTCCGCGTCCGCGGATCCCCGCCCCAGAGCCATCAGGAGAGACAAGCATGTCCGCAACCGACCGGCCCGTCGCCCTCGTCAGCGGCGGCTCGCGCGGCATCGGCCGCCAGGTGGTGACCCGCCTCGCCCGCGACGGATACGACGTGGCCTTCTGCTTCCAGTCCGACAAGAAGGCCGCCGACACCGTCGCCGAGGAGGCCGGCGCCGCGGGCGCCCGCGTGTACGCGGCGCGCACGGACGTCACCGACCACGACGCCGTACGCGATTTCGTCAAGGCCGCCGAGCGCGAACTCGGGCCGCTGCACACCGTGGTGTCCTGCGCGGGCATCGTGCGCGACAACCCGCTGGTGCTGCTGGCCCCCGAGGACTGGGACGCGGTCCTGCGGGTCAACCTCGACGGCACGTACAACCTCTGCAAGGCCGCGGTCTTCGCCATGATGAAGCGCAAGTCCGGGTCCGTGATCACCCTGTCGTCGGTGGCCGGTGTGTACGGCAACGCCACCCAGTCCAACTACTCGGCGACCAAGGCCGGAATCATCGGCTTCACCAAGGCACTCGCCAAGGAGTCCGGCCGCTACGGCATCCGTGCCAACGCCGTGGCACCCGGCTTCATCGACACCGACATGCTCGCCGGCCTCGCCGACGACCACGTCAAGAAGATGACCGAGCGGATCCCGCTCGGCCGTTTCGGCCGCCCCGAGGAGGTCGCCGACCTGGTGGCGTTCCTCGCGTCCGACCGCGCCTCGTACATCACAGGACAGGTATTCGGAGTCGACGGCGGCCTCGTCGTCTGACCGGAAGGGGTCGCCACCATGCCCAAGAACAAGACGCCACGGTTCTACTTCTCCCTGCGCAGCCCCTACTCGTGGCTCGCCTACCGCACGGTGATGACCGAGCACCGGGACCTCGCCGAACGCCTCGAATGGGTGCCCTTCTTCGAGCCCGACCCGCTCAGCGCCCGCCTCATGGCGGACCAGGGCGGCCGCTTTCCGTACTCGGAGATGTCCCGCGAGAAGAACCGCTACGTGCTCCAGGACGTCGGCCGCATCACCAAGTCCCTCGGGATCAGGGTCACCTGGCCGGTCGACCGCGACCCGGTGTGGGAGGTCCCGCACCTGGGCTATCTCGTCGCCGCCCGCCAGGGCCGCGGCCACGACTACATCGACGCGGTGTACCGGGCCAGGTTCGGCCAGGGCCGCGACATCTGCGACCCGCAGACCATCGAGGACATCGGCTGGGAACTGGGCATCGACCCGCTGCGCCTGTCCCGCGCCAGCGACCGGCCCGAGCTGCGCGCCGAGGGCATCCGCATCCTCCTGGACGTCTGCAGGGACGGCGTGTTCGGCGTCCCGTTCTTCGTGCACGGCTACAGCCGCTACTGGGGCATCGACCGGCTCGACGCGTTCGTGGAGCACCTGCGCTCCCAGGGGGAGCCGGCCACGGCGATACCGCGCGAGCTCACCGCGGTCGGCATCGGCACGGCCACCGACGACGGCCACGCGGGCGGCTGCGGCTGACCGCCTTCGCACCTTTTGTCAACTCATCGCTCTACGGCGTGACTTCAGTGACCTTCGCTAGGGGACAGCTATGACATCCGTTCAGACGGTCGGCCTTGCGCTCACCGCCGGCCAGAAGGACATCTGGTTCGACGCGAAACTCTCCGGCGGGGGCGCGACCTACAACACCGCCATCTACTGGGACATCCGCGGACCGCTCGACCAGGACCTCTTGCGAACCGCGCTCGCCCGGCTCGCCGAGGAGTCCGAGTGCCTGCGCGCCCGCTTCGACGAACAGGGCGGCGAACCGCGCCAGTTCGTCGAACCGCTCGGCACGCTGCCCCTGACCGTCACGGACGTCAGCGCCGCCGCCGACCCGGCGGCGGCCGCGGAGCGGGCGATCCGCGAGGACCTCGCCGTGCCCTTCCCGCTCGACGAGGGGCCGTACGTGCCGCTGTTCCGGCTGAGCGTGTTCACGCTCGGCGCCGAGCGCACCTTCTTCTGCCTGCTCAACCACCACCTCGTCTCCGACGGATTCAGTTACGTCATCTACTTCCAGCGGCTCTCCGAGATCTACGCGGCCCTGCTCGCCGGCACCCCGCTCGATGAGAACCGCTTCCCGCCGCTCGCCGACCTGGTCGACGCCGAGGCCGCGTACACCTCATCGGCCAAAGGCGAGCGCGACGCCGCCTACTGGCAGCGCCAGGTGGGCGACGGGCCCGAGCTGATCAGCCTGGCCACGCGCGATGCCGAGCCCGCCCAGACCTTCCACCAGGAAGGCGCGGTGCTGCCCGCCGGAACGGCCGAGCTGCTGCGCTCGCTCGCCTGGGAGTCCCGGGTGACCTGGCAGACCCTTCTCGCGGCCGCGCTCGGCGCCTACACCGCGCGCACCGCCGCCACCGACGACGTGCTGCTCGCCCTGCCGGTCACGGCCCGCGTCGGCGGCACCATGCAGCGCATCCCCGGCATGGTCGTGAACAACGTGCCGCTGCGCCTGACCGTGTCCGCCGCCGGCACGCGCGCACAGCTGCTCCAGGCGACGTACACGGTGTTCTCGCAGAGCCTCAAACACCAGCGCCACCGCGTCAGCAGGATCCGCCGCGCGATGGGCCTGTCCAGCGACGACCGGCGGCCCTTCGGCCCGTTCCTCAACATGATGCCGCAGGTCGAGAAGCTGGCCATCGGCCCGTGCGAGGCCACCATCTACAGCCCGTCCACGGGCCTCGTCGACGACCTTGAGTTCACCGTCGCCGACAAGGGCGAGGCGGGCATCGGCGTCGACCTCAGCGGCAACACCGCGCGCTACGACCGCGCCGAGGTCCGCACCCACCTGGACCGGTTCATCGCCTTCCTGGGCGCCTTCCTCAAGGCCCCCGCCGACGCCCCGCTCGGCGGCCTCGACCTGCTCACCGCCGACGAGCGCGCCGACCTGACGGCCACGCTCACCGGCCCCGTCCGCGAGACGCCGTACCGGGGCGTCGTCGAGCGCGTACGGGAACACGCGGCGCGCACACCGCACGCGCCGGCCGTCACCGACGACGGCGGCAGCATCGACTACGCCGAGCTGACCGGCCGGGCCTCCGCCGTCTCCCGCGTCCTGAGCGGCGGCGCGGCGACGGGCCCCGTGGCCGTCCTCACCGAACCGGGCCGCGACTTCGTCACCGCCGAACTCGCCGTCCTCGGCGCCGGCCGTGCCTTCGTGCCCCTCGACCCGGGCGCGCCCCCGGCCCGCCTGAGCGCACTGCTGCGCGACAGCGGAGCCTCCTTCCTGCTCACCCAGGACGAGCACGCGGACCTGGCGCGGCGGGCGGCCGGCTCCCTGGGCGGGCTGCCCGTGCACGTCCTCGACGCCCGCGCGGACGCGCCCGGCGACCTGGCGCCCGTGACCGGCGGCCCGCTCGACCTCGCGTACATCATCTACACCTCCGGCTCCACCGGCAGGCCCAAGGGCGCCATGGTGCAGCGCGGCGGCATGGTCAACCATCTCCTCGCCAAGATCGAGGAGTTCGGGCTCACCGCCGCCGACGCGCTCGTCCACAACGCGCCGGTCACCTTCGACGTCACCGTCTGGCAGACCCTGACCACGCTGCTCGTCGGCGGCCGGGTGCGCGCCTTCGGCCGCGGCGACGCCGCCGACCCGGACGTCCTGTTCCCGGTCATCGGCGCCGAAGGGCTGACCGTCATCGAGGTCGTACCGTCGCTGCTGCGCGCCACGCTCGACGTGTGGGACGCGGCGGACGAGGCGCCCGGCATGCCCGCCCTGCGCTGGATGATCTCCAACGGCGAGGCGCTCCCCGCCGACCTGTGCACGCGCTGGTTCGCCCGCTACCCGGACATCCCGCTCGCCAACCTCTACGGCCCCACCGAGTGCTCCGACGACGTCACCCACGCCTACCTCGCCTCCCTCGGCGACGTGGACGCGCCCGTCGTGCCGATCGGCCGGCCGCTGCGCAACACCCGCCTGCACGTCCTCGGCGCCGACCTGCGTCCGGTGCCGCGCGGGGTGCAGGGCGAACTGTTCATCGCGGGCCTCGGCGTGGGCCGCGGCTACCTCGGTGACCCGCGCCGCACCGCCACCACGTTCGTACCCGACCCGTTCGCCGCCGACGGCTCCCGCATGTACCGCACCGGTGACCACGTCGTGCTCCGCGCCGACGGCCAGCTCGCCTTCGTGGGCCGCGTCGACCACCAGGTCAAGATCCGCGGCCAGCGCATCGAACTCGGCGAGGTCGAGTCGGCGCTGCGGGACCTGCCCGGGATCGCCGAGGCGGTGGCCGCCGCCGTCACCGACCCGGCCGGACACAAGCGCCTCGTCGGGTACGTCGTCGGGGACGGCGCCCGCCCGGACACCGCCGCCGCCCGCGCCCGACTGGCCCAGCGGCTGCCCGGCGCCCTGGTGCCGGCCGTCCTCACCGCCCTGGACGAGCTGCCGCTCACCGCGCACGGCAAGGTCGACCGCAAGGCCCTGCCCGCCCCCGACTTCGGCGCTCCCGCGCACAGCCGTGCCGCCCGCACCGACGACGAGCGCATCCTGTGCACGGTCCTCGCCGAGGTCCTCGGACTGCCCGAGGTCGGCCCCGAGGACAGCTTCTTCGCCCTCGGCGGCGACAGCATCAGCTCCCTCCAAGTGGTCAGCGGAGCCCGCAAGGAAGGCCTGGTCGTCACGGCCCGCGACGTCTTCCGGCACCGCACCCCGGCCGCCATCGCCGCCGTGGCGGCCCGTGCCGTGCAGGCCGCGGCCCCCGCCGGGGCGGACGGCATCGGCGACCTCGAACTCCTCCCCGTCGCCGACCAGCTGCGCGAACTCGTCGGCCACCTCCCGTCCGAGACACGGCAGTTCGCCCAGTACGCCGCCGTCGCCGTGCCCGCCGGCCTGGACGCCCCGCGCCTGGAGCGCGCGCTGCAGGCCCTCCTGGACCGCCACGACACCCTGCGCCTGCGCCTCACCACCCCGGCGTCGGGCCTGTGGTCCCTCACCACACAGCCGCCCGGCACCGTCGCCGCGGCGGACGTCCTGAGCACCGTCACCGTCCCGGCGGGCGCCGACCGCGCCGGCCGCGTCGCCGGGGAACTGGCCGCGGCCCGCGCCCGGCTGCGCCCCGAGGACGGGCTCGTGGCCCAGGCCGTCCTGCTGACGCAGGACGCCGCCGGCCCCGCCACCCTGCTCCTCGTCGTCCACCACCTCGCCGTCGACGGCGTCTCCTGGCGGATCCTGCTGCCCGACCTGCGGGCCGCCTGGGAGGCCGTGGCCGAGGGCCGCGCCCCGGCCCTGGACCCCGTACCGACCTCGTACCGCCGCTGGGCCAGGGCCCTGTCCGAAGAGGCCCGCACCGCCCACCGGGCGGCCGAACTGCCGCTGTGGAGGGAGCAGGCGGCGGGCGAGTCCGTCGTTCTCACCGAGCGCGGCCTCGACCCGGCCCGCGACGTGCACGGCAGCGCGGGACGGCTCCGCGTCGAGCTGCCCGCCGAGGAGACGGCGGCGCTGCTCACCAAGGTGCCGGCCGCCTTCCACGCCGAGATCAACGAGGTGCTCCTCACCGGCCTCGCCGTCGCCCTCGCCGACCGGGCCCGGCGCACCGGATCCCCCGCCACCCGCGCCCTGATCGAGCTGGAGGGCCACGGCCGCGAGCAGATCGCGGACGACCTGGACGTGTCCCGTACGGTCGGCTGGTTCACCAGCGTCTTCCCCGTCGCCCTCGACGTGGGCGAGCTCGACTGGGCCGACGTGTGGCAGGGCGGCGCGTCCCTCGGCGCCGCGCTCCAGCGGACCAAGACCGCCCTGCGCGCCCTGCCCGACCACGGCATCGGCCACGGCCTGCTGCGCCACCTCAACCCGCAGACCGCCGCCGTCCTCGCCCGCACCCCCGTCCCGCAGCTCGGCTTCAACTACCTGGGCCGGTTCACCGCGAGCGCCGGCGACTGGTCCATGGAGGCGGGCGGCGCCGGACAGAGCGCGGCGCCCGGCACCCCGCTGCGCCAGCCCGTCGACGTCGTCGCCGTCACCGAGGACCGCCCCGGCGGCCCCGTCCTGGTCGCCGACTGGACCTGGGCCTCCGCGCTGCTCGACGAGGCCGACGTACAGGACCTGGCCGAGAGCTGGTTCCGCGCCCTCAAGGCCCTGCGCAGCCTCGCCGCCCAGGCCGGCCGGCCCGGCGCCACCGGACGCGTCCCGTCCGAGTTCCCGCTCGTACGGATCGAGCAGCGGGAGATCGACGCGTACGCGAGCGAACTGCGCGGCGTCGCCGACATCCTGCCGCTCTCGCCGCTGCAGCGCGGACTGCTGGTGCAGGCCGAGTTCGACCGGCAGGGCATGGACGCGTACACCCTCCAGGTCGTCATGGACATCGGCGGACCCATGGACGCCGTCGCGCTGCGGGCCGCCGCCGTCGCGCTCGCCGACCGCAACCCGGGCCTGCGCGCGCACTTTCGCGAGCGGGAGACCGGCGACCCGGTCCAGCTGATCCCCGACCACGTCGAACTGCCGTGGACCGAGGTCGACCTGACCCACGTCGCCGCCGACGAGGTCGACGCGGAGGTGGCCCGCCGCACCGACGAGGAGTGGCTGAACCGCTTCGACGTCACCCGCGGCCCGCTCACCCGGTTCACCGTCTACCGGATCTCCGGCGACCGGCACCGCGTCGTGTGGACCACGCACCACATGCTGGTCGACGGCTGGTCGCTGTCCGCCGTGCTCGCCGAGGAACTCGTCACCCTGTGGGCCAACGGCGCCGACACCACCGCCCTCGCCCGTGTCGCCCCCGCCCGGCGCTACCTGGAGTGGTCCGCGGCCCAGGACAAGGACGCCGCCCGCGAGGCCTGGCGCGCCGAGCTCGCCGGACTCGACGGCGCGACCCGGCTCGGCCCCGCCGACCGCGACCGGGTCTCCGTACTGCCCGAGACCCTCGTCGCCGACATCCCGGCCGGGGTCACCGCCGCCCTCACCCCCTGGGCGCACGCCCGCGGCCTGACCCTGAACACCGTGATGCAGGGCGCCTGGGCGGCCGTCCTCGGCGCGCTCACCGGACGCGGCGACGTCACCTTCGGTGCCGTCGTCTCCGGCCGTCCCGCCGAACTGCCGGAAGTGGAGCGGATGGTGGGCGCGTTCCTGCACACCCTGCCGGTCCGCGCCCGGCTGGACGCGGCCAAGCCGTTCGAGGCGGTGCTCGCCGACCTCCAGGACCGGCAGCTCGGCCTCGAACCCCACCACCACCTGGGCCTCGCCGAGGTGCAGCAGTGCGCGGGCAGCGGCGAGCTGTTCGACACCGTCGTCAGCTTCCACAACTACCCGGCCGGCGCCCTCGACCGGATCGGCGAGCACATCCCCGGCCTGTCCATGCTCGGCTGGAAGGCCCGCGTCGTCGCCGAGTACCCCCTGGCGATCGGCATCTTCCCGGGCACGGAGGGGCGGCTGAGGGTCGAGGCCCAGTACCGGCCCGACGTGTTCACCGAGGACCGCACGGACGGCTTCGTACGCCGCTTCCTCCGCGTCCTGGAGCACCTCGCGGCCGACCCCGGCGCCCCGCTCGGCCACCTCGACACCCTCGACGACGGCGAGCGGCGGCGTGTCACCCACGAGTGGGCAGGCACCGGAGCCGCCACGGCCGAGCCCATGGCGCTCGCCACCGACACCCTCGAACGGTGGGCCGCCCGCTTCCCCGGCAAGCCCGCCGTCTCCCTCGGCGCCGACGTCCTCGACTACACGGCGCTGAACACCCGCGCGAACCGGCTCGCCCGCCTCCTCGTGGCCCGCGGCGTGCGCCCCGAACAGCCGGTGGCCGTACTGCTGCCACGCTCCCCCGAGCTGGTCGTGGCGGCCCTCGCGGCGATGAAGGCCGGCGCCGTGTTCATGCCGGTCGACGTCGACTACCCGGCCGACCGCGTCGGCCACCTCCTCGACGACGCGCGCCCCGCGGTGCTGCTCACCGACACCGCGACCGCCGCCCGCCCCGCGGGCCTGCCCGCACTGCCGGGCACCGCCGACGCCACCGTGCTCCTCGACTCACCCGGCATCACCGGGGAGCTCGCGGCGCTCGCGGGCACCGACCTCACCGACGCGGACCGGCACGAGCCGCTGCACCCGCAGCACACCGCGTACATGATCTACACCTCCGGCTCCACCGGCCGCCCCAAGGGCGTGAGCGTGCCGCACGCCGCACTGATGGCGATGGCCGACAGCCTCACCGAGCGGTTCGGCCTCGACGAGGACGTGCGCGTCCTGCAGTTCGCGTCCTTCAGCTTCGACGCCTCGGTCTTCGGCATCATGCTGGCGCTGCTCAACGGCGGCACCCTGGTGATCGCCGACGAGGAGCACCGCACCCCGGGGCAGCCGCTCGTCGACCTGATCAACGACGCCCGGATCAACCTGACCGCGCTGCCGCCCGTCGTCGTCGGCGCCCTGCCCGAGGGCAGCACACTCCCCGCGGACCTGCGCATGGTGGTGACCGGCGAGGCCGTGCCCGCCGAGGTCGTCGACCGCTGGGCCGGCTCCGTGCGGATGTTCAACGGGTACGGGCCCACCGAGGCCGTCGTCGGCTGCACCGTCAGCGGCCCGCTCGTCCCCGGCCGCGGCCGCCCGCCGATCGGCCGCCCGACCAGCGCCCACCGCGCGTACGTCCTGGACCACGCGCTGCGGCCCGTCCCGGCGGGCACCGTCGGCGAGCTGTACGTCGGCGGCGGCCTGGCCCGCGGCTACCTGAAGAGGCCCGGGCTGACCGCCCAGCGCTTCGTGTCCGACCCCTACGGACCGGCCGGCAGCCGCATGTACCGCACCGGGGACCTGGTGCGGTGGCTGCCGGACGGCGAACTCGACTACCTCGACCGCGCCGACGACCAGGTGCAGCTGCGCGGCATCCGCATCGAACTCGGCGAGATCTCCACGGCGTTGAGCGCCCTGCCCGGCGTCGAGCAGGCCGCCGTGGTGATGCGCGAGGACGAGGCGGGGGAGCGCCGCCTGGTGGCGTACGTCGTCACCTCCGCGGCGGTCACCGCGGTGGACACCGGTGTGCTGCGCGAGCGACTCGCGCACGAACTGCCCGACTACATGGTGCCGTCCGCCGTCGTCGCCCTGGACGCGCTCCCGATGACCACGAACGGCAAGCTCGACCGCTCCGCACTGCCCGACCCGGACCTCGGCGGCGCGGCCGCGGGCCGCGCGCCGCGCACACCCGTCGAGGAGATCCTGTGCGGCCTGTTCGCCGACATCCTTGGCCACGAACAGGTCTGGGCCGACGACGACTTCTTCGAGATCGGCGGACACTCGCTGCTCGCCACGCGCCTGGTCAGCCGGGTGCGCGGCGTCCTCGGCGCCGAACTGCCGATCCGCGCCCTGTTCGAGGCGCGCACCCCCACGGCGCTCGCCGCCCGCGTGGCGCAGGCCGACCGGGCCCGCCCGCCGCTGGCGCCCGCGCCCGCCGGTGCCGCGCGGCCGCTCTCCGCCACCCAGCGGCGGCAGTGGTTCCTCAACCGCCGCGACGGCAGCGCCGACGGCTCCTACAACTCGGTCCTCGCCTTCCGGCTCACCGGACAGCTCGACGCGGACGCCCTGCAGGCGGCGCTGCGCGACGTCGCCGAGCGGCACGAGGTGCTGCGCACCGTCCTGCCGGACACCGACGGGGTGCCCTCGCTGCGCGTCCTGGACCCCGTCGCGGGCGCCCCCGCGTTCAAGGTGGTGCCGGTCCCGGCCGGCGAGGTGCGGGCGGCGGTGGCCGCGGAGGCCGACCGCGGCTTCGACCTCACCGAGGAGACCCCGGTGCGCGTACGCCTCTTCCCGGACGGTCCCGGCGAGTGCGTGCTGCTCTTCGTGATCCACCACATCGCGTTCGACGGCTGGTCGATGGGCCCGTTCCTCGGCGACTTCGCCGCCGCCTACCGGGCCAGGGCCACGGGCCGCGCCCCGCGCTGGGAGCCGCTGCCCGTCCAGTACGCCGACTTCGCCGTCTGGCAGCGCGCACTGCTGGGCAGTGCCGACGACCCGGAGAGCCTCGCCGCCGAGCAGCTCGACTTCTGGCGCGACGCGCTCGCGGGCCTGCCCGACGAGACACCACTGCCCGCCGACTTCCCCCGCCCGGCGCAGGGCACACGCGAGGGCGACGTGGTGCTGTTCGACGTGGACGCCGAACTCCAGGCGGCCGTCGGCGAGTTGGCGAGGTCCACCGGCACCACCGAGTTCATCGTCTTCCAGGCGGCGCTGTCGGCGCTGCTGACCCGGCGCGGCGCGGGCACCGACATCCCGGTCGGCGTCTCGGTGGCGGGCCGCACGGACGACGCGCTCGCGGACCTCGTCGGCATGTTCCTCAACACGCTGGTGCTGCGCGGCGACACCAGCGGCGACCCGACGTTCCGCGAACTGCTCGACCGGCTCCGCGAGAGCGACCTGGCGGCCTTCTCCCACCAGGACGTGCCGTTCGACCAGGTCGTCGACGCGCTGCGGCCGGCCCGCGCGCTGAACCGGCACCCGCTGTTCCAGGTGTCGCTGACCGTCCAGTACGACGGCATGCGCGACCTGGGCCTGCCCGGCCTGACCGCGCGGCCCGAGTACATCCCGTCCCGGCAGGCCAAGCTCGACCTCGTCGTCGAACTGGTGCCGTCGTACGACAAGGAAGGCATGCAGGGCCTGCTGACCTTCAGCAAGGACCGGTTCACGCGGGCGACGGCCGAGTCCCTGGTGCGCCAGTTCACCCAGCTGCTGCGGGACGCGGTGGCCGATCCCGGCATACGGATCGGGTCCCTGGAGATCGCGGGAGCCGACGGGTTCGACGAGATCGTGCGCGAACTGCCCGAGGCGACCCTGCTCGACCTGTTCGCCGAGCGGGTCGCCGAGGCACCCGACGCGATCGCCACCGGCAGCGGGCCCCAGGCCCTGTCGTACGCCCAACTCGACCGGTACGCCGACGCGTTGGCGCACGCCCTGGCCGCGGCCGGGGCCGGGCCCGAGCGGACCGTGGCGCTCGCCGTGCCGCGCGCCGCCGACCAGGCCCTGGCGGCGCTGGCGGTCCTCAAGACGGGCGCGGCGTACGTGCCGCTGGCCGCGGACGAACCGGCCGACGCGGTCCGCGCCCTGTTCGCCGACGCCGACCCCGTCTGCGCCGTGACGACAGCGGGCCTGGCCGGACGGCTGCGGGCGACCGGCGTGCCCGTGCTGGTCCTCGACATCGCCGCCCTGCGCGGCAGGGCCGGTGCGCCGCACACCCGGCCCGCGCCCGCCGCGGCAGGACCCCGGCAGGCCGCGTACGTGATCCGCGGCGGTGCGGCGGCCACGGTCGTGGAGCACCGCACGGCCGCCGCCCACGTCGCGGCGGCGCTCGAGGAGGGGCGGCCCGATGAGGCCGGGCTGTTCGGTGCCCTGCTCGCCGGCACCGGAGTGCCGGCCAGGGAGCGCCCGCCCGTCGCGTGGGCAGCGCCGCACACGTTCCCCGCGGACACGGCCCGGTGGCCCGCCCACGGCTACGTACTGGACGAGACACTGCGCCCCGCCGCCGAAGGCGAGCTGTACCTCGCCGGAGCGGCCGTCGCCCGGTCGTACGCGGGCCGGGCGGCCGCCTCCGCCGAGCGGTTCGTCGCCGACCCCTGGGGCGGGGCCGGGGCGCGGATGTGGCGCACCGGCCGGAAGGTCACCCGGGACGGCGACGCCCCGGCACCGCAGGCCGGCCCGCCGCACGCACCCGAGGCGAAGCCGGTGGCCGACCCGGTGGCCGAGAAACTGTGCGCGATCGTCGCGGAGGTGCTCGGGGCGGAGTCGGTGTCCGCGCAGGAGAACTTCTTCCAGACGCGGTCGATGGACAGCATGAAATCGCTGCGGCTGGTGGCGCGGGCCCGGAAGGCGGGCATCGAGATCACCATCGCGGACGTCTTCCGGCACCAGAGCGTCGCGGCCCTCGCGGCGGCACTGCGCCCGCACCCCGCACCGGTCCCCGCGGTCCGCGACACCGTACGGGTCGTGGCCGAGGCCATCGCGCACACCGAGGAGCTGGAACACGCGGACACCTTCGCCCCGATGCTCTGCATCCGGCCGACCGGCGACCGCCCGCCCGTCTTCTGCGTGCACACCGGGGTCGGCCTCGCGCTGTCCTACCTGCCGCTGGCCCAGTACATCGGGCCCGAGTACCCCCTGTACGGCCTGCAGTCGCCGGCGGTCGTCGCCGGCGCACCCCTGCCGGACAGCATCGAGGAGAACGCCGCCGCGTACGTGAAGCTCATCCGGCAGGTGCGCCCCGAAGGGCCCTACCACCTGTTCGGCTGGTCCTACGGCGGTCTGCTCGCCTACGAGATCGCCGTCCAGCTCCGGGCTGCCGGGCAGGAAGTGGGGCTGCTCGCCAACCTCGACTCCTACCCCCGTACCGACGTCGTCGACGAGCGCGACGTGCAGCGCAGCCTGGCCTGGCTCCTGGAGGGCATCGGGCACGACCCGGCGCGCTTCGCGGGGCGCGAGCTCACCCCGGCCGACGTGGTCGAGGTCCTGCGCGCCGACAACAGCCCGCTGGCGGAGCTGGGCGAGGAACGCATGACCCGCATGGTCGACCTGATGGCCCGCCACCAGGTCCTCAACACCCGCTACCGGCCCGGCGGTTACGACGGCGCCATGCAGCTCTTCCTCGCCGACCGCTCGCCCTGGGGCGACGTGCGCGACAAGGAGCGGCTGTGGGAACCCCACAGCCGGGGACCGGTGACGGTCCACCACGTCGACTGCGGGCACGACGACATGTTCACCGAACCCCACCTGGAGCGGATCGGCCGTGCGGTCGCCGCCGAACTCGAGCGGCTGCACCCGCGCACCGACGGGAGCGAGCAGTGAGGGCGGCCGCCTCCCGCGCGGCGACCCGCGCGGGCGCCGCCCGCCGGCGCCGCGTGTGGGCGGCCGCGCGCCGGGCCGGCCTCAAGGGCGTACTCGTCGCGTCGCGCTCCGGCGGGCCGAGCCCGGAGCACCGGCCACCGCTTTCCACCCAGGACGATCGGACCCCGTCATGACGACCACCCTCCCCGCGGCGCCGTCCCCCGCGGCGCCCACCCCCGGCCGGGCCTCCGCCGCGAACCCCCTCCCCGGCGGGGCCCGGCCGGGCGGAGCCCGGACCTTCGCGACCGAGGTGCTCGCCGTCCTCGGCCGCAGGCTCCGGCGGCTGCGCCGGGGCCCCGGCCGCGCCATCGGCGTCGTCCTCAACCCGCTGGTGTCGATGGTGCTGCTCGGCTACCTGTTCCGGGACGCCATCACCCTTCCCGCGGGCGGCAGTTACGTCGAGTACGTCTTCGCCGGCGGCGCCGTCCAGGTGGGTCTCGCCTGTGTGGGGCCGACCGCCGTGTCGATGGCGATGGACCTGCAGGGCGGCATCGTCGACCGGTTCCGTGCCCTGCCGATCAGCCGGTCCGCCGTGCCGCTCGGGCACACCGGCGCGGACTTCCTGACCGCGCTGGCCGCGCTGGCCGTCACCGCCGGCGCGGGACTGCTGCTCGGCTGGCGCTCGCACACCGGCCTCCTGCCGACACTGGCCGGCTTCGCCCTGGTCGCGGTCTTCACGTACGTGATGCTGTGGCTCGGCGTGCTGCTCGCCACCACACTGCGCAGCATCGAGACGATCAGCGTCGTCGCGCCGTTCATCGTCATCGTGCTGCCCTTCCTGTCCAGCGCCTTCCTCTCCCCGCAGTCCATGCCGGGCGCGATCCGCCCGATCGCCGAATGGAACCCGGTCAGCGCCGTCATCGCCGCCTGCCGCGACCTGTGGGGCAACCCCGCCACCACGAGCCCCGGCTTCGTCGGCGAGCACCCGCTGGTGGTCGTCGCGGTGACCCTGAGCGTCCTCTTCACGCTCTGTTGCGCCGTCAGCCTGCGCCGATTCCGCAAGCCCTGAGCCCGAACCGCAAAGGAACCTCCACCATGCCTGTCACCGAACGCGCGGCGGCACCGCCGCCCGCTTCGCTCGACCTCACCGACCCGCAGACCTTCCTCGACGTCGACCAGCACGCGATGTGGCGCAGATTCCGCACCGAGAGCCCCGTGCACCGGCACCCGGCAGGTCCGGGCACCCCCGGATTCTGGGTGATCTCCCGCTACGAGGACGCGGTCGCCGTCTACCGCGACAACAAGCGGTTCACCTCGGAGAAGGGCACCGTCCTCACCACGCTGCTGCAGGGCGGGGACTCGGCCGCCGGCAAGATGCTCGCCGTCACCGACGGCAAGCGCCACCGCGAGATCCGCAACCTGATGCTGAAGTCCTTCTCGCCGCGCGTCCTCGCACCCGTCGTGGACGGCGTGCACCGGCACACCCGTGAACTCCTCGGCGCCGCCACGAAGTCGGACCGCGTCGACTTCGTCACCGACGTCGTCGACCACATTCCGATGCACACCATGGGCGATCTCCTCGACCTCCCGGCCGCGGACCGCCCGCAGCTGGTCGAGTGGAACACCCGGACGCTGTCCCGGCACAGCTCCGAGGAGAGCGAGTTCGAATCGCTCATGGCGCGCAACGAGATCCTGCTCTACATCTCCGGGCTCGCCGAGCAGCGCCGGGCGAACCCGGGCGACGACGTCCTGAGCACCCTCGCCACCGCCACCATCGACGGCGAACCGCTGACCGACGACGAGATCGTCCTCAACAGCTACAGCCTCATCCTCGGCGGCGACGAGTCGACGCGGATGTCGATCATCGGCGGTCTCATCGCGCTGGCCGACAACCCCGAGCAGTGGCGCCGCCTCAAGAGCGGCGAGGTCACCACGGAGTCGGCCACGGAGGAGATCCTGCGCTGGACCACACCCGCCATGCACTTCGGGCGCCGCGCCCTGGTCGACGTGCCCCTCGGCGACCAGGTCATCAAGGCCGGCGACGTCGTCACCCTGTGGAACGCGTCCGCCAACTTCGACGAGGACGTCTTCACCGACCCGCACCTCTTCGACGTCGGCCGCACCCCGAACAAACACGTGGTCTTCGGCCACGGCCCGCACTTCTGCCTCGGCGCCTTCCTGGGCCGGGTGCATGTGAACGCCATGGTGGAGGCGCTGCGCGCCATGGTCGCCGACATCACGCTGCTCGGCGCCCCGCAGCGCCTCTACTCCAACTTCATCCAGGGCTACAGCGGCCTGCCCGTCGCACTGCGCGCGGAGCCGGCCGGTCGGGAGGTTCGCTGACATGCGGCACGAGATCAAGACCACGGGCGGCACACAGCTCGCCGTCCTGCACACCGCCACCCCGGCGGACAGCTGGGACGAGGCACGCTGGGGCGAGGTGCGCGAGCGGGTGCGGGCGCTGCTCGACGCGTACGGGGTGGTGATGCTGCGCGGCGCCGACATTCCCGACACGGCCGCGTTCCACGCCGCCGTCAGCGGCTTCGGCAGCGACCTCATCGAGAGCTACCGCGGCGGCAACACTCCCCGCAAGACCCTCGCCGACGGCGTGTTCACCTCCACCGAGTACCCGCCGCGCTACGACATCACCCTGCACAACGAGCTGTCGTACGCGAGCAGCTGGCCCGACCGCCTGTACTTCTGCTGCCTGGACGCCCCCGACACCGGCGGCGCCACCCCCGTCTGCGACGGCGAGGCGCTGCTCGGCGCGCTCTCGCCCGAGGTGCGCGAGCGGTTCGCCTCCGGCGTCGTCTACCGCCAGTACCTGCACGGCGGGGCCGGGCTGGGCAAGTCCTGGCAGGACACGTTCGAGACGCGGGACAAGGCGGTCGTCGAGGCGTTCCTCACCGAGTCCGGCGCCGCGTTCGAGTGGGCGGGCGACGGCGGTCTGCGCGTGAGCCAGCACCGTCCCGGCGTCCTGAAGAACCCGCGCACCGGCCGCGACACCTGGTTCAACCAGGCCGACCAGTGGCACCCCTCCAACCTCCCCGGCGACGAGGGGGAACTGCTGCTGGAGCTGACCGACTCGGTCGACGACCTCCCGCACTGGGTGACGTACGCCGACGGCACACCGCTGAGCGACGGCGACCTGGCCGAGGTCCGCGCGGCGCAGCGCACGCACCGGCTGGTCGAACCCTGGCAGCGAGGCGACGTGATGATCGTCGACAACATGTCCGTGCTGCACGGCCGGGAGGCGTTCACGGGCACCCGCAAGGTCGTCGTCTCGATGACCTGAGCGGGAGACCAGCGACGAGGCCGGCACAGAAGAGGGAGGTGGTACGGATGACCGTGCTGGACGACATCGTCGAGGGGGTCCGCGAGGATCTCGCCGACCGTCGACACCAGGTGTCCGAGCACGAGTTGAGGCGGCGGGCGGCGGAGCTCGGCCCCGGGGCCGACTGCGTCCCGCTGCTGCGGGCGGTGGACGGGCGCCCCAGGATCATCGCGGAGGTCAAACGGGCCAGCCCGTCCCGCGGACCGCTGGCCGAGATCGCCGACCCGGCCCGGCTCGCGGCGGCGTACGAGAAGGGCGGCGCCGCGGCGATCAGCGTGCTGACCGAGCGCCGCAGGTTCGGCGGGGGCCTCGCCGACCTCGACGCGGTGCGGGCCGGTGTCGGCCTGCCCGTGCTGCGCAAGGACTTCGTCGTGGACCCCTACCAGGTCTGGGAGGCCAGGGCACACGGCGCGGATCTGCTGCTCCTCATCGTCGCGGCGCTCGAACAGCCGCTCCTCGCCGACCTGTTGGCGCTCGCGACGCAAGCCGGTCTGACGGCCCTGGTCGAGACCCACGACGAGGCGGAGGCCGAGCGCGCCCTCGCCGCCGGCGCGCGCGTGATCGGTGTCAACGCGCGCGACCTGCGCACGTTGCGCGTGGACCGCTCGACGTTCGGCCGCGTCGCCCCCCTCCTCCCCGACGACGTCGTGCGCGTCGCCGAGTCGGGTGTCCGCGGGATCCGCGACGTGGCCGCGTACGCGGGGCTCGGGGCGGATGCGGTGCTGGTGGGCGAGGCGCTGGTGACCGGGGCGGATCCGGTGGCGGCGGTGCGGAGTCTGGCCGGCTGAGGCCTCGTCGCCGGGTGCGGGCGGGCGGGGCGCGGTTTTCGGGTGCCGCGCCGTCGTGGCCGGTCGCGCAGTTCCCCGCGCCCGGCGACGACAGGCCCTAGGCCGCCACGGCCATCCGCCCGGCCGAGACCTCGGCCCACCGTTCCAGCACCCCGGCCGCCGCCCCCGAGTCGACCGCCCGAGCGGCCCGCTCGAACCCGGCGGCCAACCGTTCGGCGAGCGGCCCGCCCCCACCGTCCAGTGCGGCGATCCCCGCCGCGGCCGACAGGAGAACCGCGTCCCGCACCGGCCCGGCCGCCCCGGCCAGGACCTCACGGGCCACCCGGGCGTTATGGCCCCGGTCCCCGCCACGGAGGGCGTCCGCGGCAGCCCGCGGCACACCGATGTCCCGCGGATCGAACGACTCCCGGCGCACCTCGCCGCCGGAGACCGACCACACGGTGGAGGTAGTCGTGACCGTCAGCTCGTCCATCCCGTCGTCCCCGCGGAACACCAGCGCATCCGTGCCGCGCCGCGCGAGCACCTCGGCGATCAGCCGGGCGAGCGCCGGATCGGCGACGCCGACCGCCTGGGCCGCGGGCCGCGCCGGATTGGTCAGCGGGCCGAGGGCGTTGAACACCGTACGGATACCGAGTTCGCGGCGCGGTCCCGCCGCGTGCCGCATCGCCGGGTGGAACAGCGGGGCGAAGCAGAAGGTGATGCCGCTCTCCTCGGCGACGGCGGCCACCTCGTGGGCCGGCAGATCGAGCGCCACCCCCAACTCCTCCAGCACATCGGCGGATCCGCAGGCCGAGGACGCGGAGCGGTTGCCGTGCTTGACGACCCGGGCGCCGGCGCCGGCCGCCACGAGGGCCGACATCGTGGAGATGTTCACGCTGTCGGAGCCGTCGCCGCCGGTTCCGACGATGTCGAGGCAGCGCCCCGGCACCGTCAGCGGCACCGCGTGCCGGAGCATGCCGCGCGCCAGGCCCTCGATCTCGGCGGCCGTCTCGCCCTTCGCGCGCAGCCCCATCATCAGCGCGGCGAGCCGCGCGGGGCCGGCCGTACCCGTCATCGCCTGGTCCATCGCCCACTCGGCCTGCCGCGTGGACAGATTCCGGCGGTCCAGCAGTGTGTTCAGCAATTGCGGCCAGTTGGTCACGGCGGTCTCCTCGGAGCCGAAAAGGGATTCGCCGTTCATTCTGGAAAACGCGCCGACCGCTTTCCAGACCAGTACCGGGTTGCCGATGCGGTCCAATTCCCGGCCGGAGAACCCGTATCGGAAAACCCGTACCGGCGAATCCGCACCGGGGAAGGGAGATCGAGCAGCATGCACGTGGCGATGAACGTCGTCCGGGACTCCGACGTCCCCCTGACGTCCCAGATCCAGCGATTCATCAAGAGCGAGGTGGCGGCCGGCGTGCTGCACCCCGGCAGCCGGCTGCCCTCCAGCCGCAGCCTCGCCGACGACCTCGGCGTCTCGCGCAGCGTCGTCGTCGAGGCGTACGGACAACTCGTCGCCGAGGGCTACCTGGAGGCGGTGCAGGGCGCGGGCACCCGGGTGGTCCCGCACCTGCGCCCCGAACCCGTCGTGCCCACCCTGCTGGACGACGGCCGGGTGCCCGACGTGCGCTGGGACCTGCGTCCGGGAGCCCCCGCGTTCCCGCACTTCCCGCGCCGCGACTGGCTCACCAGCTATCAGCGGGCGCTGCAGTGCGCGGAGGCGTCCGACCACGACTACCCACCGCCCGCCGGCGTACCGGCGCTGCGCATCGAACTCGCCCACTACCTGGGCCGGGTCTGCGGCGTGCCCAGCACCCCGGACCAGATCATGGTCGTCGCCGGCTTCGCCCAGACCCTCGGGCTGCTCGGCGCGGCCCTGCCCGAACTGGGGGTGGACGCCCTGGGCATGGAGAACCCGGGGCATCCGCGCCAGCGCCGGTTCGTGCGCGAGTGCGGGCTGCGGCCGGTGCCGCTGCCCGTCGACGCGGAGGGCCTGGACGTGACGGCGCTCGCGGCGTCCGGCGTGCGCGCCGTCCTGGTCACGCCCGCCCACCAGTACCCGACGGGCGTCACCCTGTCCGCACGGCGCCGCGCCGCACTCGCCGCGTGGGCCCGGGACACCGGCGGCTGGATCGTGGAGGACGACTACGACGGCGGCCTCTGGTACGACCGCGGCACGCCCCGGCCGCTCGCCCTGCGCCGCCTCGCCCCCGACCACGTCGTCTACGCGGGAACGGCAAGCAAGACCCTCGCCCCGGGCCTGCGCCTGGGCTGGCTGGCGGCGCCGCGCACCGTCCTCGACCCGCTGCTGCGCGCCCGCGCCCGGCACGACCTGGGCACCGACAGTCTGGCCCAGCTGGCGTTCGCGCAGTTCCTGCGCAGCGGCCTGTACGACCGTCATCTGCGCCGCCTCAACTCCCTGTGCCGCGACCGGCGTCAGGTCCTGGAGACGGCGGTGCGCCGGCACCTGCCCGGCACCGAGGTGCTCGGCCCGGCGGCCGGTCTGCACGCCTTCCTGCGGCTGCCCCCGCACACCGACGAGGCGGCGCTGGTGGCGGCGGCGCTCAGCCGTTCCGTGCTGGTGCGGGGCGCGGCGGCGTTCCACGCGCGGGCGGGGGAGGGGCCGCCCGGCCTGGTGGTGGGCCATGCGCAGCTACCGCGTACCGGCATCGTGGACGCCGTCGCGGTCCTGGGCAGCGTGCTCAGCCGACCGGGGCCGCTCTGAGCTCCAGGAAGTTGCGCATCATGGTCAGCCCGCCCGTCGTCATGACGGACTCCGGGTGGAACTGCACGCCCTCGATGGGCAGCGTCCGGTGCCGCAGCCCCATCACGTACCCGTGGTCGGCGGCGACGGCCGTGGTCTCGAGTGCGTCCGGCAGCGGGTCGGCGACCAGCAGCGAGTGGTACCGGGTCGCCTCCAGCGTGTGCCCGAGGCCGTGGAACAGCCCCGCCCCGTCGTGCCGCACGGTGCTGGTGCGCCCGTGCATCACCTGCCCGGCCACCTCGATCCGCGCGCCGTGGGCGAGCCCGATGGCCTGGTGTCCCAGGCACACCCCGAGCAGCGGCACCCGCCCCGCGAACTCGTGCACCAGCTCCACGTGTCCGGAGTCGGCCGGATGCCCGGGGCCCGGCCCGAGGACGACGGCATCCGGCTCCAGGCCCGCCAGGGCGGCGGGTGTCCGGGTCAGCGAGCGGACCACCTGGGTGTCCGCGCCGAGGGTGCGCAGGTACTGGTCGATGATGTGCACGAAGCTGTCGTAGGCGTCGATCAGCAGAACCTTCACGGACGTGTCCCCTCACCGGTCACCGCGGTCACGGTGCCCCTCCTCACTGCAGTTCCTCGCCGGTCAGCGCCCAGTACGCCGCGCCCATCTTGGCGAGGGTCTCCCGCCACTCGGCCGCCGGATCGGACTGGGCGACCAGGCCGGCCGAGCTCTGCGTGGAGTAGGCGGCGCCGTCGTGCTCGATCGTGCGGATGCACAGGGCGAGTTCGGCCCGGCCGCGGACGTCGATCAGCCCGACCGCGCCCGCGTAGCTGCCGCGGCGTTCGTCCTCCAGGCCGTCGATGATCTCCATGGCGCGCACCTTGGGCGCGCCGGTCATCGTTCCGGCGGGGAACGTCGCGCGCACCGCCTGCCACACGTCCACGTCCGGCTCCAGCCGGCCCGACACGGTCGACACCAGGTGGAAGACGTGCGAGAAGCTCTCCACCTCCATCAGCCGGTCCACCGGCTGGGTGCTGGGCCTGCTGACCCGGCCGATGTCGTTGCGGCACAGGTCGACGAGCATGATGTGCTCGGCCTGCTCCTTGGTGGACTCGCGCATCTCCTTGACGCGGCGCAGGTTCTCCTCGTCGTCGGGGCCGCGCCGTGCCGTGCCCGCGATGGGCCGCATCACGATCTCGTCCCCGGCGCGCCCGTCGGGTTCGATGCTGAAGAACAGCTCCGGGCTCGCCCCGATCAGCGTGCCGCCCGCCCTCGGCATCACGTACATGTACGGCGACGGGTTGCGGCCGCGCAGCCGCCGGTAGACGTCGAGCGGCTCCAGGTCCGTGGTGACGTCGATCCGGTGCCCGATCTGGATCTGGTAGAGGTCGCCGACCCCGATGTGTTCGAGGCAGCGCTCGGCCCAGCCGAGGAACGTCTCCCGGCTGACGCTGTCGCGCACCGAGCGCGGTGCGGGCGCCCCGGGTGCCTCGTGCGTCTCCGCCCGTGCGGCCGCGGCGGCGGCCGCCGCGATGTCGGTCGCCGGGCCCGCCGTCGCGAACTGCTCGCAGTGCGCCCGCAGGTGGTGCGGGGCGCCGCCCGCGTCGTCGTAGCGGACGGTGTCCCGGAACAGTGTCAGCGTGATGTCCGGGCCGTGCGGCCGTTTGGTCCGCGCGGGCAGCGTCTCCATGTGCCACGCGGACTCGTACGCGAACGAGGCGAGGAACCCGAACGCGTGGCCCTGCGCGGGCAGTTCACCGCTCACCTCGAAGACCTGCCGGGCCCGGCCGAGAGCCGCCCAGAGCATGTCCTGGCCGGTGAAGCGCAGCCGGTGCGTGCCCGGATCGGGGTCCGGCCCGGGGCCCGGCGGCGCGTCCCGCGCGAGCCCCGCGGACGCGACGGCCCGGGCGAGCGCCGCCGCCACGGCCGGCCCGCCGTCGATGTCGAGATGCCCGTCGTACACCCGGATCTCCGCGAGCCGTCCGACGCCGACGACGGCCGGGCCCCGGCGCTCGCCGCCGTCGGCCAGGCTCTCCAGGAGGAACACGTCCGCCGAGGGGCGGCCGCCGGTCAACCAGGTGTAGAGCGCCAGCGGTTCGTGCCGGGGCAGCGGGGCGGAGGCGACCCGCACTTCCATGATTTGCGTTCCGTTCAAGACGAACTCCCCACCGCGATGTGTGTCATGGCAGGACGAGTCAAGCAACGGCCCCTGAACGGGGCCAGACCAATTCCGGGGAGCCGATGCGGTCCATTCCTGAATTGCTTGACCGGGCGCCCGGGTCGGATATGTAGTGGGCGCCTATTGGACGCCCGCAGGAAGGTACGGCCATGGAAGTCCTGGAAAGACGCACCGCCGAATCCGTTGAATACGCCGAAGCCGCTGAAAGCGGTGAAGCCGCCGATGCCGCCGCATCCTGGCGCGCGTTTCCCGCCGCGCAGCAACCCGACTGGCCCGACCCCGCCGCGCTGCGCGACGTCACCGGCCGGCTCGCCACCGCCCCGCCCCTGGTCGGCGCCGACGAGTGCGACGACCTGCGCGGGCGGATGGCGGCCGTGGCCCGCGGAGAGGCGATCCTGCTGCAGGGCGGCGACTGCGCCGAGACCTTCGCCCAGGTGACCGCCGACTCGGTGCGCCGCAAGCTGCGGACGCTGCTGCAGATGGCCGTGGTCCTCACCCACGCCACCGCCCTGCCGGTCGTCAAGGTCGGCCGGATGGCGGGCCAGTACGCCAAGCCGCGCTCCAGCCCGCTCGAACGGCAGGGCGACGTGGCGCTGCCCTCGTACCGCGGCGACGCGGTCAACGGACTGGAGTTCACCGCCGCGTCCCGCAGACCCGACCCGGCCCGCCTGCGCACCATGTACGAGGCGTCGGCGGACACGCTCGGCCTGGTCCGCTCCCTCGCCCGGGGCGGCTTCGCCGGGCTGAGCCAGGTGCACGCCTGGAACCGGGGGTTCGTCGCCAGCTCACAGGCGGGGCAGCGGTACGAGGCGCTCGCCGACGAGATCGGCCGCAGCCTGGCCTTCATGCACGCGTGCGGCGTCGACACCAGCGAGCTGGGCACCGCCGAGTTCTTCGTCAGCCACGAAGGACTGCTCCTGGAGTACGAGGCCGCGCTCACCCGCACCGACCCGCGCACCGGGCGCACCTGGGCGGGCAGCGGTCACCTGCTGTGGATCGGCGAACGCACCCGCGAACTCGACGGCGCGCACGTCGAGTTCTTCTCCCGCGTCGACAACCCCATCGCCGTGAAGCTGGGGCCCCGCGCCGCCGCCGACGACGTCCTCAAGCTGATCGACCGTCTCGACCCGCACCGCGAGCCGGGCCGCCTCACGTTCGTGGTGCGGGCCGGCGCGGACCGCGTACGGGACGTGCTGCCGGTCCTGGTCGAGAAGGTCGGCGCCGAGGGCGCGCAGGTGTGCTGGGTCAGTGACCCGATGCACGGCAACACCACCACGGCGCCCAGCGGACACAAGACCCGCCGCTTCGAGACGGTGCTGGAGGAGGTGCGCGGCTTCGTGGAGGTCCACCGCGAGCTCGGCACCCACCCCGGCGGCATCCACGTCGAGTTGACCGGTGACGACGTCACGGAGTGCGTCGGCGGCGGCAACGCACTCCTCGCGGCGGACCTGCCGGCCCGCTACGAGACGGCCTGCGACCCGCGCCTGAATCACACACAGTCGTTGGACCTGGCGTTCCTGCTGGCGGAGATGTACCGCGACCGGTGACGCGGCCCGGCCAGGGTGTCGGCCACGATGCCGTACGGCGGGTCCTGCTCCAGGTAGAAGTGCGCACCGGGCATCGCCCGGAACCGGAAGGCCCCCCGGGTGACCTCCCGCCAGGCCGCCGCCTGGTCGGTGCTCACCCGGGGGTCGGCCGTGCCGACCAGCGCCGTGACCGGGCAGACGAGCGGCTCGGCAGGGCCCCGCCCGTAGGCGGCGAGCATCCGGAAGTCGGCGCCGATGTAGGGCAGGACCAGGTCCACGAACGCCTGATTGCGCAGCAGCTCCGGGTCGGTGCCGCCCAGTTCGACCAGCGTCGCGATGATCGCGGCCTCGTCCCAGGTGGTCGCCGCCGCGGCGTCGGGCACCTGCAGCTGCGGAGCGCGGGCGCCCGAGGCGAACAGATGGTCCACGGGACGGCCCGCCGCCTCCAGCGCCCTCGCCACCTCGTAGGCGACGGTCGCGCCCATGCTGTGACCGAACAGGGCGAGCGGCCGGTCGTCGTCGGTGGACAGCAGCTCCGCCGCGATCCG
Source organism: Streptomyces sp. NPDC050264 (assembly GCF_040655895.1). Lineage (NCBI taxonomy): Bacteria > Bacillati > Actinomycetota > Actinomycetes > Kitasatosporales > Streptomycetaceae > Streptomyces > Streptomyces sp. NPDC050264. Next base: position 68,024 of record NZ_JBFAKV010000029.1, read on the forward strand.
GCGCGCCATCGTGACGAGGTCGGTGGCAAAGGGCTCACCGAGCCGCTCGGCGCGCCCCGGGTAACACACCGCGTGCACCTCGACGGCGTCCAGCGCCCGGCCCCAGCCGCGGAAGAAGTACGGCGAACCACCCGCGTGCGCGCAGCACACCAGGCGCTGCCCGGCGAACGGCCTCGGTTTCACGACCTGCGTCCACAGCATCCCGCCCCCAGGGGTCCTCGCTCCGCCGCGGCACCCACCGCGGCGCCCCGGCGATCGTCGCGCGCCCCGCTGACGCCCCGCTGAACCGCCGCTGACGTCTCACCGAGGAGTGTCAGTCACCTGTCAGGGCGGATCGCGAGCATGAAACGCACGTGCCCGCCCACGACCAGAGGAGCACCATGCCGCCGGTCACCTCGACCTACCCCTCGATCACCGAGGCCACGATGATGCCGCGCCTCGTCCGGATCGGCCCCAACCTCTATGGTGCCGTCTTCACCCTGATGAAGCTCCTGCCGGCGCACTACATCCTGCAACGCGCCAGAGACCGGGGTGATCTGGGGCCCGACACCGTCATCGTGGAGACCACCTCGGGCACCTTCGGACTCGCCCTGGCCATGCAGGCCGCCCTGATGCGCCGCAAGCTGATCCTGGTCAGCGACCCGGCGATCGACGCCAACCTGTACCGCAGACTCACCGACCTCGGCGCCCGCGTCGAGATCTGCCAGGAGCCGGCCCCGGTCGGCGGCTACCAGACGGCCCGCCTGAACCGGCTCGCCGAGATCCGTGCCGAACTGCCCGACACCTTCTGCCCGGAGCAGTACAGCAACCCCGACAACCCGCGCTCGTACGGCATCGTCGCCGACCAGCTGCGGCGCACCCTCCCCGCCGTCGACTGCCTGGTCGGCCCGGTCGGCTCCGGCGGATCGATGTGCGGCACCACCCGCGCCCTGCGCGAGCACACCCCCGGCACCGTCGCGCTGGGCGTCGACACCCACCACAGCGTCCTGTTCGGCCAGCGGGACGGCTCGCGCGAACTGCGCGGCCTCGGCAACAGCCTGTGGCCCGCCAACCTCGACCACCACGTCTTCGACGAGGTCCACTGGCTGTCCGCCGCCGAGGCGTACGCCTCCACCCGCGCGCTGCACGCCCGGCACGCCCTGTTCCAGGGCCCCACCAGCGGCGCCGCCTACCAGGTCGCCCGCTGGTGGGCCGAGCGCAACCCCGACCGCACCTGCGTCGTGATGCTCCCCGACGAGGGCTACCGCTACCAGGCCACCGTCTACGACGACGCCTGGCTCGCCGCCGGCGGCCACAGCGCCGTGGCCCGCCCGGCCCAGCCGCAGCGCGTCACCGACCCGGCGGCCGCCGGCGAACGGTGGTCCCGGCTGGTGTGGCGACGGCGCTCCTACGACGCGGTGCCGGGCGCGGTCCCGCGCACCGCCGGGGACCTGCCCCTGGCGGACGGGGTCCTGTCATGAGCGCCCGGGAGACCAAGGACACCGGCCGGCTCACCCGCACCCTCGCGCCCCGCACCCGCCGCATCGTCTACGGCGAGCAGGGCCCCGACGACATCCGCCGCGAACTGCGGCCCATCAGCACGGTCGACCTCGCGCACATCGTGATGCTCGTCGAGAGCGGACTGCTCCCGGGCGAGGCGGGAGCCCGGCTCATCACCGCCGTACGGCAGTTGCGCGACAGCGGCTTCCGGGAGCTGGCGGGCCTGGACGCGCCGCGCGGCGCCTACCTCATGTACGAGGGGCACCTGTCGGAGCAGCTCGGCGCCGACGTCGGCGGCAAGCTGCACACCGCCCGCTCCCGCAACGACATCAAGGCGACCGTCACCGCGATGCGGCTGCGTGACGAACTGGGCGGCCTGTACGAGCAGTTGGCGCGCCAGCAGGGCGTCCTGCTGTCCCGGGCCCGGGCGCACGCCGACGTCGTCATGCCGGTCTACACCCACTTCCAGCCCGCCATGCCGGTCAGCTACGGCTACTACCTGGCGGGCATCGCCGCCGCCCTCGACCGTGACCTCGCGGCCCTGGCCCACACCATCGACGAACTCGGCCGCTGCCCGCTGGGCGCGGGCGCCGTCGCCGGCACCGACCTGCCCATCAACCCGGAGCGCACCGCCCTCCTGCTCGGCTTCACCGCGCCGCCGCTGCACGCCACCGACGCCGTCGCCGCCCGCGACACCGTGCTGCGCGCCCTCGCCGTGGCCGCGTCGGCCGCGGTCACCCTCAGCCGGCTCGCCACCGATCTGCAGCTGTGGAGCACCCAGGAGTTCGGCTTCGTCGACTTCCCCGAACGGCTCGTCGGGGGCAGCTCCGCGATGCCGCAGAAACGCAACGCGTTCCTGCTCGAACACGTCAAGGCCAAGGCGGCGCTCGCCGTCGGCGCGTGGACGGCGGCGGCCTCGGCGATGAAGTCGACCCCGTTCACCAACTCCATCGAGGTCGGCACCGAAGCCGTCTCCGTGGCCTGGCCCGCCCTGGCCGCCGTACGGGACGCGGTCCTGCTCGGCCAGGTCCTGGTCTCCGGCGCGCGGCCGGTCGCCGAGCGGATGGAGGCCCGCGCGAAGGAGGGCTTCGTGACGGCCACCGTGGTCGCCAACCGGATGGTCGCCCAGGGCGTGCCGTTCCGCACCGCGCACCACGTCGTCGGCGCGGCCGTGCGCCGCGCCGTCGAGTCCGGGGCCGGTGAACTCACCGACGTCGACTGGCCCGATGGCCCGGGAGCACCGCTGCCGGGACTCCACGAAATGGTCGCGGACCTCGACCGCGGCGGCGGCCCGGGCGAGTGCGCCAAGGCGGTGGACACCCTGCGCGGACGCCTGGGCGAACACACGCGGTGGGCCGCCGCCCACCGCGCGCGCCTGCGGGAGGCGAGCCACCGCCTGGACGCCGAGACCCGGGCGGTCGTGGCGCGGTACGCCCCGCAGACGGGAGACGGACGATGAGCCGCCGGTGGATGGCGTTCCTGGAGAGCAACACCACGGGAACGGGGCGGGAGTTCTGCGCCGCCGCACGCGCACGCGGTCTGCGGCCCGTGCTCCTGGCCCGCGATCCCGGCCGGTACCCGTACGCCGCCGAGGACACCGTCGACACCCTGACCCTGGACACCGCGGACCCGGACGCGGTGCTGAGCGCGCTGCGCGGCCTCGCCGCCGACGCCGGCCTGGCCGGTGTCACCTCCAGCTCCGAGTACTACGTCGCGGACGCGGCCCGCGCGGCCGCCGGGCTCGGCCTGCCGGGCCCCGACGGCGACGCGGTGCAGGCCTGCCGCGCCAAGGACGTCCAGCGCGCACGGCACCGCGCGGCCGGCGTACCGGTGCCCCGGTTCCGGGCCGTCGCGGACGTCGAGGCGGCGCTCGCCGCCGCCGGGGCCATCGGCTATCCCGTCGTCCTCAAACCGGTCAGCGGCTCGGGGTCGGCCGGGGTGCGCCTGTGCCGCGACGCACAGGACACCCGCGACTGGGCCCGCCGGCTCCTCACCGAGGGCACCGGCGCCCGCATCCTGGTGGAGGAGGCGGTGTCGGGGCCGGAGTTCTCCGTCGAGACGTTCGACGGCGAGGTCGTCACGGTCGTCGCCAAACACCTCGGCCCGGCCCCGTACTTCGTCGAGACCGGCCACGACATCCCCGCGGCCACACCCGGCCCCACGGCCGACGCCCTGGGCGAGACGGCCGTGCACGCCCTGCGCGCGCTCGGCCTCGGCTGGGGCGCCGCCCACACCGAACTGCGCTGGACCCTCGGCGGCCCGGTGGTCATCGAGGTCAACCCGCGCCTGGCGGGCGGCATGATCCCGGTCGCCGTGCGGGCCGCCCTGGGCGTGGACCTCGTCGACGCGGTGGTGGCCCGCGCCGCGGACCTGCCCGCGGCGGCTCCCGCGCCCGGCGCGGGCCACGCCGCCGTGCGCTTCGTCCGGGCCGCCCGGCCGGGCCGGGTGACGGCGGTGCGCGGACTGCCCGCGGCGGCCGCGTCCCCCGGCGTCCTGGCCGCCCACGCGACCACCGCCCCCGGCCGCGACGTCCGCATCACGCACTCCTTCCAGGACCGCCTGGCCTGCGTGGTGGCCGCGGCCCCCGACCCCCTGCGGGCGGCCCGCCGCGCACTGGCGGCGGCGGACCTGATCGAGATCGACCTGGACCCCGTCCCCGCCCCGCGTCTTTCCCGAGAGAGGGCCGCCACCCGATGACTCAGCCGAGCCTTCCCGGCCGCGGGCCCGACCCCGCCGGCCACACCGCCACCGTGCCCCGCTGGCGCGCCCCGTACGGCGGCGGTCCCGGAACCGGTACCCACCGCGCCCCGCTCCCCGCGGGCCTGGCCGACGGCCTGCGGCGCACCGCCGGCGCCCTCGGCACCGACCTGCCCGCCCTGCTGCTCGCCGCGCACGCCCGCGTGCTGGCCACCCTCACCTCCGAACGCGGCGTGCGCTGCGGCTACGTACCGCCGCGGCGGGGGAGTGCACCGGGCGACCTGCTGCTCACCGTCGCCCCCTCCGCCTGGGCCGAGCTGATCCGGGCCGTCGCCGTCGCGCCGCGGACGGAGCCGGGCGCCCCCGACGCCGTACTCGACCTGTCCGGCCTGACGAGCGGTACACCCGGCACATCCGGCGACTTCCCGGACGCCGTGCTGCGGTTCGCCTGGGCGCGGGAGCCGGGCGGCAGTGTCGTACTGCACGTGCGTCACGACCTCGGCGCGTTCGACGGCGAGCACGCCGCCCGCCTCGCCGGGTACCAACTGGCCGCCCTGCGCCTCCTCGTCGAGGACCCGGCCGCCCGCCACGACCGGCAGAGTCTGCTCTCGCCCGAGGAGACCGCGGCCCAGCTCTACGCACTGGCCGGCCCGCGTGTCGACGACGGGTCCGCGCTCACCTTCGTGGACCTGTTCCGGCGCCGGGCGAAGGAGCTGCCGGACGCGCCCGCCGCCGCCCACGGCGAGCGGACCTGGAGCTACCGGGAGCTCGACGAACGCTCCGACCGCGTCGCGTGCGCCGTGGCAGCGGCGGGCGCGGGCGCCGAGGACGTCGTCGCGGTCGTCATGGACCGCACCCTCGACTGGATCGCGAGCGCCATCGGTGTGCTCAAGGCGGGCGCCGTGTATCTGCCGGTCCCCACCGACCTGCCCGTGGAGCGCGTCACCGTCCAGCTCGACGAGGCCGTCTGCGTGCTGGTCCTCACCGACGACCGGGGCGAGGCCCTCGTCCGCAAGGCCTGCGCCGAACTCGACGACAGCCCCGCCGTGCTGACGGCCCATCAGGCGCAACAGGGGCGCGACACACCCGTGCCGCCGCCGCCCACCCCCGACCAGGCCTCCTACATCTACTTCACCTCCGGCTCCACCGGCACCCCCAAGGGCGCCCTGTGCGAACACGCGGGCCTGGTCAACCACCTCCACGCCAAGATCGACGACATGGGTCTCGCGGCGGGCCCCGGCCAGGTCGTGGCGCAGACCGCGTCCCAGGGCTTCGACATCTCGCTGTGGCAGTTCGCCGCGCCGCTGCTGACCGGCGCCGCCACCCGCATCATCGACACCGACGTCCTGCTGGACGTGGGCGGATTCCTCGACGAACTGACCGACGGCGGCGTGACGGTCGCACAGACCGTCCCCGCCTATCTCGACGTACTGCTGCGCGACCTGGAACGCCGCCCGCGCGCTCTCGGCCCCCTGCACACCCTCTGCGTCACGGGCGAGGTCCTCGGCCACGAGCTGGTCCGCCGCTGGTTCGCCGCGCAGCCGGACATCAGGCTCGTCAACGCCTACGGCGCGACCGAGGTCTGCGACGACACCATGCACGAGATCCTCGACGGCGTCCCGGAACACGGCTTCGTCCCCCTGGGCAGGGCGCTGCGCAACGTCCACACCTACGTCCTCGACCACAATCTGCAGCTGGTGCCCCTCGGCACGACCGGCGAGATCGTCTTCTCCGGCGTCTGCGTGGGCCGCGGCTACATCAACGACGAGGAACGCACCCGGCAGGCCTTCGTCCCCGACCCGTTCCGCGCCCACACCCGCATGTACCGCACCGGCGACTTCGGCCGCAGGCTGCCCGACGGCCGCCTGGCGTTCCTGGGCCGCCACGACGAACAGGTGAAGATCCGCGGCTACCGCATCGAACTCGGCGAGATCGAACACCAGCTGGCGACCATGCCCGGCGTGCGGGACGCCGCGGTCGTCATCGACGGCGGCCCCGGCGCCGCCCGTACCCTCACCGCGTTCCTCACGACGGACAGGGCCCCGGACGCGACCGCCGCCGAACCCCTCGCCGGTACGGCCCCGGTCCTGCCCGACGCCGCCGCCCGGGCCCGCGACTTCCTCGCGGCGCTGCTGCCCGGCTACATGGTGCCCGCCTACTACCACCGCCTGGAGCGCCTCCCGCTCACCGCCCACGGCAAGGTCGACAAGGCGGCCCTGACCGAACTCGCCGGCACCCTCGGCCACGGCGGCGCACCCCGCACCGCCCCGGTCACCCCCGACGAGCGGCGCCTCGCCGTGGCCTGGGCCGAGGTGCTCGCCGTCCCCCTGGAACGGATCGGGAAGGACGACAGCTTCTTCGCGCTCGGCGGCACCTCCCTGGCCGCGGCCCGGCTCATCGCCCACCTCGGCCGCCGGCTGACCGTCGCCGACCTGGTCGCCCACCCGGTCCTCGGCGACCTGGCCCGGGTGCTGACCCGCCGCCGCGACGGCGGAGCGGCCCACGCGCCCCGCCCCCGGCTGCTGCATCCACTGCTCCCGGTACGCACCCCGCACCACACCCTGGTCTGCTTCCCGTACGCGGCGGGTAACGCGGTCAATTTCCGTGCCCTGGCCGAAGAACTGGAGCGCGACGGCATCGCCGTGTACGGGGTCGAGCCGCCCGGCCACGACTTCGCCGCCCCCGACGAACCCCTCCAGGACGTGCCGACGCTCGCGCACCGCGCCCGGGACGAGATCCTGGCCGGCGTCACCACGCCCGTCCTGCTCTGGGGACACTGCGCGGGCAGCGCGGCGGCCCTGGAGACCGCCCGGCTCCTGGAGGAGGCGGGCCGCCCGGCCGAACGGGTCTTCCTCGGCGCCCCCCTGCTCCCCGAGGTCACGGCGCTCAGGGCCGAACTCGCCGACGTCGCGGCCGTGGACCGGCGCACCCTGCTCGGCCGGCTGCGCGGCGGACGGGCCTTCGTGGAGCTGGACGCGTACCAGCCGGAGCGGGCCGAGGTCGCCGACCGCGCCTACCGGCACGACGTCGACACCTCCCACCGTCACCTCATCCGGCTGCGGGAACAGCCGCGCCCGCACCGCCTGGCCGCCCCGGTGGACGTCGTCGTGGCCCGCGACGACCCGGCCACCCCCGACGCGGCCCGCGCCGCCGGCGCCTGGCGGGCCCTCGCACAGCAGGTCACGCTCCACCAACTGGACAGCGGCGGCCACTACTTCATCGGCACCAGGCCCGCGCCGAGCGCGGCCCGGATCCGGGCGGCGCTCGCCCCGCCCCGCGGACAGGACAGGAGTCGCACGTGACCACGATCGAGGACCGCCGGGTCGCCGCCACCGGCGTCAGCACCGCCTTCGGCACCTTCGGTGAACTGCTGCAGGGCGTGCTGCCCGAGGACGACGGGGACTTCCTGGTCACCCTGCCGGTCGCCCGCTGGTCCACGGCCCGCTTCGAACTCACCCCGGACGAAGCGGAGTTGACTGTCGGGCCGGTCCACAAGAAGAAGGCGCTGCGGCTGGCCCGGATGATCCTCGACGACGCCCCCGGACCCGGCGGCGGGGCGCTGCACATCGACAGCACCCTGCCCGAGGGCAAGGGCCTGGCCAGCTCCTCCGCCGACCTGGTGGCCACGGCACGGGCCGTCGCCAACGCGCTCGGCGAGCCCATGCCACCGCGCCGCATCGAGTCGTACCTGGCCCGCATCGAACCCACCGACGGCGTCCTGTACCCGGCGATCGTCGCCTTCCACCACCGCAGCGTGCGGCTGCGCGCCGAACTCGGCTCGCTGCCCCCGATGACGGTCGTCGGCATCGACGAGGGCGGCGCGGTCGACACGGTCGCCTTCAACGCCATCCCGAAACCCTTCACCGCCGCCGACCGGCGGCGCTACGTCCGCCTCCTGGACCGCGTCACCGGCGCCGTGGCCCGCAGGGACCTGGCCGAGGTCGGCAGGGTCGCCACCGAGAGCGCCCGGATGAACCAAGTGCTGCGCCACAAAAGGTCGTTGGAGCCGATGATCCGCATCTGCGAGGCCATCGGCGGCCTCGGCGTCGTCATCGGCCACAGCGGCACCTCGCTCGGCATCCTCCTGGACACCACCGCCCCCGACAACGCGGCCCGGCTCGCCGCCGCCGCCCAGCGCTGCCAGGAACTCGAAGGCAACGTGACCGTCTACCACACCCTCAGCTTCCACTGAGATCCGCGCGGGGGTCCACCAGGTGGTGGACCCCAAGTTCCACCGGTCGCCGCTGTCGGCACCACACCCCCCACGAAGAGGATCGATGGCATGAAGAATCTTCCTGTACGCATGGCACGCTGGAGCGCCGCCCACCCGTGGCGGGGCATCGTCGGCTGGCTCGTGTTCGTCGTCCTGTGCCTCGGCATCGGCATCTCGGTCGGCACCAACGCGGCGACCACCGAGGACTTCCGTATCGGCGAGGCGGGACGCGGCGAGGAGATCGCCGCCGAGGGCGGACTGCAGCAGCGGCCCGTCGAGCACGTCCTGATCACCGCGAAGCCCGGCACCGGGAAGTTCGACATCACCGCCGCCGACGCGGCCGCCGCCGATGTCGCCGCCCGGATGGACCGACTGCCCGAGGTGCGTACCGTCGCCGACCCGGTGCGCAACGAGGCGGGCACCGCCGTGCGCGTCACGGTCACCATGAAGGGCCCCGAGCTCGACGGCAAGAAGCACGTCGACCCGCTGCTCGAACAGACCGCCGCCGTACAGAAGGCCCACCCCGGCCTGCGCGTCGAGGAGACCGGATCGCCCTCGATCAGCAAGGGCGTCGACGGACTGCGCAGCGACGACCTCTCGCGCACCGAGGTCATCGCCCTGCCGGTCACCCTCATCACCCTGCTGCTCGTCTTCAGTTCCGTGGCGATGGCCCTCGTACCGCTGCTGCTCGCCCTCTCCTCGATCGCCTCGGCCGTCGGCCTGTCGATGGTCGCCTCGCACGTCTTCCCCGACGCCGGCGTCGGCACCAACGTCATCCTGCTCATCGGCCTCGCCGTCGGCGTCGACTACACGCTCTTCTACCTCAAGCGCGAACGGGAGGAACGCGCCCGCGCCGGCGGCAAGCTGAGCCCGCAGGCCGTCGTCGAACTCGCCGCCGCCACCTCCGGACGGGCCGTCGTCCTCTCCGGCCTCGCCGTCGCCATCTCCAGCGCCACCCTCTACCTCGCCGACGACGTCATCTTCTCCTCCATCGCCACCGGCGCGATCCTCGTCACCCTCGTCGCCGTCGTCAGCTCCCTGACCGTCCTGCCCGCCCTCCTCGCCTCGATGGGCATGCGCGCCCAGCGCCGCGCCGAGCGCCGCGCGGCCCGCGGACTCGCGCCGAAGAAGCAGAAGGCGCACAAGAACGGACCCGGCCGGCTGACCGCCGCCGTGCTGCGCCCCGTCGCCAAGCACCCCGCCGCCACCCTCACCGTCACCGTCGTCGCGCTGCTCGCCCTCGCCGCCCCGGTCCTCGGCCTCAAACTCACCGACATGGGCCGCGAGACGCACTCCCGCTCCATCGTCGCCATGCAGGTCTACGACCGTCTCAACGCGGCCTACCCGGACCTCAAGTCGATGCACCAGGTCGTCGTCCGCGCCGACGCCGAGCGCTCGCCCGAGGTGAGTGCCGCCCTGCGCGAACTCGCCGCCGACGTCAAGAACGACCCGCGCCTGAGCGGCACCTCCACCCTGACCACGTCGCAGGACAAGCGGATCAGCATGCTCCAGCTGCAGGTCCCGCACTACGTCAGCAGCGACGAGGCGCAGACCTCCCTCAAGGACATCCGGAACACATACGTCCCCGAGACCGTCGGCAAGGTGGCCGGCGCCGAGACGGCCGTGACCGGTGACGTCGCCCGCTACACCGACTACCCGACCCACCAGGAACAGAAGCTGCCGCTCATCATCGGGGCGCTCCTGCTGGTCACCTTCGCCATGACCGTCTGGGCGTTCCGCTCCGTGGTCCTCGGCCTCGTCGGCATCGTCCTCAACCTCCTGTCCGCCGCCGCCTCGCTCGGCATCCTGGTCATGGTCTTCCAGCACACCTGGGCCGAAGGCGTCGTCGACTTCACCTCCACCGGCTCGATCGGCTCCCGCGTCCCGCTGTTCCTCTTCGTGATCCTGTTCGGCCTGTCGATGGACTACCAGGTCTTCGTCATCAGCCGGATCCGCGAAGCGGCCCTGCGCGGAGTCCCGACCCGCAAGGCGGTGATCGAGGGCATCGGCAGCTCGGCCGGCGTGGTCACCAGCGCCGCTGCCGTCATGGTCACCGTCTTCGCCAGCTTCGCGGCCCTGCACCTGATCGAGATGAAGCAGATCGGCTTCAGCCTCGCCGTCGCCGTCCTCCTGGACGCCTTCATCATCCGCATGCTGGTCCTGCCGTCCCTGATGCTCCTGCTCGGCGAGGCCAACTGGTGGCCCTCGCGCTCCGTACGCCGCGCCCGCACCGCCGCCGAACCGGCCCCGCGCCCCCTGGCGCCGGTGAGCTGACCGGCCCGGCGTCCACGTCCCCGACCTCCGCAACTCCTCTCCGTACGAGGTGAATCACAGTGACTCAGTGGCAGCAGCCGGGCGACCGGCTCACCCTGCACCAGATCCGCCGCTGGAACACGGGCGTCTGGATCCTGCTCGGCGTGCTGCCGACGGCCGTCGCCGTGCTCGACGCGCCGCCCGGCCGCAAGTACTGGCTGCTCGGCCTGCTCGCCCTGATCGCGCTGTGCCACACCGTCGTCCTGACCCGGCCCCGCAACCCCGTTCTGCACCCCCGCGCCTACCTCGGCGTCCTCGCCCTCGTCCTGGGAGCGGCCTCCTACCTCCTGGACGGCGGGGCCGCCTTCTACATCGTCTCCCTGCCGCAGTTCTGGCTCTTCACCCGAGCCCCCCGCGACGCCATCACCCTCAGCGGCGCGGCCGCCCTCTTCACCGTCTTCGGCGGCACCCTCGGCCAGGGCTGGAGCCCCCAGTTCCTCACCGGGAACGCCGTGTTCACCGTCGTCGCCTACGCGGCCGGCGTCGGCCTGGGCCTGTGGATGCACCGCTTCATCGGCCAGAGCAACGAACGCCAGGAACAGCTCACCGCCGAACTCGCCGTCACACAGGAGGAGTTGGCCGCCGCCCACCAGCGCCAGGGCGCGGCGGAGGAACGCGAACGCCTCGCCCGCGAGATCCACGACACCCTCGCCCAGGGCTTCGCCTCCATCGTGGTCCTCGCCGAGGCCGCCCGCTCCGCAGCGGACACCCACCCCGCACGCTGCGCCCAGCAGCTCACCTCCATCGAACAGACCGCCCGCGAGAACTTCGCCGAGGCCCGCGTACTGGTCGGCTCCGCCCCCGAGAGCGGCGTCGCACCCGGCTCCCTCGCCACCACCCTGCGCCGGACCCTGGACCGCTTCGTCCAGGACACCGGCCTCACCGTCACCGCCGAACTGCCCGACCTCGAACTGGACCAGCGCACCCGGGTCGCCCTGCTGCGCTGCACCCAGGAGTCCCTCGCCAACGTGCGCAAGCACTCCGGCGCCGGCACCGTCGGCGTCGTCCTCGCCGGATTCCCGGGCGGCGTCGAGCTGGAGATCACCGACGACGGCCGCGGCTTCGTCGTCGAGGAGTCCCACGGCTTCGGCCTCGACGGGATGCGCCGGCGCATGGCCGAACTGGACGGCGAACTCAGCGTCACCAGCTCCCTGGGGGACGGCACCCGCGTCCTCGCCACCCTCCCCGTACAACCCCAGGACGGATCATGACCGACGCCACGAACGACCGGATCCGGGTGGCCGTGGTCGACGACCACGCGGTGATGCGCGCCGGGGTCGTCGCGCTGCTCACGGCGGAGCCCACCATCGAGATCGTCGGCGAGGCGAGCGACGGCCGCGAGGGCGTCGACCTCGTGGCCCGGCTCGCACCCGACGTGGCCCTCGTCGACCTGCGCATGCCGGTGCTGGACGGGGTCGCCGCCACCACCGAGATCGTCGCCCTGCCGGCGCCGACCCGGGTACTGATCCTCACCACGTACGACACGGACGTCGAGATCGAACGCGCCGTGGAGGCCGGCGCCGTCGGCTACCTCCTCAAGGACACCACCCGTGAGCAGCTCGCCGACGCCATCCGCTCGGCGGCGCGCGGCGAGACGGTCCTGGCGCCCAAGGTCGCCGAACGGCTCGTGGCCCGGATGCGCCGTCCCGAACCGGTCGCCCTGACGGCCCGCGAGCGGGAGGTGCTGCGCGCGGTCGCCGACGGCCTGTCCAACGCCGAGATCGGCCGCCGCCTGGTGATCGGCGAGGCCACGGTGAAGACACACCTCCTGCGGGTCTTCGCGAAACTCGACGTCAGCGACCGCACGCGCGCCGTCGTCGTCGCCCTGCAGAAGGGGCTGCTGGTGCGCTCCTGAGAAAAAGCTGGCCCTGCCACGCACTTGTCCGGGGTGCGGGGATCCCTACGTGATCCACAAATCTCTCGCTTATGCTCCGCACGGGGACGGGGTGGGGGAGAGGGGATCCGGACATGATGTGCCGTCACAAATCCGCGCCAGAGGTGGGTGAGGATTCCGGGCAGCCGGACGAACTGCTCGTCACGAGCGGCAACTTCCCCGCACCGCGGCTGGGCCGACTCGTGCTGCTCGCCGCGCTGCTGTGCTACTTCAGCATCACCTTGCTGAACATTCTCAGTTCGCACGCCTCGGTCGCCGAAGTCACCGCCGCGATCCTGTGCCTGGTCGCCATTTTCGGACTGCAGCTGCTGCACTCCAGGCCCGGCGCACAGCTGAGGTCCGTACGCCTGAAGACCCTCACCCTGCTCGCCCAGGCACTTCTCACCTACCTCCCCCTCCTGGTCTTCCGCACGCAGTGGGGCTCGATGGCGGGCTTCCTCGCCGGCTCCCTGCTCCTGCTCCTGCCCCCACGCCAGGCCTGGCTCATGTACGGAGTGGTCGGCGGATCGATGCTGGTGCCGCCGCTGCTCAGCGACCTCGGCGTGGTGGAGACGTTCTACTACGTCCAGTCCACCCTGCTCACCGGCCTCGTGGTCTACGGCCTCACCCGGCTCGCCGACCTGATCCGCGTCCTGCACGAGACCCGGGGCGAACTCACCCGCGTCGCGGTCACCAGGGAACGCCTCCGCTTCGCCCGCGACCTGCACGATCTCCTCGGCTACAGCCTCTCCGCGATCACCCTCAAGGGAGAGCTGATCCACCGCCTGCTGCCCCTGCACCCCGCGCGCGCCAAGTCCGAGGTCGAGGACGTGCTCACGATGTCCCGCCAGTCCCTGGCCGATGTGCGCAGCGTGGCCAGCGGCTACCGCGACATGTCACTGCGGGAGGAGATCAGTTCGGCCCAGTCCGTGCTCAGCGCCGCCGACGTACGCGTCGACGCCCAGGTGCGCGTCGGACAGCTGGAGCAGGAACTGGACACCGTGCTCGCGACGGTGTTGCGCGAGGCGGTCACCAACGTGCTGCGTCACAGCCGTGCCACGTACTGCGAGATCGCCGCCGAGCGCAGCGCCGGCCAGATGCGGCTGACCATCGTCAACGACGGTGTGACGGCGGGCTATCGGGACACGTCCCCGCACAGCGGAAGCGGCCTGGGCAACCTGCAGACGCGCCTCGGCGCCGTCGAGGGCGCCCTGACCGTGGACCAGGACGCCCAGACCTTCCGTCTCGTGGCCAGGGTGCCCGAGCAGAGAGGCTCGCACGGCGCGTCCGCGGTGTCCGCCGTGGACCGCGCCGAGGACGGCCGGTCCGCTGCGTGAACCGCGAACAGCCCGCTGTTCCAGCCAAGTTGATAGGGTGATGACGGTAAATCGCTGTGCCAAAGGGGGGTGCACTGCGGTGATTCGCATATTGCTCGCAGAAGACATGAACATGGTCCGGGGAGCGCTCGTGGCGCTGCTGAACCTGGAGACCGATCTCGAAGTCGTCTGTGAACTGGAGCGCGGCGACGAGATCCTCGACGCGGCCATCGACATCAAGCCCGACATCGCCGTGATCGACATCGACCTGCCGGGCCTGGACGGTCTCAGCGCCGCGGTTCAGCTCCGTGAACGCCTGCCCGGCTGCAAGACCCTGATGCTCACCAGCCTGGGCCGCCCCGGCACTCTGCGCCGGGCGCTGGCCGCGGAGGTCGACGGCTATCTCCTCAAGGACGAGTCACCGGCCGAACTGGCGCATGCCATCAGGCGTGTTGTCGCCGGGCACCGGGTCATCGACTCCAAGCTGGCACTGGCCTCGTGGAGCGGCGCCCAGAGCCCGCTGACCGAGCGCGAGACCGAGGTGCTGCGCCTGGCCGCCGAGGGCTCGGAGGCCAAGGAGATCGCCGGCACGCTGCACCTGTCGACCGGAACCGTGCGCAACTACCTGACGACGGTGGTCACCAAGCTGAACGCCCGCAACAGGGTCGACGCGATCCGTATCGCCCGCGACGCCGGCTGGCTGGTCTGAGGGGGCCCTACGAGGCGTCGTACGCGGGATCGTCCGCGGGAGCCGCCATCCCCGCCGCCGCCAGATAGCGGATGATGCCCTCGGTCATCGCCGGTGGCAGCGGCAGCTCGGCCGAGGCTCTGTCCGGCGTGATGGGCCAGGCCAGCATCGCCGCCACGAGCGCGGCCTCCGGCCGGTGCAGCACGACCCGGTGCGGGCTGCCGGCCGCTTCGAGCGCGAGCCCCGAATCGACCATCGTCACCACGACCCGGCGCGGCAGCTGCAGGCGCCGCTCTCCCGACAGCCAGACCAGGGTGAACTGCGCGTCCTGCGCCACGGGGAACACCGAGAGCAGCGGGCCCCGCAGATCGTCGACGCCGAGCGTGTGCACCACCAGGTGGGAGAGCCGGCTCAGCGCCGGCAGCATCACCGCGTACAGGTCGACCTGCGCGTCCGTGGCGTTGGCGAGGACCACGGGCCCCAGTTCCATCCGCCGCAGAGCCTCCCGCACGGCGGTGTCGGGCCGCTCCACGTGGTCCACGCCCCACCGGCTCTTGAGCACCAGCCGGTCGTGGCCTTCGTCGTGCTCGACGATCACATCCTCGGACAGGGAGCAGAGGTGGACCGTCACCATGTCAGCAGGCATGTCGTGCATTGCCCACCCTTCTTTCTCGAGGGAGCCTGCCGTCGGCTAGAACGCGGCCAGCGTACGGGCCGGTGCGTCCAGCAGCGGTTCACCGGCCAGCACCCAACGGTGGAGCTCCTGGAGCCGCCGCGACGGCTCGATCCCCAACTCCCGCACCGAAGCCTCACGCAACCGCCGAAACGCCTCCAGCGCCTGTGACGTGCGGCCACTGCGGTAGAGCGCGACGATGAGCTGCGCGTGCAGGCTCTCCTGCAGCGGATGCAGGGCGGTGAGCGCGGTCAGCTCGCTCACCAGGTGAACATGCCGGCCGAGCCGCAGTTCGGCCTCGATGCGCGACTCCACAGCGGCCAGCCGCACCTCGTCGAGGCGCATGGCCTCGGCGCGCAGGGTCCCCGACATCCGTACATCGCCCAGGGCGGGCCCCCGCCACATCGCGAGGCCCTCGGACAGGAGCCGCACCCCGCGCTCGTCCTCCCCGTCGGCGAGCGCCTGGTGCCCCTGGCGGACCAGCAGTTCGAACTCCCGCCCGTCCACCCGGACGTCGGACATGAACAGCCGGTATCCGCTGTGCCCGCGCACGAGGATCTCCTTGGCGTCGACGCACGGGCTGAGCCGCGAAGCCGCCGCGGCGATCCGCTGCCGCAACTGTTTCACGTACGTCTGCACGGCAGCCGAGGGACCGGCCGGCGGGCACCCCTGCCACAGCTCCTCCGCGATCGCGCCCATGCCGACCTCGCTGCCGGCACCGATCGCGAGCAGCGCGAGCAGCCTGCGCTGCTTGCTCGCGCTCGGGACGATGGACACACCGCCGACGGAAGCCGCGAACGGCCCCAGCAGCCCAATCCCCAGATATGCCATGCCAGTTCCTTTCCCTCTGGATGGCGCGAGCCTGGCACGCGGCATCGGAGCGCCGACAGTGAGGGAGGCACGAGAAGGGGGTGAATGTTGGGCTCCCACGGACATGAGATCTTCATACGCCGCAGGTCAGCCTGGGAGCAGCGGCCGGGACGACCGGCCGGGCGGGCGGGCCTGGGGTCAGCCGATGGGGTTCACGAAGGTGGCGGGGCGGGTGGCGCCGCGCTGGTCGACGAGCGGGCTCCAGGGCCAGGCGAGGGTGATCGAGGTGGTCTCGTTGGGCGGGGTGATGAGTGCGTAGGCGGGCGCCCAGAAGCCTTCGTCGTCGTCGGTCAGGGCGACGTTGATGGTGAAGTCGGTGCTGTCGCCCGGCTGCAGGGTGATCTTGCTGTACGTGGCCGAGGAGCGGGCCAGCGACCAGCGCCCGCCCTCACCGCCCGTTGCGGGGTCCACGCCGTTCTCGGTGGCGAGGTCCACACCGGGGAAGCCACCGATCGTGCAGGCGGCGCCGCCCTTGTTG
Source organism: Streptomyces sp. NPDC050264 (assembly GCF_040655895.1). Lineage (NCBI taxonomy): Bacteria > Bacillati > Actinomycetota > Actinomycetes > Kitasatosporales > Streptomycetaceae > Streptomyces > Streptomyces sp. NPDC050264. Next base: position 84,624 of record NZ_JBFAKV010000029.1, read on the forward strand.
GTGAGCAGCACGCTGGTGGTGGTCGCCCCGTCCGCGTCCGGGTCCGGCACCGCGTCCCCGCCGGTGTTGAACGATGCCTTCAGGTTGGCGGTGTGGCACCGCTCGATGCTCGCCCTGCTCTTCCCGGCGCTCTGCGCGCCGGCCGCCTGCTTGCCCGCGGAGGACTCCTTGCCGGCACCGACACCGTTGGCCTGCGCGTCGGAGCCCTGCGCCTGGGACCCGGTGTCCTTGACCTGGTCGGCGGCCATGCCGATGTCCGCGCGGCCCCCGGACTTCGCGCCGGTGTCGGAACCGGAGCAGGCGGTCAGCGCCAGCCCCGCGACCGCCGTCAGGGTCGCGGCGGCGATCCGCAGGCTACGGCGGCGGGCGGTACGGGCGGTGGTGGTGTCGGAGCGCATTTCGGGTCCCCCAGAGGCGGTCGGTGTCGGTGTCTCCCCGGTACGACCACGACTCTGCCCGGCGCCGCTAACGAATGATCGCCGCCCGCTAACGCCTCGCTAGCGCGCGACAGTTGGCCACGCCGGACGGCGCGCCGGGAATCGGCCGCGCCGCTCCGCACGGCCGTCACCGGACGCAAAAAGGACCCTGGCTGGACGGGGGAGACCAGCCAGGGCCGTAAAGGTGTGGCAGGCGGAGGGCGGTCGCCTCGCGGCGAAAGGCTCCATGGGGCTTCAGCCGGACGATCGTCCCCATGGGCCATGGGTGAGGCCCGGGGACACTGTCCCCTCCGCAGCCACACTCACATGAACGATGCCACGTACACAGATGTTCCCTGCCGGCGCCGCGTCCGCGGGTGAACTGCGGCACACCACCGCGCCTCGGGACTCCGGCGGCTCGCACCCGGGAACCCGGGAGCTGGAGATATCCCAAATGGGGCGACGTGCATCAGTCATGCCCGAACAACACCCTTTCGGTCATTCTCGTGCCGAATCCGGCCGCCCACTCATTCCCCGCGCGGCACCGTAGGACCCTCGACGCGTCGGAACTCGGCCCGGGGCAAGAGGAGTTGGCGCATGGCAGCGCAAGAGCGGACACAGGATCAGGTGCCGGTCAGTCTCTACCCGCAGCTCGACGAAGCGGCGCTGACACAGTTCGTGCGGGCTCTCGAGAGCGGCGACACGACAGGGCTGTCCACCGACCGTACGGCGCAGGCCGGGGAGGCGCGGGCCCGGCTCGAGCTGCGGCGGGTGCGCGTGCCGGGGGCGGGCAGGGTGCATCTCGCGGGCTTCCTGTGGAAGCACCGCGACAGCCAGGACCGGCCGGTCGTGGTGATGCCGTCACCGTGGACGGACCTGGGCTGGATCGCGTACGCCATGCAAGGTACGCGCTTCGCGCTGGACGGCTACCACGTCCTGGCGTACACGGCCCGCGGATTCGGGCACTCCGAGGGCGAGGTCGAGGTCGCGGGACCGCTGGACGTGGCCGACGGGAGCAGCGCGCTGACCTTCCTGTACGAGGAGGCCGGCGGGGCGGCGACCCGCGCGGGGTTCGTCGGCGACTCCTACGGTTCGGGCATCAGCCAGCTCGTCGCCGCGCACGACGACCGGGTGAACGCGGTGGCGGCGATGAGCACGTGGGGCGACCTCGGGCAGGCCTTCTACGAGAACGACACCCGTCATGTGGCCTCGGCGCGGGTGCTGCGCAAGGCCGCCGCGAACGCCCGGCTCAGCGCACGGACGCAGCAGGCCTTCGACGCCCTGCTGGGCGGCGGGGACATGGAAGAGACCCTGGAGTGGGCGGCGGAGCGCTCCCCGTACGCGTACCGCGAGCGCCTCAACGAGCGCCAGGTACCGGTGTTCTTCGCGAACGCGTGGCACGAGACGCTCTTTCCCGGCAACCAGACCCTGCAGATGTTCAACGCGCTGACCGGCCCGAAGCGGATCAACCTCTCCATCGGCGATCACTCGTGCCCCGAGATGAGCGGCTTCCTCGGACTGCCCAACCGCATCTGGCGGGACGCGCACCGCTGGATGGACCACTTCGTCAAGCAGGAGCCCAACGGCATTGACGAAGAAGGCCAGTTGCTCAGCCAGATCATGTGGAGCAGCACCCTGGAGGCGTCGCCGAACTGGCAGCAGGCCACCGGGAAGGCGCACCGGTTCCATCTCACCGGCGCCGGCGCGGGCGGCGACGCCGCCCTCATCGACAAGCCGGAGACCGGCTGGACCCGCACCATCAGGGTGGGCACCGATACCCCGGCCACGGTCGCCGACGCCATCATCAAGCGGGGGTACGCGGAGCTGGCGGGGGACCCCAAGGTGTATCCGACGGGCGACATCAGCCGCTCCGACGCCGGGGTCTGGGTCACCGCGCCGCTCACCAGGACCACCCGGCTGCGCGGCATCCCCGAACTGCACCTCACCTGCACGGCGAGCAGCGGTCCGTCGATGTTCGTCGCCTACCTCTTCGACGTATCGCCCGACGCCAGCGCGCACATCGTCACGCAGGCCCCCTTCACCCGGCCCGGAAGCACACCCGCCGACCGGCCCGGCGGCGTCCATGTCCCGCTCCAGGTGACCGGTTACGACGTCGCGGCCGGCCACCGTCTGATGCTGGTCCTGGACACCGTGGACCCGTTCTACGCCAAGGTCGGCCAGCGGGGCACCACGCTCACCGTCACGTCGCCGGACGCGGACCCGTCCTACCTGGACGTCCCGATCGCCTGACGAGACCTGTCCCCGACCTGCGGAGGCGCCGCAGTCCAGCGAATTACTTGGCTAGCCACGTAATCGGTGCTACGTTTTATGTGTCCAGCCACATAATTGGGTCGGCGGAACACCCCTGAAGGAGACAGCGTCATGAAGGCCATCGTTTTCGACACGTTCGGCGGCACCGAGGTCCTCCACGAGGCGGAGATCGAGACCCCCCGGCCCGGCCCCGGACAGGTCCGGGTCCGCATCCGGGCGATCGGCGTCAACCCGGTCGACGGGAAGATCCGCTCCGGAGCCATGGAGAACATCTTCCCCACCACGCTGCCGGCCGTCCCCGGCGGCGAGATCGCCGGCGTCGTCGACGCCGTGGGTGAGGGCGTCGACCGGCCGAAGGCGGGCGAGGAAGTGCTGGGCTGGTCGGACACCGGTTCCTACGCCCAGTACGCACTGGCCCCGGCGACCGTCCTCGCCCACAAGCCGGCCGGCCTTGACTGGACGCACGCCGCCGCACTGCCGGTGGCCGGTGACGGCGCCGACCGGGCGCTGGACCTGCTCGACGTCCGGGCCGGCGAGACGCTGCTGATCCACGGCGCGTCCGGCGCACTCGGCACCATCGCCGTCCAGCTCGCCGTCGCCCGCGGCGCCCGCGTCATCGGCACCGCGGGCCCGGCCAACCAGGAGTACGTGACCTCGCTCGGCGCCACCGCGCTGGTCTACGGCGAAAACCTGGTCGAGCGGGTCCGTGCGCTCGCCCCGAGCGGCATCGACGCGGTGCTCGACGCCGCCGGCAAGGGCGCGCTGGAGGACTCGATCACCCTGCGCGGCGGCACGGACCGGATCGTCACCACCGCCGACTTTCGCGCCCGCGAGCTCGGCGTCGTCTTCTCCGAGGGCCCCCAGCGCCGCTCGGCCGACCGCCTCGCCGAACTCGCCCGGCAGGCCGCCGACGGCACCCTGGTCACCACCGCCGGCGCGTCCCACCCCCTGGCCGACGCGGCCAAGGCCCAGCAGGCCAGCGACGCCGGCCACAGCCGCGGCAAGCTCGTCCTCACGGTCGGCTGACCGCCCCTACGGGCGCTGCCGGCACCGAACGACCGCGTCCGACCACATCCCACCGCTGCTCGGCCTGCCCGCATGCCCCGCACCCACCGTGCATCCATACGGCCCTCGCGCCCGAGACACGAGGGGCGGGGGCCGTGGCCGACGTCATCAGCGTCGGCACGAGGGCACCGGCCGAGCCCGACCGGATACGCTCCAAAGCGCCGCTGAGCACCCCTGATCCGGCCACCTTCCACACCAGTCGCATCGCCCGTACCACCCGCACCGCCTGAGGAGCAACGATGACCAAGCCCGCGCCAACGCCCCCGAACACGGCGCGCGACGGGCGCCTCAGCTACGCCGTCTTCCAACTCGCCCGCGCCCACCGCGGTCACGCCGCCGCGATGCTCCGCGACATGAACCTGCACCCCGGTCAGGAACTGCTGCTCATGCAGTTGTTCGACCGCGACGGCCAGACCCAGTCCGAACTGCTGGAGACCGTCGGCCTCGACCACTCGACGGTCTCCAAGTCGCTGCGCCGCATGCAGGAAGCCGGGCTGCTCACCCGCGAGCCGGCCGAGCACGACCGGCGCGTCATGATCGTCCACCTCACCGGCAAGGGCCGCGCCATGCAGGAGCCCATCGCGGACATGTGGCGCAGCCTGGAGGAGATCTCGGTACGCGACCTGACGGCAGAGCAGGCAGAGGCGTTCACCGCGACCGCGTACACCATCGAACGGTCCGTCAGGGACCGCGCCCAGGGCAGCCGGTGACCCCGGCAGACGTCACGCGCCGCGGCTTCCGGGGGTAGTTGAACGACGGCGCGGGGGCATTCGAGAGCTCTGGACGTACGAGAGCGAAGGGGATGCCGGATGGAACCGACGATGTCGTCCACCGTGCTGGCACGCGGAGGGGGCCTGGACCAGCCGTCCGACTGGGCCTTGTTCGCCGGAATTCTCGTGCTGTATCTGGTGATCGGTTACGGGCTGGAGTACCGGACGAAGCGGCGCGGGGGCGCGGCGCGGCCGGCGAAGGCCGCGGCGAGAGGCCTGTTCGCCGAGCGTGACGGCGTCGACCCGGGACAGCGCTTCGCCAGCCGGATGGTGATGCTCGCGGGCGGGCTGGCGGCAGGCGGGACCGGTTACCTCACCCGGAACGCCCCGACGGCCGTGCAAGTCGTGGCGGTGGGCCTGGTCGCGGTCGGCGGCATCTTCGCGTGGGCGTACTTCGACCACCGCACGGAGCCCCGCGACGGGGCAGAGCGGCCGGGCCGTTGACGGACAGCGGCGTACGACCGCGATGCATCACCTTTGCCGGGGCGCGCCGTACGGATTACGGCCAGCCCCGGTGAGCACGCGGCGGCGGCGATGCGGTGCCGGTTCGCACGGGCATGTCGGGCTGACCTGGAGAAACGGTTCGCTACCACAATTCAGCTACGCAACGGCGCTCGTTCGGGAAAATCGTGGAATATCTACGCCAGAATGCAAAGAAGGTGCACCAATTCGCGGACAATTGTCCGATTTGATTTCGGGATATGCCGCTTAAATAAGCGTGAATCGGTGGCCTTGCCTGTAGTTGGCGCAACACTTTCCGTGAGGCTAAGGTCACGGCAACGTGAATCCGGAGGGGGTGTAGCCCCGGTGATGGATCCACGCTGCCGTAATCAACCAACCAATACAGAGCAAGGAGACGCACATGTGGTCGTCCCCCGCCCCCAAGCGATCCAAACCCCCACGTGGGAGGCGGTTCCGCTTTTTCGACACTAACAGGCGTGACGAAAATCCCCAACGTCACGGACGGATGGTTCACATTCCCTTCATCGCGATCCCCGCGGTGCCGGTCATCGTGATCTGCTCGCCGTCGGCCGTTGCCACGGACTCGTTTCTCGCGTCGGTCGCCGTATCCCTGACCGCCGCAATCGGCCGCCTGGTGTGGAACTTCACCGCCCAGTACCGCCGCGTGGCCTGATCCAAGCGCCGGGGAGTGCATTTATGCACTCCCCGGCGCGACCCGGCGATGGTTCCGCTACGAAAAGGCAGAATTACACCGCCGGTGTGACGGAATTCCGACAACCCGGCTCGCCGGAGTCCAGTCCGGCGCCGCACAGGAAACGCCTGACCTGATGATCTCACCCCACCTGCCAGAACCCGCCTGTCTGAACTGCGGCAGCCCGCTGGACCGCGACCCCAACCCGCAACGCGGCAGGCCCGCCGAATACTGCGGACGCCCATGCCGGCAGGCCGCCTACCGCGACCGTCAGCGCCGCAAGCAACTGACCGACGGCGACGACGCCCACTCCCGCCCGGTCCCCGCCGTCACGAGCGACTTCCCCGAACAGGAACAACTCCAGGAACTCGCCACCGACACACAGGAAGAGTTCCGCCACCTCAGCCGCCTGCTGACGCGCCCCGCCAACGCCTCCGCCCTGGAGATCCTCGAATACGCCGTCGCCCTCCAGCGCCGCCAGGAGGCCCTCACCGCCGGCATCATCCTGCTGGCACGCCGCCGCCACATCTCCTGGGAAGTCCTCGCGCGCATCCTCAGGATGAGCCCCGAGACCGCGCGCCGCGCCTTCCGCGACGACGACATCAAACGCCGTCTGGATCACTACGCCACGGCGGCCCGCCCCGCCCCGCTCCCGGAAACAGCGGACGACGAGGACGACGAACCGACACCCTCTTCCGTGGCGCGGCCACTGCGCGCCGCGAACCAGCTCGCCCCCGTGCTGTCCCGCCTGCAGAGGGCCAGCGGCCTTCCCCTGCGCCAACTGGGGCGCCGCGCCCAGGTGTCGGCCAGCTACCTCTCCCGGGTACTGAGCGGCGAGGCGTTCCCCACCTGGGAACGCACGGAGAAGATAGCCCTCGGGCTCGGCGCCGACACGGAAGCCGTCCACAAGGTCTGGGACGACGAGCACAAACGCCGCGCCCGTACCCTCAAAGCGACCCCGCCCCCGGAACCGGCCGGCGACAGCACAGCCGATGACATCGGGCCCCCCGAGTCCGACGACCACGAACCGTCCCTGGAGCGGGGCTTACGCCACCTCTACCAGCGCGGCGGCTCCCCTTCGCCCTACATCCTCTCCGCCGCGACCGGCGGCGCTGTCACCCCCGAGGACATCCGCAAAGTCCTCCACGGCTTCCCTGCCGAATGGCCCATGGTCGCGGCCCTCATCCAGGCGCTGGACGGGGAACCCACCTTCTTCAGGCCGCACTGGGAAGCGGCCACCGACCAAGAACCCGACCAGGGCCCGCAGTTGCTCGAGACGCCCACACACCGCCTCAACCGGATGCTGACCGCGTTCGGCGACATCCACCACGACACCACCGCCATGCCCCCCACAGCGGCCTTCACCACCCGCCGCAAGGAACTGCGCAGGCGCATCGCTCTGGCAGCGCGCACAGGCCAGTCGGCATCGACGGCGCTGCCCACCCCGAGGACAGCGGCGCCATGACCCGCGAGCGCCCGGAGCCCAAACGGCGGCGGGCCCGCACCCAAGGGGCGCGGGCCCGTACACGGCCTGTCTCAATTCACCGAACCGGCGGTGCGACCCAGCCCTTCTTCACCAACTGGTCGCAGTGCCACCTGGCCTGAGAGCCGGTCTCCTTCCGCTGCTCCTTGACGGCTTGGAGGCAGCTCGCGTAGGTGTACGGCGGCTTCGAGTCAAGCTTGTGCGCCTGAGTGCCGGACTGCGCGGGAGCGGCGGATGCCGTACCCGCAATGCCCGCCAACAGGGGAGCCGACAGCGCGGCCGCCAGGACGGTGCGCGCGAGTGAGGATCGCATGAGGTTGGTCATGCTCGGCCAACGATCTTGACCGGCCCGCGTTACGCACGCCGACGGAGTTCCACGCGGTCGGCGGCGCCCGGCCGGCGGCCCGGCGACCGGAGGGTGTCGCCGGGCCGTCCCCCGTGACCGGGTCAGAGGGTGGGGCAGAGGTTCGCGTGCACGGCCTCGACGATCCGCGCCGCGGCGGGCGGGGAGCCGCGGCTCTACCGCGGTAGAGCTCGGCACAGGCACCACGCGGCGAGTCGGCAGACCGGCTGCGGCCTTACCGCGGTAAACCCGCAGCTGCGTCCCGCGGGGAACACGGGAGATGGTCGGCCGGAGGCCTCAATGAGGCAGGGCCGACGGGGAGTTGCCTGTGCCCATGTCCTTGTGCTGGACCACAAGGACCGCCATATCGTCGTCGTGTTCCGCCGTGACGCCCGCCGAGCGGACCAGTCGGTCGCAGATCACCTGAGGGCTGCCTGTCGCACCCTCGAGCGCCCGCTCCAGGGATGCGATTCCCTCGTCCAGGTCCTCGTCGCGACGTTCGACCAGGCCGTCGGTATAGAGGACCGCCGTGGAGCCGGGGCCGAGGGCGATCGAGCCCGACGCGTGAATCCAGCCGCCCGTGCCCAAGGGCGGGCCCGTGGGTTCGTCGGCGCGCAGGACCGCACCGCTCTCGTCACGGACCAGGATCGGCAGGTGGCCGGCCGAGGCATACACCAGGCGGCCCTCATCGGGGTCGTGGACGGCGTACACGCAGGTGGCGATCTGGCTGACGTCGATCTCTGCGACCAGAGCATCCAGGAGCTGCAGCACCTCGTGCGGAGGGAGGTCCAGGCGGGCGTACGCGCGGACCGCCGTGCGGAGTTGCCCCATGGCCGCGGCCGCCGGTACGCCGTGGCCCATGACATCGCCGATGACCAGGGCCGTACGGCGGCCGCCGAGGGCGATCACGTCGTACCAGTCGCCGCCGACCGCGCCCTCCGTGCCGCCCGGTTGGTACGTGGCGGCGACGCGCAGGCCGTCGGGCTGCTCCAACTCCTGTGGGAGCAGGGACCGTTGCAGGGTCACGGCCGTCTCGCGCTGACGGCGTTCGCCGGCGCGGAGGCGTTCGGCCACTTCGGCGTGGTCGGTGACGTCGGTCGCGAAAACCATCACCCCGTCGCCGCCTTCGGTCACCGGGGTGCACGTAAAGGTGTACGACCGGCCGTCGAGTGCTTTGCGGGACTTGAGCGTACGAGGCTTGCCGCTGCGCAGGACCTGGTCGAGGAGGGCAAGCAGGCCCAGTTCGTTCAGCTCAGGGAGCGCCTCACGGGCCGGTTCGCCCAGAGGGCGTACGCCGAAGGCCGTCACGTAGGCGTCGTTGACGTATGCGAGACGGTGCTCCGGGCCGTGGACGAGGGCGACGAGAGCCGGGATCTGGTCGAGGACAGAGGTAATGGACGATGTTTCCCCGGCTGTTGGGGGAGGGCCCTGCTCCAGACGCTGCTTGAGGGTGGCCAGGGACTGCTCGACATCCACGATCGGTCCGAGTGCGTGATGGATGGCGTCCTCGGTGCTACGGACCGTGCCGCGCAGGCGCGCATCGTCGTCATCGTCCGCGCCCACGCGCCGTAGTGGACCAGCCAGGCGGTGCCGGATCGTGGTGTAGTCCGAGCTGTCACTCATCACGCCCCGCCTTCCCACTGGTCGTCAAAGACCCCCAAGGAATTGAACTCCGCCCACAGGGGCCCCAACGTCTTGCGGGCTCTGCTCAGGTGAACGCGTACCGTTGCCGCCTCGACGCCCATCACCGCCCCCGCCCGCTTGGCATCGAGATCCGCCAGGCAGCACAGCGCGACAGCCGCACGCTGTTGCTCACTCAATTGAGCGATCGCCCCACAGACTCGACGATACGCGTCCTTGAGATCCAGGTGCGCTGCCAACTCCGGTGCGGTGGCCGAGAAGTCCCGGCCTTCCAAGGGAAGAGTGCTCGGCAGGCGACGCAGGGCTGCAAGACATTCACGCACGACAACCGTGGACAGCCACGCATGCCAGTTCTCTACGGGTGGGCCATGAACATCGTTCATACGCCGCCAGCACCGGATGAAGGCTTCCTGCACCGCGTCCTGGGCCACGGCGGAGTTTCCACCGCACACCACAATGCTCTTTGCGAGCATCCTCTGGTACGACGCCCGGTACAGCTGGTCGAAGGCGGGCCCGATGTGGTCACTCGACATGCCCCGCGCTTCTCACCCTCTGTACTTGGCCGTCTGCCGGGCTTCCAGTCTGCTGTCGCGCTGCGGGCACCCGTATGGTCCAGGAGAGGCCGTCCTGGTCGACAGCGTGGGCGAACCCTCCCTGTTGACCCAGGTGTTGGAGTACGACGGTGATGGTCTCGCGTCTGCCCCGCTCCCGGATCCGATAGGCATACGCCCGCACCACAGCTGCTGCGCTGAAGCAGACCGCTGCAGAAGTCCAGGCCCACACAGTGTGCACCGTCCGCTCGTCCTCCTCCATCAGATGCCAGGAACGCCCCGGCTACTCATTGAGAGGGGAAGAGCCGCGAGAACGCTTACAGGGGCCATCTCAAGAGCCGCGCTACAAGGGCTTGGTGCGGAAGTGAATCATCTGTCAGACCTGCCTGGGATGCTCCGAGCATGGAGATGACAGTGCAGCTGACCATCGACTGCTCCGATCCGCAGACCATGGTGACTTTCTGGGCCGAGGCCCTGGGCTACGTGCCCGAGCCCCCGCCGGACGGGCACGCCACGTGGCGTGCTCACTGGGCGGCGGCGGGGGTGCCCGAGGCAGAGTTGCCGGCCGGCGCCGGGGACATTCCGGAGTCGATCGTCGATCCCGCGGGACGTGGACCGAGGGTGTGGTTCCAGCAGGTTCCGGAGCCGAAGGCCGCCAAGAACCGGTGGCACTTCGACCTGAAGGTCGGTGGGGGCCCCAACGTCCCACTGGACGCCCGCACACAGCGGGTCAGGGCCGCGGTGGAACGGCTGGTGAAAGCTGGTGCCACCGTGCAACGGATCAGGGATGAACCGGGCATGGGGTTCTACGCCGCCGCCCTGCAGGACCCAGAGGGCAACGAATTCGACGTCGTCTGAGGGCCGTTGCGACGGGTTGGGGCGCGGTGGGGTGAGTGACGGGTCAGCGCGGCCGGCCGCCGGGCACCAGGACGCGGCCCTGACCAGCGCGCACGGCCCATCGGACAGGCCTGGGCGGCTGAGTCCAGACGGTGGGTTCGGCGGTGTGGGCGTCGCGTTCGCGCGGGAGGTGGCGGGGAGCGTGACGCCGAGGTCGGCCGACGACGCGCAGTGACCTCCCCCTCGGCGTCGCGCTGAACGTCCGGCCCTTCTCCTCGCGCCTGCTCGCACTCCAGCGAGCAGGCGCGCCCTGCGTCAGCCCTTCTTCCGGCGCCTCTGCCGACGGGCAGCGAACTCCAACCCCAGAAGGAGCAAGACCAGCAACCCGCCGAAGTACACGAAGCGAACCACCGCGTCCGGCCAGAACGGATACCCGTTGAACGGCAACCCGATCACCGCGTACAGCACCGACCCGGCCACCGCCCAAACAAGGCGCTGCTTCAGGGACTTGCCTCTCAGCTCCAACTGCTCCATTCGCCCCAGTTACCCCCGAAGGAAGACCCGATGACACCCGCGCTCCTACTCGGGCCTCCACCGAGCAGGGCGTGCCACCTACCCCCTCCAGCCCCCGCTTGCGCCGCTCCTGGAACCGCTGGCCCAACTACTTGCCGGGAGAGTGCACATGGCCACCGTCCAGCTGGCCCTCGACGACCTCGCCGACCGGGACCACCGGACCGCGGATAGGAGCCCACCTCTACCTGGGGCGTCATTCGCGGCCTCAGATGCCCTTTTCGCCTTCGGGCGGTGGGGGCGTTTCGTCACGCTCAGTGCGGTCGAGCGCTCCGATGGCGCGGGTGATGAGGGATCGAGCATCGGCCCCGTACACGGCCATGCTCCGTAGCTGCTCGAACGCCTTCAGGTACAGGGCGATCTCGGACGGCTGGGTCACGTTCACCTGGGCTGACAGCAGTTCGACAGAGACCAGTGTGTCGTCGTAGACGTGGAACAACTCCTGCGGCCACAGGATCCGCTCGGGAGTGTCCGACGGGATGATGCCGAGCGACACGGCAGGCAGAGCCCCGGCGGTCAGGAGGTAGCCGAGTTGACCGGCCATCGCGTCATGGTTGCCGAGCTGGAAGCGGAGCGCGCTTTCTTCCATGACGAGCAGGAAGCGATGCCCTGACTGGTGGATGATCCGGGACCGTTCGACTCGTGCTTTCGCTGCGGCCTCAGCGTCGTTCGGCGCTTCGAGGAGGTCGGCGTTCAGGCTGAGGAGTGCTTGCGCGTATCCCTCGGTCTGGAGCAGGCCGGGGACCAGCGTCGGCGTGTAGACGCGGAACAGGCGCGTTGCCCGGAACAGTTCGAGGTAGCTGTCCTGAAGCTGTCGCAGTCCATGCCGAGTTCGCCGTCGCCACTCGGTGTACAGCGACTCTGCGTTGAGGGATGCGGCGATCAAGTCCTCGGCCTGGTCCGTGGCTTCGCAATGGGTGCACCACAGCCGGATGTCTGTGGGCGAAGGCGGTGTCTTCGCGTTCTCGATACGGCTCACCTTGGCGTGGTGCCAGCCGCACCGGTGGGCCAGCCCAACCACCGTGAGCCCCTTCGTCCTGCGTATGCCGCGCAGGCGTCCGGCCACGGCCTCGCGGGCCGTCTGCGCGGATGTCGATGGGGATGCGGTCATGGGCTGGCCAATCCGGTCTCGACGTCAGTGAATCTTGTACTCGGCGTGCGGGGTTGCCCGTTCCCATACGGCTTCGAACGCGTCGACGCATTGCTGCACGAGTGCGGGCTCGGTGCGCAGTTCGAGGCCTGGGTCCGACCAGTTCCCGTCGCCGGTGAAGTGGTTGAACAGGACGCGTTCCCCGTCGAGGATCCAGAGATCGCAGCCGGGAACGAGGAGATCGACCGCCCGGCGTCGTGGTAGCCAGCGCACGTCTTCGCCTGCATGGACGTTGACGTCAGTGCCGGCGTGCTCGTAGCGGATGTAGTCCGTGACGGGCTCGGCGATGATGCGGGCCCGGCGCACCTGTACGCCGCGCGCGGTGGCTCGGGAGATCAGGCCGACCCAGGGTGCCCAGTAGGCGGAGGCGGGGTCGGCGTCGCGTTCTCCGGTCTGTCGCCAGTGCCCGAAGTCGTCGGCTTCGTCACCGACACCGTAGAGGTCGCGCATCTCCAGATGGACGGCGGATTTCGTGGTGGCCTCAAGCAGGTCGTTGAAGTTCAGCGCGTTCTGCGGCATCGCATGCCTCCCTCAGCATGGACACGAGGTGAGCCGGGATACGGATCACCGTCTCGTGGGCGGGGATGCCTTTCGCGTGCCCGGGCGCAGAGTTCTCGATGCACTCGGCGCGGGTTGCGTCGTCGGCGGTGTAGCTCTGCAACACGATGTCGGCGGTACTCGTGTCGACCCACACGGTCGGGGACCCGCTTTGCCCCGTGTTCGGGTCAATGCCGATGAACTCCAAGGCCATGGCTGCCCTCTCCTCGTGAGCTGTGCTCAGATGCGCACCACCGTCCGCTGGTTCGGGAGCGAAGGTCAAGACCGCAACCGCTCTACTGGCAGGTTGCCGCATTTCATGCACATCCATGCACGGCAGTGGAATGTGCGCGCGGCGTCTCTCTAGCGTCGATGGCGCACGGCAGTACACGCCGCCCTATCCCGCGGAGAGTGTCATGACCACCATCCAGGACCCCCCACCACTGACCGTGACGGACAGACCGCACCAGCTGCTCGACGAAGCCGGTGCGGCCACGCGAACCCGGCCTGGCCCGGAACGGCGCAGCCGGCTCGACGGCGCATTGCGCGTTGAGATCCGGCGCCTGATGCCGCTCGTCAGAGCTTGTGCGCTGCGTTCGCGCCCTGGATCAGTTCGCGGGACGGCGCGTCATGACTGCTGCGGAGGGTGGCACGTTCTGCTGGCACGGCGAATCAGCCCTGCTGCCGGGCGACAAGGTGCAGAGGTTCGCGAAGCTCTCCGTGTCCGCGGGCGGCCTCACGATCGAACCGCAGGACAGTGCGGTGCGCGAGCCGGCTTCGTTCGGCGAACGCAAAGCGGATCTCGCCACTGACAACTCCATGCGAAAGGTTCGCCGATGACCGCAGCCCTGAGATCCCTGGCCGACTTCTCCGGAGGTGAGAAGGCATGACCGATTGCTGGCGCTGCACGAAGCCCATCACGGTAGGCCAGGAGGTGGAGAGGCGCGTCATGCCGGTGGGTTCGGGGGCCGGCGCCTCTGCCGCCTCGCACAAGGACTGTCCCGTGCCGGGGCCGGTTCCGTCGTCGAAGTCCAAGCAGGGCAGCGTTCACTAGACCCCGGCTCGTCACGGCCCCGGCATGCAGCAGCGCGAGACCCCGCCAGGAGGTGGTTATGAACAGCTCGCTGCGTGCCGTCTTCGACGCCTTCGTCGTTGAAGTGGGCAGCGCCGAGGCTCCGTTGAAGACACCCGGTGCGGTCGTGTCGTCGACGCAGGGCGGGGAGCTATGCGAGTTCAGCGGGTGCGGGTTCCGGACTCGGATCGGGTGTCGTACACCGTCATCGACGGCAGCGGACTGCCCGTCGAGGCGGCGGATGTGTACCTGGGCCATCTCACCGCGACGGGACGCTCGCCCCACACCGTGGAGGCGTACGCGCACGACCTGCGGGACTTCTTCAAGTGGACCAGCCAACGCGACGCCGACTTCCGGCACCTGGGCCTCGAGGACCTCGCGGAGTTCTTCGCCTGGCTTCAACGATCGCGCCCGGCGCGCCAGCCGGGCGTGTACCAACTGCCGGGAACACCGCCCGCGGTCGGCAACACCACGCTCGTACGCAAGCGGGCCGCACTTGCCGGGCTCTACCGGTTCCACGCCCGCCGGGATGAGACGGTGCCGGCCCTGCTGGGGGAGCTGACCGGGCCGAGGCCGATGGGCCGGTACGTGCCGATGCTCGCGCACACCCGTCGCCACGGGCCGGGGTCGGAGTCCTACAGCCCGATCCGCATCGCCACTGCGCCCAAGGCGCCGGCCACGGTGACCGCCGGCGAGATCCGGCGCCTGGTCGACGCCTGTGCCAACCTGCGGGACCGGTTCCTGATCGTGCTGCTGTCGGAGACGGGGCTGCGGATCGGTGAGGCGCTCGGGCTGCGGCACGAGGACCTGCGGCTGCGGGCCGGGGAGGTGCGTGTCGTTCCCCGTGAGTGCAACGTCAACGCCGCCCGAGTGAAGGGGCTCAAAGCTCGAACGGACCGGCTCACAGCCCGCGTCGGTCGACTCCCTTCGGCGTCGACTCGAGGCCGCGCTCGGGCGTATCAAGCAGCTACGAGCGGAGAACAACGACCTCGCCCGACGACTGGAGACCGCATACGGTGAGATTCGAAGGCTCCGCAGCGGACGGTCGTTGCCCTGATGAGTTCTCGGCTTGCCGAAGATCGTTCCCTGTGCGCGCAGCGAACACCTGTCCCCGACGCGACGCTGAAACGGGCGAGGGATCGCTTCTCGCTCTCTCATGAGTGTCGGTGATAAGCCTTGTTGGCGATGCGCCAACTGTCGTCGACGCGGACCAGCAGGAAGATGTCGGTGAAGGTGTCCGCGCCGTGCTGGAGCGTCATGGTCGCGGTCGCGATGGTGCCGTGGACGTCGACGGTGTCGATCCGGCGAGAGCGGGTCGGTTCGTCCGGGGCCGAGTGGCCGTGGAAGAGAGCGCAGTACTCGTCCAGAGGCCACGAGACGAAAGCGCCGCCCCGGATTCCCTCGATGTGGGCGGTGGGCAGGAACGCGTCGCGGAAGTGGGTGGGCTCGCCGGTGGCATGTCCGCGAATGTAGGCGCGGAGCGGTTCGAGAACGGCGTCCGACACGGCGGGGACCGTGGCGGCAAGGGCGATGTCGGCATCGGGGGCGGCAGGGGTGTCAGCCAGACCGACGGCGCTGCGCAGAGGCGTGTTCGACGCGTCGGCCAGCAGAGCCATGTCCTTGGCCAGTGCACCAATCGTGAAGTCGGCGGTGCCGGCGGGCGGCTCACCATCGAGGAAGGGGCGTTTGCGGGCCACGAGCCCGCCGAGCTGGCCGAGTTCGAGGACGTCCAGTGCCTGGGCGCGCTGCAAGCCGAGGGAGTCGGCCTGCCGAAGTGAGTCGCCCAGTGCGAGGACAGCGCCGGCGAGGCTGTTGTTGGCGATCAACTTGAGCGCGGCGGCGGTGGAGGCGTCGTCGACGCGCCGCACGGTGCCGAGGGTTTCCAGAACCGGTCGGGCTCGATCGAGCGCGTCTTGGTCGGCGGCGGCGAGAATCTGCAGGGCGCCCGCGGCGGCAGCCGACACGGAGCCGAGCACGGGGGCGTGGACATAGGACGGGCCGAGTTGCCGGGCCAGATTCGACGCCTCGGCAGGGGCGATGGTGCTGGTGTTCAGCACCATCGTGTCCGGTCGCAGCGAGTCACGGACGTCGTCGAGGACCTGCTGGCAGGCCGGGCCGTCGAACAACGCCAGGAGCACGAGATCGGCCCTTGCCACTGCCTCATTCGGATCGCCGATCGTCTTGACGGCGCCTGATGTGCGCCCTGAGCGTGTCCAGCCCACGACGTCCCAGTCCTGGGCAGTGAGTCGAGTCGCGATCGCGCCACCCATGCGCCCCAGGCCGAGGACGGCGATCGTGTGCGGTGTGGTCATGCACGCCACAGTGGCGCACCAGGAAGACTGCGACAAGCGCATATTGTGCAGGTCAGCCATGCCGGAGACGCATGCCAGCCGGGCATACTGACGCCATGGAACTGGCGGTGTGGCGCACCTTCGTGACCGTGTGCCGACTCGGGTCACTGTCGGCGGCGGCCGCCGAGCTCAATCACACGCAGTCGGCCGTCTCACGGCAGATCGCCGGGCTGGAGCGGCAACTCGGCGTGCCTCTGGTGGAACGCCATGCGCGCGGTGTGCGTCCGACGTCTGCCGGCGAGGTGTTCCGGCACCACGCCGTGGCCACGCTCAACGAGGCTGACCGCGCTGTTCGTGCCGTACGAGACGTTCGTGACGGGACGTTCAATCGGCCGCTTTCTATTGGCGCGACACCGTCTCTGGCCGCAGGAATCGTTCCCGAGGCCATCCGGGGGCTGCTCGAGCGAGCCGGATCCATCCGGTGGAACCTGCTGCCGGACCTGAGCGCGCAACTACACAACCGCGTGATCGCCGGCGATCTCGGCATCGCTGTTGTCACCGATGCACCGCCAGGGCTGCCCCATGACCCCCGGGTCGAACGCCGGTTCCTCGGGCTGGACGACATGGTCGTCGCACTGCCCGTCGGCCATCCGCAGGCCGGGCGCGGCCCGGTGCACATGCAGGCGCTGGCCGACCAGACCTGGGTCGAGGACAACGACGGATCGGCGGCGCTTCTGCGCCAACACGCCGCCCGCGCCGGGGTAAGCGCCCGCATCGACCTCACCGCAGCCGATCTGGCCGGCAAGCTGGCTCTGGTCGCAACCGGTCACGCCATCGCGCTCATACCCGGCGTGCTGACGGGCGCGCTCCGGACCGGCGTCACCACCATGCCTCTCGTCGATCCTCCGACTCGTGGCATCTACGCGATCACACCACGCCGTGCCCCCCACCCCTCCGCAGCGCCCCTGCTCGACCAGCTCGCCACAACCTTCGCCTCGGTCCGTCCTACCCACACCCCCCCATCAACCGACCGAGAAGGATGACCATGCCGCCGCGCTGACATTTAACGACAGCGTCACGGAAACGCCCCGAGTATGAGGCCGTTGCGCCAGGAGCACCTGGGCGCCGCCCGCTCATCACCTCTCTCAGGGCGCGGGCGATGTGCTGGACGGTGGCGGCACCGGGGTTCGTGAGGTCGGCTTCGGGCCAGGTTTCAGGGGCGCGGGCAAGGTCGCGCGGTGGCATCCGGCGGTTCATGCCTCCAACCATGCGGCGGAAGCGACGGAGACCCCGGCGATCACCATGATGACCGGGATCTCGTCACCCGACTTTGGGCCAACTCGAGAACAGCCGGCCTCCGTGCCAGGGCAGACAACATCAGAACCAGATCCCGTGGGGAGGGAATCCGTCACGGACATGTCCACCACGCAAGACACCAGATCAGACCCCATGAACCATTGCTGAACTATCCATAAGCCAGGGGGCGGGCCTGTTCTCCACGTCCTTCCCGGCGAGGACGCAGGTCGCCCAGGGCTGACGGATCGTGATGCCCCGGACCCGGCTGCCCGGGCCAGCGGGGGTCTCGCAGAGGGCCCACGCCCTTGCGGGATGTGTCGCAGGTCTAGGCAGCCTCGAGGGCGGCCTGGAGCCGGATGACGTTGTGCTGTTGGTGTTGTGCGGGGGTGATTGAAGGGCTGGCAGGCATGGGGCAGTTGAGGGCATGGTCCAGGCGAACGTTCCGTGCCGCGTTGACGGTCGGGAGATGGTGCTGCACCGTGGCAGTTCGCTCCCGGCGGGCCCGGCCCTGTGCGGCCAACTGATCTTTCCGGTCAGGGCCCAGCCGGTCTTTGATGCGCTCGCGTAAATTGGCGCGTTGGCGAGGGTCAGTGGCTGGCCGGATCCCGACGCGCGTGATTCCTTCTTGGAGGAGTGCCCTCTTGAGGCACTCGGTGACGAGGGGGCAGCCGGCGCAGACGGTACGGGCCTTTGGCAACTGCTAGTCAATGTCGGCCCGTTCACGGCCGCGCTCGTCATAGTCGAGGTCGAAGAGGCCTGGGTCGGTTGCGTAGCTTGTAGGAGTCTCGCTGTGGGGGAACGGAAAGCGCGGGTCGGGGGTAAGGAATCCGGTCTGCTCGGCGACGCCTGAACGGGTCATTCGCTGATCTCCTGGTCCGGTCTGTGAGGTGGGGAGTCGCAGCAATAGCTGCGTGCTTTCGCGGCTGCCGTCCGGTGCCGGCTGCTTCGCGGTTATGCGGCGGTCCTGAGGATTCCGGCGCCGGATCGGCCGGCGCGGCGCCCGTGGATGGACGGCACGTGGGTGTGGGAGGGGTCGGCGATGATCGCGATGCCGGTGTGCTTGCCGGCGTACATCGCGGCATCTGCGGCGCGCTGCAGCTGCGACAGGTCGGTGGTGCCGAGCGTGTCCGCGGGGGCGGCGCCGACGGACACGGCGACGTCGACCGACTGGCCACCGATGGCAACGGGCTGCGCGAGTGCGGCGGTGAGTTCCCGCAGGCGCGCGCGGCGCTGGGAGGGGCTGATACGGACGGTGAGTGCGAACTCGTCGCCGCCCAGGCGGCCCGCGATGCCACGGTTGCCTGCCGCCCAGACGCGCAGCCGGTTGGCTGTTTCGGACAGCACCAGGTCGCCGGTGGCGTGCCCGTACGTGTCGTTGATCTGCTTGAAGTGATCGACGTCGACGAGTACGACGAGGGCCTCGCTGGGGTGACGGGTTGTCAAGGAGCGGGAGCGGGTGGTGTATCCGTCCCGTGTGTGCAGTCCGGTGAGCGGGTCCAGGCGGGCGGTGGAGAGCTTGCGGTGCAGAGTGACGGCGTGGACGGCCCAGCCGGCCATCGGCAGGGCGAGGGTGGTGAGGTAGAGAGCGCGCTTCGCCGCGGGGACAGGCACGCACACGGTGGAGGTCATTGTGGTGGCTCCCTCTCGTCTCGTACGGGTCGTGCCCGGGGCAGGCGGTCGGGTTCGCGCGTGGATGCCGGCCGTGGGCGACTTCACAGATCAGAGTTCGAGTTGCCGCAAATCGCCAGGGACCGAATCGGCCAGTTGACCTCACGTCAGGCAGCAGCTCGCGCGTCGCCGCTGCAGGGACCGCGGGTACAAGATCCACACCTGGCCGCCGACGCGCATCACCTGAGCGGTGCGGGCTGCCCGGGCGGGGCCGTCGCAAGGCCGGTCTGGTTCCGTTGTCCCCAAGGACTACAGGGTCTACGAGCCCTGTAGTCCTGGCTCGGACACCAGGGAGAAAACACTGGCTGCGTACGCGAGTTGAGGCCCTGGTCCACTTCTTGTGGTCTGGGCCGTGCTGACCAAGAAGAACTGGTCGATGGAGAACGACCTTCTCAAATGACCTTGGCCCATCGCTCGAGCGCGAGGTGGGAAGCAACCGATGGACTTGGTACGCGACCCGCCGCGCGGAGTGGCTCCGCTGAGGCTCGGCACGACGCTGGACGAGGCAGTCGCTGCCGCCCCGCCGGCGTGGGGCGAGGCAAGAGTGCTGCGCCGTGACGACGACGCCCTGGCCGAAGACGGACGGAACCACCGTGACCGCGATCGAGCTGTGGTGGCTGGGTGAGGGCCGCACCTCCGCCACGCACCGTCTCCCCGGGCCGGTCCGCACCGACATGTGGGAAAGCCCCACCGGCTACGGCGCCGAACTCGTCACTGCCGCCATGAACGAGCCCCGCACCGAACTCAACACCAACCTGCCTACCGCGCCAGGCATGCTCGTCAACCGGCTCATCGAACCCGACGAGCCGCCGCCCTCATCACCTGCCTCGCCTCACCTCGCGCCGCCGCGACCACCGGATCCGACCACCTCATCGACGGCGGGGCCGTCAAGACCGCGGCGGAGCTCGCCGAGGGCGAACGGCCCTATGCGGCTGTGCTCGCGCTGGCAGGACGGACGGAACCGCGGCGGGACTCGAAGTCTCATCTTCGTGCTGACGGGACTCGGCCCGCATATCCGCAGCGGGAACCCGCGCCGCCGGCGCTCTCAACGAGTGGCCACAACTGGCCGTTGAATAGCGGGGGTTGAGTGCTTCCGCCGCTCGTGATCACGTAACCGTGATGGTTCGCCGGGCGTTTACGCCCGGCGCCTCCCGGCCCGTGTGCGGCACTTCCCGCCGCGGTGCCGGGCCGCCGGACGCCGGTCCCGTGAGAGCCGGCCTGCGCCTTGCATTCACAAGTCGGGCGGGGTCTCGGTGGTGAAATCCAAGGCATGTTCCGGTGAACCCGCACCTGATGGTGTGTCTGATGTTTTTCTTCCGGCGCCCATTGACGGTCCGGTGAGCGCGATGTTTAAGTGACGCATCTCAATCGGAGACAGTGTCCTCATATAGGAGACAGTGCATTGGCCACTCAGATCCTCACCTCCTCGCTCAAGACGCTGGAGGTCCTCGCCGCCCTGGCCGACGAGCCGCAGGGTGTGGGTGTCTCCGAGCTGGCCCGTCGCACCGGCGGCAGCCGGGGCTATGTGCACCGGCAGCTGGTGACGCTGTGCGCCGGTGGCTGGGCCGAGCAGGCGGAGGACGGTACCTACCGGCTCAGCCTCCGTGTCTCCAGGCTCTCCGACGCCGCGTTCGCCCAGGCCGGACTCGGCCACCGGGCCACCGCGGCGATGGAGGAACTGGCGGCCCTGGTCGACGAGACGGTGTCACTGGCCGTCCTCGACGGCGACTCGGCGCGGATAGTGCAGCGGGTCGAGGTGGACCGGCTGCTGCGCGTCGACTCCCGGATCGAGGCGCGGATGCCGATCTCCGACACCGCCTCCGGCCGGGTGCTCACCGCCTGGGCGCTGCCGCACGATCTGGCCGCGTTGCGGGAGGCGGGCGTCTCCGTCGCCGGTGAAGCAGAGCTGGAGCACGTCCGGCACCTTGGCTACGCGATCTCGCTGCCCAACCGGCTGGAGCCGACGGTCGCCGTGGCGGCCCCGGTCTTCGACGCCAGGCGCCGCGTGATGGCGGCGCTGTCCGTGGTCGGCCCGATGGTCCGCTTCGACGCAGAGGCGGCGGCAGGTGACGCCGTGGCGTGCGCCGCCCGCGTCAGCAAGATCGTCTCCGGGAGCAGGTGACTGCCACAGCCCTACCCCACTCCCTCACCACCGGGCCCTGACCCGGACCCCTGTACGCACCGCCCTCCCTCCCCCCCCACCGCACGGTCCCGGCCCTCATCCGCCCGGACCCTGCCGCGGCACCCCGGCGCCGCCGCCCCTGACCGGGGCGTGCCCCGCCGCGCCGCCACCCCGCACACCACCTCGCGACCGGACCTCACCCCCTGGGCGGCCGCGCCCTCCGTACATCCGCATGCCTGGCCCCGGGCTGCCCCAACGCCCTGTCCGCTCGGCCTGCCCCCGCTCTGTCGCCCCGAGGAAGCCGGAACACCGGCACCGCACCGCATGACCCGCACGAAAGGAACCATCCGTGGCACCACAGCCCAGCCTGGCCGGGCCCGCCGGCCGGCCGGCCGCCGAGATCATGACCTCGGCCGCCCTCTCCTCCCTGCAGGCCGGGCGCCTCTCGTCGGCCCGCTCCCTGGTCAGCCGGATGCTTCGCGAGGACTGGCGCGTCGAGCGCCGCTCACTGACCGTCGCGGCGGACGGCAGCGGCGAGGCCGTCTACCGCATCCACACCGCGGACCGGGTGATGGACTTCGTGGCCTTCGCCTTCCCGCCCTCGTCGCAGGAGCGCACCCTGCGCATCTTCGACCTCGGCTGGGACATGATGGGCGCCCTCCTTGACGGTCCCGCGACGGCCGAGGACGTCGAGCACACCCGCAACGAGATGCCGCGCCTCTACCACGGCCGCGCCACCGGGCACACGCTCACCTGGTGCCGCGCCAACCGTTCGCTGCGCGTCTTCGAGCACGTCGTGGAGGCGCTGGCCGCAGGGCAGCAGCCCGACACCGTCGCGCTCGCCCGCGTCGGCTATCTGATGCGCAACATCGGTCTCGACGGCAACGGCACCTTCGGCACCCGTACGTTCCTCGCGTACGGCGACGACCACCCGCTCGCGGTGCCGTACCACGCCCAGTTGCTGTCCGCGTACATGATGCGCGAGCTGAGCGCGGACCTGGTCGAGGCGCTGGCCGCCCGCCGCTCGGAGACGGCCGTGACCCTCGATCCGCAGGTGCGCCGCTTCCTCGGCGTCGGCAACAGCTCCGCGCTCGGCCTGGTCCTGTGGGTCGGCAACCACCCGGTGCTGGTGGACCGCTGGATCTCGCTGCGCGAGCAGGCCCTCGCCCACGCCCGCGGCCTCGCGGCGGCGCCCGGTTCCGGTGTGGCGGACACGCTGGTCGCCCTGCTGGAGCGGGCCGCTCTCTACCAGAGCGAGGACGTCAACGAGTACACCTGCTTCACCCCCGCCGCCCGGATCGTCGCCGACCTGCGACGTGTCCTCGACGCGATACCCGTGCGCGCGGCGGCGGCCGGGGCGGACGGCCGGGTGCCGACGGTGGCCGAGCTGGTCGACGGCGTCGAGGGCGTCGAGGGGATCTGCGACGAGGCCGCCGAGGTGGTCAACTCCGTGCTCACCGAGCTGGATCCGGCGGAGTCGGACCGGCTCGCGGCGGACCTCACGGTCAACGAGACGTTCCGCCGGGACGGCTCGATGGCCGCCGGTGAGCTGCGCACGCTGCTCGCCGACCGGTACGCCTGGGCTCTCGCCGTCGACCGGACGGCGCCGGGCGCGGTCGCCAACACCTGGTACAAGTCCCGGTCCGCCGAGGAGCCCCGGTGCGGCGCCACCGCCGAACTGCCCGAGGGCACCGTCGATCTCACCGTGGACATCCCCGGCATGGTCCAGCACCTCGACGGTGTACTCGCCACCGTGGACCCCGTCCTGCCCGTCGGACGCCTCCTCGCACGCCGGCCCGAGCTGCGGGGAGCCGTCGAGCGCCTCCAGTCCCTCGCCGGGCACGCGTACGCCGTCCCGCACACCAACATCCGTGACGCCGCCTTCGTGCCCGCGCAGCTCATCCGCCTGGCGAACGCCGCCCTCTACGGCCTGGAACGCACCAAGGACTACCTGGGCCGCGACCTGCGCGGCGTGATCTTCCAGGGCGCTCCCACCGCGGCCGACCTGGGCGGCACCGACGCCGGCCCGTGGTTCTGGCCCGCCGTGCCGCGCCCCGCCGGCACTGTCGCCCCCGCACTCGCCTCCTCGAACGGATCCACCCGATGACCTCCGCCACGCTCACCAGCGGCCCCGGGAGCGACGGCGCCGCCGACCGCCTCGGCCGCACCTGGCAGAACGCCTCCGACGCCGAGACCCTCCGGCTGTCGCTGCGCGAACTGCGGCTCATCACCGAGCGGCTCCTCCAGGCCCAGGGCCTGGCGCTCGGCGCCGTACACGCCGTACGCGACCTGGTGCTGCACGCCCAGGCCGCCGGGCTGCCCGCCCTCCAGTTCCTCTCCGATGGGCTCAGCGAGGCCGACCGCGACGGCTCGGGCCGGGTGGAGATCGCCGCTGAGGCCCCGGGCGCGCTCGTGGTCGACTGTCTCGGACAGAGCGCCCTCGTCGTCGCCC
The DNA here is from genome assembly GCF_040655895.1 of Streptomyces sp. NPDC050264. NCBI lineage: Bacteria > Bacillati > Actinomycetota > Actinomycetes > Kitasatosporales > Streptomycetaceae > Streptomyces > Streptomyces sp. NPDC050264. The sequence continues at coordinate 108,312 of NZ_JBFAKV010000029.1, forward strand.
CCGCACTGCTCGACCTGCTCCAGTCGGAGCCCGGCGAGCGGGTCACCCTGTGGGCCGGCCGCATCGAGTACGCCGCACTTGCCACCGTGCTGGAACACCAGGGCACCGACCGGGGGGTAGTCCTCACGGTGACGCGCGCCGCCGCGGATGCCGCACCGGCCGCCGGGCTGCCCCCGCTGCCCGAGGCCCTGGCCGGTGACGGCGTACTCCTCGTCATGGAGCGCCGCGCACCCGAACTGCCCGAGGACCCCGAACTGCTGCGTCTGCTGCCGCTCATCGGCTCACTGCCCGCCGCCCGCGCGGTACGCACCGGGGTGGAGACCCCAGCCGCCCTGTGGTGGTCACTGTTCGAGGACTCCGCGCGCGCGCTGTCCACCGAGTCGGTGACCTCTCTCCAACACGCGGGCGCCACCGCCGTCGACGAGAACGGCGTGATCGAACCCGACCTCACCGACGACGAGGACTTCGTCGGCGGCACGGCAAAGAAGGACGAGGAGCAGCGATGAACATCGACGGACTCGAGTGCGGCGTCTTCAACCGGACGGTCTTCGAGGAGCTGCGCGGCGGGCGCGTGGACTGCGTGACCAACACCATCGCGTTCTGGGAGAACGCGGCGGAGACCATGCAGGCCCTCGCCGACTGGTACGGCATGGAGCGCCATAACGCCGATCTCATCCGGATCGCGTACTCCACGGCCGACATCGAGGCGGCGGCGGCCGAGGGCCGCACCGCCGTCCTCATGGGAACCCAGAACGCGTCCCCGATCGAGGACCGGCTGGACTACATCGAGCTGTTCGCCCGCATGGGCCTGCGGGTCATGCAGCTCACCTACAACATCCAGAACACCCTGGGCGCGAGCTGCTACGAGACCACCGACGCCGGCCTGACCCGCTTCGGCCGCAACGCCGTCGAGGAGATGAACCGCTGCGGCATCCTCGTCGACTGCTCCCATGTGGGTGACCGGACCTCGTACGACGCGATCCACGCGTCGGCCGTCCCGGTGGCGGTCAACCACGCCAATCCGCGCGAGTTCTTCGACCACGCCCGCAACAAGCGGCCCGAGGTCATCGACGCACTCGCGGAACGGGGCGGGGTGCTCGGCCTGACGATGTACCCGAACATCGCCGGCGAGTGGTGCGAGACCGTCGAGAGCTGGTGCGAGCTGGTCGCCCGCACCGTGGAGCGGATCGGTGTCGACCATGTCGGTGTCGGCTCCGACCTCGGGCGCTTCCTCACCGAGGAGCACATGGTGGAGATGCGCAAGGGCCACTGGACGCGCGGCCCCGAGTACGGGGCGGGCAAGCCCGGCCAGTCGCCGGTCGTCCCGGACCCGGAGTGGTTCGAGACGGCGGCCCAGTTCGGCAACATCCCCGACGGGCTGGCCAAGGCCGGCTTCTGCTCCGCCGAGGTCGAGAAGCTGTGCGGCGGCAACTGGCTGCGCCTGTACCGGCAGACCATCGACGTGAACCTCCAGGGCGGCCCGCCGGCCGTACCCGTGACCGCCTCGGCCTGACCGCCCGGCCCGGCGGCGGACCACCCGTCCCTCGCCGGGCCGCCCCGGGCCCACACGCCGAGGGCACCCGCCATCCGCCGGACGCACCCCGGTGCGAGCCCCGCCCCGGGACGCCACCCAGGAGTGACTTCCCCGCCTCCTCCCTTCCCGTCTCTCCGAGCGGAGACCCCGATGACCCACCGCCCCAGTCCACCGGCGGGCGCCCTGCCGCCCCGGCCCCGGCCCCGGCGGCGTACCCTCGCCGCCCTCGCCCTGGCCGCCGCCCTGACGGCCTCGCTCACCTCCTGCGCGACCGCGGGGGTGTCCGTCGAAGCCGCGCGCCACACCCTCGTCGTCGACACCGCCTTCAACGCCAAGTCCATCGACCCGGCCCGCGTCTACCAGCCCACCGACTACCTCGTCGACCACGCCCTGTACGAGACGCTGACCACCTACCGGGGCGACGACCTCCGCACCCCGGTGCCCGGGCTGGCCTCGTCGTGGTCCAGCTCCGAGGACGGGCAGTCCTGGACGTTCACCCTCCGGAAGAACGCCCGCTTCTCCGACGGCACCCCCGTCGAGGCGAGCGACGTCGTGTTCTCCTTCGACCGGCTGCGCCACGTCGACGCCAGCCCCGCCTATCTGATGGCCGGGATCTCCGTCGAGGCCAAGGACGCGCGGACCGTCGTCCTCACCACCGAGACCCCCCGCGCCGATGTCCCCGCCCTGCTGGTCACCCCGCAGTTCGGGGTGCTCAACGCCGACGCGGTACGCGCGCACGGCGGCACCGACGCGAAGAACGCGGCCTCCGAGGACTCGGCCGAGTCCTGGCTGAACACGGCGTCGGCGGGCTCCGGTCCGTACCGGCTGAAGAGTTACAGCAACTCCTCGCAGATCGTCCTGGAGACCAACCCGGAGTACGCCGGCGACGCACCGGCCTACCCCAGGGTGATCATCCGGAACGTACCCTCGGCGCAGCAGCAGCTGCTCGGGGTGCAGTCCGGCGACGCGCAGATCGCCCTCGACATCTCGGCGCTGCAGACCAAGGGCCTGCACGGCGACAACCTCACCATCGACAACAGCCGGGCGGCCGAGGTGCTCTATCTCGCGGTCAGCCGCGCGAAGAACCTCTCCACCGCCTCCGACGACGTGCGCAAGGCCATCCGGCTCGGCATCGACTACGAGGGCCTCGTCGAGGTCGCCGGGCCCGGCTCCACCCAGGCCACCGGCATCCTGCCGACCGTCTTCACCGGGGGTCTCGGCAAGGCGGACGCCGCGGCCTACGACCCAAGCGCCGCCCGCGCCCTCGTCGAGAAGGCCAAGAAGGAACAGGGCCTGAAGAAGATCGAGCTGACCCTCGACTACGCCAGTGACTACCACCGGCTGGCCGGCCTCGATTACGGCGTCATGGCCCAGCGCGTCCAGAGCGACCTGGGGAAGATCGGGATCACCGTCACGCTCCGCCCCTCGCCGACGTCGACCTCCCTGCAGCGGTACGTGGACGGCAAGACGCAGCTCGCCCTGTGGTCCTACCCGCCGGACTACCTCGACCCGCAGAACGTCCTCGGCTTCGCGCCCGGCGACTTCCTCTCCAAGCGGGTGCACTGGCCGGCGAAGGCCGATCCCGGCCTCGCCGCCCTCACGAAGAAGGCGTACGGCGCGGTCGACGAGCAGGACCGGCTCACCGCCTACACGGCGTGGAACCGGGCGATGAACGAGGACGGCCCCTTCGTCCCGTTGCTGGAGCCGAACTTCGTGACCGTCGCCTCGTCCGAGGTCACCGGACTTGTCCGCAACCCGCTCTACTACCTCGATCTGGCCTCTCTCGGCCGCTCGGAGGGGTGAACTCATGACCGATACCGCCTCCGGCACGGCCCTCGCCGGACCGGCTCCCGCGCCGGCGGGTCCCCCGGGCTCTGCGAAGGACACGCCCCGTGCCCGCCGCAGGATGCCTCCCCTGCTGGCGTACGCACTGCGCCGCATCGCGTCCTCGGTGCTGATCGTCTTCGGTGTCACCCTGGTGACCTTCCTGCTCAGCTCCGTCGTCCCGGCGGACCCGGCCACCGCCAACCTCGGCCAGCGCGCCCTCGACGATCCCGAGATCGTCGCCCGCTACCGCGCCGATCAGGGCCTCGACCGGTCGCTTCCGGTGCAGTACGCCTCCTACCTCGGCAACCTGCTCACCGGAGACCTGGGTACCTCGCAGCAGACGCAGCGCCCGGTCCTCGACGACCTCGCCGAGAAGCTGCCCGCCACCCTCGAACTGGTCGTCGTCGCCACCGTGATGGCCATCGTCATCGGTGTGCTGTTCGGCGTACTCGCCGCGAAGGGGCGCGGCGGCCGCCTCGACCGGATCTCCCGCACCCTGTCGCTCACCGGGGTCTCCCTGCCGACCTTCTGGATCGGCATGGTCGCCGCCGTGCTGTTCGTCAAGAACCTCGGCATCCTGCCCGGGTCCGGGCGGCTCGCCCCCGCCCTCGATCCACCGGCCCGGATCACCGGCTTCTACACGGCCGACGCGCTCCTGGCCGGCGACCTGGACGCCTTCGCCTCGGCCGCCGCCCATCTCGTCCTGCCCGCCTCGGTCCTCGCCCTGTCCGTCATCGGCATGGTGCTGCGCTTCACCCGCAGCGCCGTACTCGAAGCGCTCTCCTCCGACTTCGTGAAGGCGGGGCGCGCCAAGGGACTTCGCTCACGCGGCGTCCTGTGGGGCTACGCGGTGCGCTCGGCCTCCGGCCAGCTGATCACCGCCACCACCCTCTCCTTCAGCCTGCTGCTCGCGGCGACCGTCTACATCGAGCAGCAGTTCTCCTGGAACGGCATCGGCCAGTACGCGTTCCGCAGCTCGACCAACCTCGACCTGCCCGCCGTGATGGGCGTGTCCATCCTCATCGCCCTGGTCTTCGTCGTGGTCAACCTGGCCGCCGACCTGCTGTACGCCGCCTTCGACCCGAGGATCCGCCTGTCATGACCGCCACTCTCACCCCGGTCACCGCGCCGGGCCGCCGTACGGGACGGGTGGCCGGCGCCTGGCGCTGGGCACGCCGCAACCCCGCACAGGGCATCGCCGTCGGCGTACTGCTCCTGTGGCTGATCGTCATCCTCCTCGCCCCCGTGCTCGCTCCGTACGACCCGCTCGACCAGAACGCCGCGCCCCTCGAAGGCGCGTCGTCCGCGCACTGGTTCGGCACCGATCCCGCCGGGCGCGACGTGCTCTCCCGCGTCCTGTACGGCGCCCGGCTGTCCGTCCCGGTCGGCCTGCTGCTCATCACGGCGACCGCCGTGATCGGCACGGTCGTCGGCCTCGTCGCCGGCTTCTTCGGCGGCTGGGTCGACGAGGTCCTGATGCGGATCACCGACGTCGTCTTCGCCTTCCCGGTGATCATCCTGGCGATGGCCGTGGCCGCCTCGCTCGGCCCGTCCCTGCCCAACTCCGTCCTCGCGGGCGCTCTCGTCTGGTGGCCCGGATACGCCCGCACCGTGCGCTCCACCGTGCTCTCGCTGCGCGAGTCGGACTTCGTGCACGCCAACCGGCTCGCCGGAGTCGGCTCGGTCCGCTCGATCCTTGTGGACCTGGTGCCCGGCGTCGCCGGCTCGCTGCTCGTCCTCGCCATGCTGGACGTCGGCGGCGCGATCCTGCTGCTCGCCGGGCTGTCCTTCCTGGGCCTCGGTGCCAGGCCGCCGGCCGCCGAATGGGGATCGATGATCTCCGAGGCGTCGCAGTACTTCAACCAGTGGTGGCTCGCGGTCGTCCCCGGGCTCGCCATCGTCACGGTCGTGGTCGCGTTCAACGTCCTCGGCGACGCCCTGCGCGACCGGCTCGACCCCAAGCTCTCGACGGCTGGAGAACGGTGATGAGTGGGGACAACATCCTCGGCACACGCAACGACGACACTCCCAACGACGATGCACGCGCCGACTGCCCCGGGCCGGGCCATGGCGGTGCGGCCACCGACGCACCGCTGGAATCGCGTGCGGGCAGCGGAACCGCCCGCACCGGGACCACGGACACGGCCGAACCCCTGCTGCGAGTACGAGGCTTGACCGTCACCCTGCCCAGGGCCGGACGCGAGATCCGGCTCGTCGACAACATCGACCTGGTGGTCCGTCCCGGCGAGGTGCTCGGTATCGCGGGGGAGTCCGGCAGCGGCAAGACCGTGACCGGTATGACCCTGGTCGGCCTCGGGCCCGACCGGGCCTCCGTCACCGGCTCGGTCCGCTTCGACGGCCGGGAACTGGTCGGGCTCCCCGACAAGAAATGGGGCCAGGTACGCGGCCGGGACATCGCGGTCGTCTTCCAGGACCCGTCCTCCGCCCTGCACCCGATGCTCACCGTCGGCCGGCAGATCACCGATCACGTCCGCCGCCACCAGGGCATCAGCCGCAAGCAGGCCGCGGCCCGCGCCGCCGAACTGCTCGACCTGGTACGCATCCCCGGCGGGGCCTCGGCCGCCGCCCGCTACCCGCACCAGTTCTCCGGCGGCATGCGCCAGCGCATCGCCATCGCCTCCGCCCTGGCCTGCGGCCCCCGCCTGCTCATCGCCGACGAACCGACCACCGCCCTCGACGTCACCGTCCAGGCCGGTATCGTCGAACTCCTCGACGAGCTGCGGCGCGAGACGGGTATGGCCGTCGTCATGGTCACCCACGATCTCGGCGTCCTGTCCTCCATCGCCGACCGGATCTCTGTCTTCTACTCCGGCCGCGTCATCGAGACCGGCACCGTCGGCGAGGTCATCGGCGCTCCTCAGCACCCGTACACACGAGGCCTGTTGCAGGCATTGCCGCATGCCTCGCTCGGAGAGCGCTCCGCCGTCGGACATGCCGTGCCGCTGCGCCCGATCCCCGGATCGGCCCCCGCCGCCGACGCACCGGTCTCCGGCTGCCCGTTCCACCCGCGCTGCTCGTCGGCCGTCGACGGCTGCGACCGCACTCGCCTGGTACCGGTCAGCATCGGCCCCGCCCGCACGGTCGCCTGTGTACTGGCCGAGCCCGGTGTCGCCCGGCCCGCCGACGCGCCATCGGCTCCCGGCCCCGCCCTCGCGACGGACGCCACCGCCACCGCCACCGCCAGGAGGAAGGCATGAACGTGAACGCCGGCCAGCCGACCGCACCGCTGCTCCGCGTCGAGGACGTGGTCGTCGAATATCCGCGCAAGGGGCTGCCCCCGATGCGCGCTCTGGCCGGCGTCGGCCTGGAGATCGCCCCCGGTGAAGTCCTCGGCATCGTCGGCGAGTCCGGCTGCGGCAAGTCCACCCTGGCCCGGGCCATCACCGGTCTCGCCCCGGCGCAGACAGGCTCGGTCACCTTCGACGGCACACCGGTCGGCACCATGGGGCGGCGCCGCCGCGCCTCCGGCCTGCTGCCGCTGCAGATGGTGTTCCAGGACCCGAACGCCTCGCTCAACCCGCGGCGCACCATCGGCGCGCAGATCCAGGAGGTCGTGGCCGCCCGGGAACGCGCGCAGGGAGCGAAGCGCGGCCGCCGCGACCCGGAGACCGCGCGCGAGGCCGTCGAGGCGTTGCGCCGGGTCGGCCTCCCGGACGGAGCGGCGGAGAAATACCCGCACGAGTTCTCCGGCGGACAACGGCAGCGGGCGGCGGTAGCCCGCGCGCTCGCTTCCCGCCCGAAGATGATCGTCGCGGACGAGCCGGTCTCGGCCCTCGACGCGTCCGCCCAGGCGGCGGTGGCGAACCTACTGCGTGACCTGTCGCGCGAGGAGGGCATCGCGCTCGCGTTCATCTCGCACGACCTGGCGGTCGTCGGTGCGCTCGCCGACCGGGTCGTCGTCATGTACTTGGGCCGCATCGTCGAAACGGGTACCGTCGAGCAGATCTTCAACGCGCCGCAGCACCCGTACACACAGGCCCTGTTGGCCGCCGTTCCTGTCCCCGACGGCACAGGATCCCGGCCTCGGGCACTGACCGGCGAGGTCCCCGACCCGGGCAGCCCTCCGCCCGGCTGCCGCTTCCATCCGCGATGCCCGCTGGCCGTCGACCGGTGCCGGACGCACGAGCCGGTACTGCTGGCGACGCCGAGGGCCGGGGAGTCCGCTGCGCAGTCCGAGGTCGCCTGCTGGGTCGCACAGAACCGGGAACCTGCGGCGGTCTGAGACCCGCGCCGCATCGCCGAGGCCCGCACGAACACGCGGCCTCGGCGATGCGGCTGCCGCAGATCGCGGGCTCCGGTCACTTCCACAGCGGCCCGGCGAGCGCCGGCCGCGAGGAATCCAGCGTAGTAGCGCTCGCGCTACCCAGGTTTGCGGAAGCGGAAGTTGCTCGTGGGCCGCCGCCTTGAGCGGGGTCACCTGTCCGGTGCCTCGGAGGGAGTGCCGCATGCCCTTGCGGACGCGCTGCAACTTGATCAGGCGGAGCGGTCCCACCTGTTCGATCTCGCGCGCGCCGATGCCTCGCCCCGGCGAAGTGGGCCGGGCGAGGTCAGCGACGAGTTGCCTGCTGGAGTGCAGCGGGTGCTGGATGCGATCGAGCAGGTGCCGGCGTTCGTGTGGAGCCGTCGTCTCGACCTGGTGGCGGCGAACTACCTGGGCTATGCCCTGTATACGCCGCTGTTCGCCGACGGTGCCTCGCATCCGGTGAACATCGCCCGGTTCAAGTTCCTGGACCCGGCCGCGCAGACGTTCTTCTTCGGCTGGGAGAACTCGATCGGCAACACGGTGGCGCTGCTGCGCACGTCGGCGGGGCTGCTGCCGGGGGATGAGCGGTTGCGGGGCTGGTTGCCGAGCTGTCCCGGGGCAGTGAGCCGTTTCGGCAGTGCTGGGAGCGCCATGAGGTGCGCCCGCACTGGGACGGCGTGAAGGAGTACGAGCATCCGGTGGTCGGGCGGCTGACGCTGCCGTTCGAGACGCTGACATTGCCGGGGCGCCCGGAACTGTTGATGTCGGTGCTCACGCCGGATCCGGGCAGTGAGTCGGCCCGCCGGGTGCGGGCGCTGGCGGACTGGGCGGACAGCCGGGAGGCCCTTCAGCGGGGCGTGCCCGGATAGCCGCCGACCTTGCGGGGTCAGTCGGCGGCGGGCTCGGTGTGCTGTGCGTCTTCGGTGGCGGCCCAGGCCGACAGCAGCCGCAGGGCGTCGTGGCCGGGGGTGTTCGGCTCGGCGCTGTAGGCGGTCAGGGTCAGCCCCGGTTGGGCGGGCAGTGCCATGGCGTCGAAGTCCAGAGTGAGCTCGCCGATCTGGGGGTGGCGGAAGGGCTTGCGGCCGGTGTGGTGCAGGCGCACATTGTGTTTGGCCCAGGCGAGGCGAAAGGCGTCGCTTCGGGTGACCAACTCGCCGATCAGGTTGGTGAGGTCGGAGTCGTGCGGGGCGCGTCCGGCTTCGGTGCGCAGCAGCGAGACCGTGGTGTTGAGGGCGGCGTCCCAGTCGGGGAAGAAGTCCTGTCCGGCGGGGGCCAGCACCTGGAAGCGGGCGATGTTGACCGGCCGCGGTGCCGCGTCGGAGAACAGCGGGGCGTACAGGGCGCGGCCGAGCCGGTTGATGGCGAGAATGTCCAGGCGGCCGTTGCGGACGAAGGCCGGGCTGTCGGTCATGGAGTCCAGGACCCGCTGGATGCTGGCGGGGACGGGAGTGCGCTGCTTCCTGGCACGGCGGGCGGGCCTGCTGCGCTGGGCGGCGGCCAGGTCGAAGAGGTGAGCGCGTTCGGCCTCGTCGAGCTGGAGCGCGTTGCAGACGGCGTCGAGGACTTCCTCGGAGGCGCCGGCGAGGTGACCGCGTTCGAGGCGGACGTAGTAGTCGATGCTGACACCGGCGAGCAGGGCGACTTCCTCGCGGCGCAGCCCCGGCACGCGGCGGTTGCTGCCGAAGGCGGGCAGTCCGGCCTGCTGCGGGGTGAGCTTGGCGCGGCGGCTGGCGAGGAAGTCGCGGATGTCGTGGGCGGTGTCCATACCGCCAGGCTAGGGCCGAAAGGTCCGATGTGGGGGGTCCTGCCAGTACCTGTAACAACAGTGCCTTCCGTGCGCCGGTGACCTGCGGTTTCCTCGATATCAGTGGGACTGCGCGACTGCGGAACCGCCCACCGCCGCCCCTCTGGAGCTGCCGGTGGGGCAGCATCCGCGGACAGTGGTCCTACCGGAAGGCACTCGACTTATTGCAGGGAGTCATCGCATGGCCAAGCAGTCCGCGCCCAAGGAGCTGGCGCCGATCGCGCCGAAGCTGGTCCAGATCACCGACGACGTGCTCTTCGGCGACGTGTGGGAGCGCAGCGAGCTCTCCCCGCGGGACCGGAGTCTGGTGACGGTGAGCGTGCTGGCCGCGCTCTACCGCAGCGAGCAGCTGCCCTACCACCTGGGCAAGGCCCTGGAAAACGGGCTGACCGTGGAGGAGCTCTCCGAGGCCATCACCCACCTGGCGTTCTACGCGGGCTGGCCCAACGCGATGACCGCGATCAACCAGCTGAAGAAGATCACGGACGGGAACGCCGCCTGACGCAGGTCCGCACAGCGCCGGCCTCGACGAGGCCGCCCTTTCCGCACCCCTTCTTCGAATGAGGAACGCAGATCATGGAACACATCACCTCCACGCCCACCGCCAAGGCCCCGGCCGAGCGGTTCACCGGCGACGTCTACCTCAACCCGATCGAGACACCGTCGGAGCCGGCCCGGCTGGCCTCCGCACTGGTCCGCTTCACGCCCGGTGCCCGCACGAACTGGCACTCGCACGCCAACGGCCAGGTCCTGTACATCACCGACGGCGTCGGCCTGGTCGGCACCCGCGACGGCAGTGTGGTGCGCGTGAGCGCCGGCCAGACCCTCAAGTGCCCCGCCGGCGAGGAGCACTGGCACGGCGCCACCGAGACGACCCTCATGGCGCACATCGCCATGGTCGTCGGTAATGGCGAGGGCGACGGCACCACGTGGCTGGAGCCGGTGACCGACGAGCAGTACACCGCCGCCCAGGCCGCCGTCACCAGCTGACCGCCCCTCATACGGCCGTCTCGCGCATCCTGTCCGCACGCCCGGGCAGGCACGCACCCCCTTGGCAGAGAAAGGCATCATCATGCGCGGAGCCATCCTCTACGCTCCCGGCGACGTCCGCTTCGAAGAGCGCGACGACCCGACGATCCTCAAGCCCACCGACGCCGTCATCCGCACCGTCGCCACCTGTGTGTGCGGCTCGGACCTGTGGGACTACCGCGGCATCAACCCGGTCGAGCAGCCCACCCCGTTCGGCCACGAGTACGTCGGCATCGTCGAGGAGACCGGCGCCGACGTCTCCACCTTGCAGGTCGGCCAGTTCGTCGTGGGCTCCTTCTTCGCCAGCGACAACACCTGCCCCAACTGCCGAAACGGCTACCAGACCAACTGCCTGCACCGTGAGTTCGTCGGCGCCGAGGGCTGCCAGGCCGAGCGCATCCGCATCCCCCTCGCGGACGGCACGCTGGTCGCCACCCCGACCCAGCCCGCGGACGAGCACATCGCCAGCCTGCTGGCCTGCTCCGACGTGATGGGCACCGGCTGGTACGCGGCCGTCGCCGCCCAGGTCCAGCCCGGCGACACGGTGGCCGTGGTCGGCGAACGGCGCGGTCGGGCTGTGCGCGGTCATCGCCGCCAGGGAACTCGGCGCGAAACGCATCATCGCCATGTCCCGTCACGAGACCCGCCAGAAGCTGGCACGCGAGTTCGGCGCCACCGATGTCGTCGCCGAGCGCGGCGAAGAAGGCGTGGCCCGCATCAAGGAACTGACCGGCGGTATCGGAGCCGACCGGGTCCTGGAGTGCGTCGGCAACGAGCAGTCCATGCAGCAGGCCCTCCACTCCACCCGGCCCGGCGGCAATGTCGGCTTCGTCGGTGTCCCGCACGACGTCTCCCTCGACGGCCAGGAACTGTTCTTCTCCCACGTCGGCTTGCGCGGCGGCCCGGCCCCCGTGCGCCAGTTCCTGCCCGACCTCATCGACAAGGTCCTGTCCGGCCGGATCAACCCCGGCAAGGTCTTCGACCTCGAACTGCCGCTGGCCGAGGCCGCCGAGGGCTACAAGGCGATGGACGAACGCCGCGCCATCAAGACCCTGCTGCGCCCCTGACCGCTGACCCACCGGCTGCCTGTCCGGGCCGCTGGACTTCTCCCTGTTCGGGCCCATGACGGCCGTCAGCCAGGTCCTGCCCGACATGCGCGCCCGCAGGCGAGGCACCCTGCTGTTCGTCAACGGCGGCAGCGCCGTCCAGCCGCACCCCCAACGCGCCGGCACCTCCATCGCCTTCGCGAAGCCACGGGTGGAACATCGGGTGACGCCGCGGTTCGGTCAAGAGCTGGGCAAGGCTGACCACTTCGTGGATCGGCGACATCGCCCAGCGCACGCTCCCAGCAGCAGCGCCCAATCGGCAGCGGATCACTCCACCGGCACACCGCCCGCGTCCCGCTCGGCCCCGTGTGCGCCGTGGCCGGCCTCCGCGAGCGGCACGACCTCGGTGTGCTTGCGCGGCACCGCCAAGTGCCCTTCACGGGCATGGAAGCGCCGCACGGCACTCAGGTTTGGCCCGGGTTCCCGGCTGCCCGTCGACCGGGCCCTTGGGGCAGGTGGTCGGTGCGGCCGGCCGGCGTCGGAACGCCGCCCCTGGAGAGTGCGCTGCTACGCGGGCAGACGGGACAGGATCGCGTCCAGTCCGAAGGCGAAGCGGTCCTCGAAGGAGCCCGGGCCCAGGTGGTCCAGGACCTGGTGGAGCGCCGGGTGTTCGCCGGGCGACACGGCCCGGTCGAGGCGGTCGTCGTGCCGGTCCGGCGCGGCCTGCTCCTCCTGTGTCAGGCCGAGGACGAAGTAGGTGACCGTCCAGGCCGTCCACGCCGCCCGCTGCTCGTCCGCCCCGGCCGCGAGCAGCGCCTCGATGAGGTGGTCTGCGAAGCGCAGGGTGTGGGGTTCGGCCGGATAGGTTCCGGCGACGAGGGCGGCACCGTCGCGGTGTGCGAGCAGCGCCCGCCGGTAGCGGCCGGCCAGCTCCCGCACCCGTGGCAGGGCGTTCGCGGGGAGGTCCTCGTGGTCGATGGTGCCGAGCACGGCGTCGGCCATCAGTTCCACCATCCGGGCCTTGGTCTTCACATGCCACAACACGGTGTTCATGCGGACCCCGAGGCGATCGGCGACCGCCCGGGTCGACAGTCCGTCCAGTCCGCGTTCCTCCAGCGTCTGGAGTGCGGCACCGATCACCGCCGCGCGGGTGAGCCGGTCGGTGGCGTTTTCCCTGACTTGCTTATTGGTCACTGACCTAGTTTACTCCGGATCGGCCATTGGTCACCGACCAAGAACGTGAGAGGAAGTGGAAGACCATGAACTACCAGGTCGTCGTCGCGGGTGGCGGTCCCGTGGGACTCTGGCTCGCAGGCGAACTGCGCCGGGCCGGCGTCACCGTCGCCGTGGTCGAGCCCCGCACGGAGCGAGACTCCCGTTCCCGGGCCCTGACCGTGCACCCGCGCACCATCGAGACGTTCGCCTCCCGCCAAGTGCACGAGCCCTTCGTGCAGGAGGGCGTGCCCCTGCCCGGCGGACACTTCGGCGTACTGGACTCCCGGCTGGACTTCCGCCGTCTGCCCAGCCCGTTCCCGCACACCCTCGCCCTCCCGCAGGAGCGCACCGAGGCACACCTTGAGCAACAGGCCCTCACCCTGGGCGCGGACATCCTGCGCGGACACGAGGTCACCGGGTTCACCGACGGCCCGGACGACATCGCCGTGCACATCACCGGTCCCGACGGGCCTCGTACCCTCCGGGCGGCCTACCTGGCGGGCTGCGACGGCACCCGCAGCACCGTGCGCGCCGCAGCCGGCATCGACTTCCCCGGCACCCCGTCCACCGTGCTCGGCTGGCTCGGCGACGTCGTCCTCGACGCGCCTCCGCCCCCCGGCAGCAGCTGGTTCGGACCGACGGGCACGCTCATGGCCGTGCCCATGCCCGGCGGGCTGCACCGCCTGGTCGGCATCGTGCCCCAAGACCTGACCACCACCTGGCCCGGCGACCTGACCCTGGAGGAACTGCGCGAGAACGCCGTCGCCGTGGCCGGCAGCGACTTCGGCATGCGCGACGCGGTCTGGCTCTCCCGGTTCGGCAACGCCACCCGCCTGGCCGCCAGTTACCGCCAGGGCCGTGTCTTCCTCGCCGGAGACGCCGCCCACCAGCACTTCCCGGCCGGCGGCGTCGGCATGAACGTCGGCATCCAGGACGCCGCCAACCTGGCCTGGAAACTGGCCGCCGTACTCAACGGCTGGGCCCCCGACACCCTGCTGGACACCTACCACGCCGAACGCCACCCGGTCGGCATCGACCTCACCGAGACCAGCCGCGCCCAGGTCGCCCTGATGACCGCCTTCACCACCGAGGGACTCAGCCTGCGCGGCCTGTTCGCCCGGCTCATCACCGACCTGCCCGATCTCAACGACCGGCTGGCGGCCCAGGTCAGTTCGCTGTCCGTCGCCTACCCGTCCGCAGACGGACACCGGCTGACCGGGACCCGCGCTCCCGACCTGGCGCTCGACGGCACCGGCCTGTTCGCCCTGCTGCGGGCCGACGGCTACCTGCTGCTCGACTTCACCGGCGACGCCGCCCGCCCCTTCGACCGGTTCGCCGGGCGCGGCCTGCGCGTGCATAGCGGCACCCCGCACCTGCCCCCGGCTGACTGGGCCGGGGTCCGGGCCGCGCTGATCCGGCCCGACGGGCACGTCGCCTGGGCCGGCGGCGAAGACGGCGCCGTCCTCACGAAGAGCCTCACCGCAACCCTTGCGACCACCCACCTGAAGTAAACCGTCTCGGGCCGGAGCGGAGCTTTCCGGCCGGCGTCGGCGCATCCGGTGTTGTTTCCGGGGCCGCGGTGGTGTGCGCAGACGCACACCGGCGGCCGGTACCCGACAAGCCCCGGCCCCACGCCCCCTCGCCGACCCGGCAACCAAAGGGCCACAGATCGTCGTTCAGGGGTTCACGGACGGGCTCTGACAGTCGGAGGGGTAGCCGTGGCACTGGTGTCCAGCGTCGCCATGTACGCGTTCGCAGGCACGTCCTCACGGTAGAACCTCTACGTCCTGGCCGGACCCATGCTTCTCGCGGCCACTTCCCCTGAAGCGGTACGCCCCATTGTCGAAGCTGGGTCAGCCAGGCTCACCAGGGACCTCGCTGCCATCGCGCTCGCCGGGGGAGTAGCGGCAGATCGAACGCATCCATCAATGGGGCGATCCCTGTTCGAGCGGCAGCAGTACCTCACTGATCGCGCAGCTGTGAGGTTCGGGGGAGACGCCACTGGTGTGTTCGGGTTTTCGTGCCACTGATG
>NZ_JBFAKV010000030.1:0-118970 GCF_040655895.1 Streptomyces sp. NPDC050264
TGACGACGGAGGACCGGTGCGGTGCCCTGTGCCCGTCGGCGACGGCCGGCACGGCGGCCGTCCCGATGATGACGCCGGATGCCAGGATCGCCGCGGCGATACGGCGCTTGCTGCGTGCTGTGGACATGAGTGCCCCCTTGAGACATGTCCAGAACCCCGGTGCACGGGACGCTGGGCGGTGCGGGTCTCCCGGCGTGCTGCCGGGAGACCCACACTGTGGACCGCCGCGGAGCCTGCCGCGGGCCTAATCGGGTGGTGATCGGATGGCGTTACTAGATGCGGATATTTCCGCAACCCTCACCTGTATCCGGCACCGACCGTGATGGGAGGGTTCCCATGATTTGCTGTGTATGGCACCGACCCTTTGAACACTCAACAACAAGCGGTTACCATCGCCCGGGCGCCGCCCGGCGCACACCCCGCGAACAGGGCTTGCGCCCGATAACGGTCATGCACCCGCAGAATTCGCACACAGTCCTCACGCCTGTTCCCCCATTCGATTCCGTGGAAGGTCCGCTGAAGTTCCGCCGGTCCAGGAGGCGGCCTCCGGCGACGCGGACCTGCGGAAATGCACTCGGCCCCCAGGAACCCCACACGCCCCGCAGGGCGTCTTGATTGCCACCACCACGGAACCGGCACGGGGGGGCAGCGCAGTTCATGGCACACGACGGAGACCAGCCGAACGGCCGGGAGGCCGACGGCATCGGTGACCACTCCACCGAGCGGCCGGGCGGCAGCGTCGGCGGGGTGCTCGGCGCCGTCGGTCACTGGTACCGCCGCGGGCTGTACGGCTTCACCCTCCGCGTGTCCGCCCTGACCGCCGTGCTCGGCCGCGCGCTCCTCGCCGGAGGATTCGCGGCGGCCCGGGACACCTTCGAGGACGTCCGGGACTACGCGGACCACAACATCGCCGACGAGGACTCCTGCTCGGCCTATGCCGAAAACGCCATGCCCGAGTTGGCGAGGGTCCTTCTCGTGATGACACCGCTGTTGCTCGTTCTGGCTCTCCTCGTTCTCTCCGTCCTGCACACCGCGTACGCTCCCGAGCGCGTCTGCCCGCCGCCCTCGTGGTCAACGCGCTGACCGGACCGGCAGTAGCCGCCGTGGAGTGGACGGGCGTATGGCTGTGGCACTTCGTCCAACGGGGCAACGTGCCCGGCGTCGAGCCCACGCCCCCGCACGAGACCGCGACCCCGCGGTACACGCTGGTGGGATGGGGCGCTGCCGATCGCCGTGTGGTGTCTCGGCCCGCCGCTGTACGCGCGGTTGGCACCGGCCACGGCCGAGACGGTGGTGGAGCGCCGGTCCCCTTCGTGGCGCTGTACCGCTCCTGGGTGCTGACCCGTCGCGCACGGCGGCGCACCCTCGGCCTGGGCACGCTGGTCACCGCGGCCGCCATCCTCTTCTTCTGGCTGGCCCTGTATGCGCTCGCGCCCCTCCACCACTTCGCCGGGCTCGGCATGCTGTGGCTCAGCGACGACAACGTATGGATCACCGGCGTACTGATGAAGGTCCTGCCCACCGGCCGCCGACTGTACGGCGCCCGCGGATCACGCCCCATGGCCCCGCATAGTCCAGACGGCGTGGCCAACTAGGCTCGCATCTACTGGCCTGACATACGCTTATACCTTGCTTCTGCGGCACAGACGATGAGAGCGATGGGACTGGGGTCATGAGTGAAGGCATGCTGCCGCCGGGCCAGCGGCTCGCCAAGGGGTGGCCCGTCTCGCACTACGGGCCGGTGCCGCGCTTTCGCCCGGATCGGTGGAATCTGCAGGTCTTCGGCGCCACCGCGAACAGGGAGACCTACTCCTGGACCTTCGACGAGGTCGCCGCCATGCCCAAGGTCACGGTGAACGCGGATCTGCACTGCGCGTCCGGCACCAGCACCACCGGACACGCGTTCTTCGGCGTGCCGGCCCGTACCCTGCTCGACCTCGCCCCGCCCGCGGCGGACGTGTCGCACGTCATGGCCTGGGCCGAGTACGGCTACAGCGCCAACCTCCGCCTCGCGGACTTCACCGCCGACACCACCGTGATGGCCTCGCACCACGACGGCGAGCCGCTCACCGCCGAACACGGCTTCCCGCTCCGCCTGGTGGTCCCGCACCTGTTCGGCTACAAGGGCCCCAAATGGTTGCGCGGCATCGAATACATGACGCGGGACCGGCACGGGTTCTGGGAGGAACGCGGCTATCACAACCTCGCCGACCCCTGGGCCGGGCAGCGCTACTCCTACCAGGAAGACGTCGAGCGGTGAGCGGTGCCGGGCCCGCCGTCGCCCCGGCGTCACCGGCCCGGCCACGCGCCGACAGAACCTCCAAAACTCCGAACGCAGATGCGTCGCTCTTAGACCGATCACCCAAGCATCTACCAGCCCTCTGTCGCATATACGGCAGCAGATGCAATATAGAAGGCGTTGTTCGGGATGCGGAGGTCACCGCCCCGGCCAGGTCCAGGCCCACAAGGCGAGGTCCCCCATGGTCATGCGCACCTACGCCGGCAGTGCCGGCGACGTCGACTGCGGCACCGCCGGCTCCGGCGGCCGCGCCTCCTCCCGCCGCCCCGACGAACGCATCGCCCGCGCCGTCGCGCAAGCCCTCGGCGACGCGCACAGCGTCCTCAACGTCGGCGCGGGCACCGGCTCCTACGAGAGCGCCGACCACACCATCACCGCGGTCGAGCCCTCCCTGGCCCTGCGCGCCCAGCGCCCGGCCCGGCTCGCCACCGCCATCGACGCCGTCGCCGAGCACCTCCCCTTCACCGACGGTCAGTTCGACGCCTCCATGGCCCTCTTCACCGTCCACCAGTGGTCCGACGCCGAAGCGGGGATGCGTGAGATGCGACGTGTCACCCGGGGCCCGGTCACCATCCTGACCTGCGACCCCGCGCTCGTCCGCGACTTCTGGCTCTACGAGTACGCACCCGACGTCCTCGATGTCGAAGCCCGCCGCCATCCAAGCCTGAGCAAATTGGCCGACGCCCTCGGCGGCACCGTCACCACCCGGTCCGTCCCCATCCCGCTGGACTGCACCGACGGCTTCAACGAGGCGTACTACGGCCGCCCCGAGATGCTCCTCGACCCCGCGGCCCGCCAGGCCTGCTCGGCCTGGAGCTTCATCGACGACCGCGCCCGCCAGGGCTTCGACATCTCCCTGCGCCGTGCCCTGGGCTCCGGCGCCTGGGACGAAGCCTTCGGCCACCTGCGCAGCCGACCGACGTACACGGGTTCCCTGGTGCTTCTGCGCGCTACTCCTTGACGGGCCAGCGGCCGCGCCGCAGGAGGCGATCTCCCACCCGAACTCAACGCCACGGACCCGACGATGTTGGACAGCGGCATGGTGAGACGCGAGAAGGGGGAGAAGATCAGGCCCCCCTTCCCCATTCCGGAAAGGATCGTCCTGGTCGCGACGCCGGGCGGCCGGCGCCACAGTGTCGTCACGGTCGGGGGCGGGATCATCTGTGGGCGCCTGGACGTTCCGGCCCACGCCGACCCCCAGGACGCGCGGGCCGCGGCCACGCACCTGGTGGCGGGACTCGCGCGCGACGTCCTCGGCACCGACGTCGTCGTGCAGTGGGATCCATCGCAGAATCCCGGGTCGTCGACCGCCCGGGTCACCCTCGCCGACGGCGACTGACCTGCCTCCCCGGACGCCGGGAAGCATTCCGCGTATCGGGCGACGGAACGCACGCAGTCGGGTGAGCTTGGCCCGGAGCCCGTTATGGCTCGAACAGGCCGGATAGATCTTCATTTGATTTTTCCACACACGAAGCAAAGGACTGCCTCATGCGCTTGCGTACAGCTGTCACCGCCACGGTTCTGGCCGCCATCGCCGTCCTCGGCGGCTCGGGTATCGCCGCCGCCGACGGGTTCGGCGTCGGCGACGATGGCATCAACGTCATCGACCACACCGCCACCGTGGTCCAGTTCGGCGACATGGACCTGGACTGACCAGCCACACCAGGCACTGAACCCCTGGTGCTGCGCCATCGGTAGACGGGTGGCGCGGCGCCGGGGGCGCCGTCCGTGGGCTCGGCCGTGAACTTGTCGAGCAGGCGGGCGGTTTCGGCGTTCACTGGTCGGCATGTGCCTGCGGCTGTGCCGTGGGAATGCCGCTGAAATCCTGCGGCGGGCTCCGCACTGCCGAGTCCCCGGTCGCGCACCGGCGGACCGGCTTTCGGACCCCGACGCGTCGCCTCAGCTTCGCGAGTCGAGGCCCGAGAGCGGAACCGGCCGTCCGAGCTGCTCCTCTGCCCCCACCGCCGCACCGACACCAGTCGTCAGCGGGGGCCCGCTGCTACTTCTTCTTGTTACGGCGCAGCAGAGCGTAGGCAGCCACGAGGGCCGCGCCCGCGGCGATCAGTACGGTGCGGTTGTCGCGCACCGACTCGGGCGCCTTCTCCTGCCACGCCCGTTGCGCCTGCGATGCCTTGGCCTTCACCTGCCCGGCGGCGACGGCTGCCTTGTCCTTGGCCTCGTCGGGCAGGTGCTCCTGCAGCGCCTGAACCGTCTCGGACGCCTTCACCTTGGCCTGCGCCGTCAGTTCCGAAGCCTTCGCCGCCGTCTGCTCCTTGAGGTCGGCGGCCTTCTGCTGTGTCCGGGCCTTGACGTCCGTCTTGTCGGCCAGCGCCTGGACCGTGTCGCCCAGCTCGTGCCGGGTCTGTTCGACCTGCTCACGCAGTTCCTCGGTGCTGGCGGCCGTGGGCTCGTCGTGGGGCGGCTGCGTCATCGCTTGGCACTCTCCTTGATTTCGGCCACATCGGCCTTCACGCTGTCGATGGTCTGCTCGGGGGTCGGCGGCGCGGCCTGGCTGACCTCCTTCTTCCCGGTCAGCGCCAGCACGGCCGTGACCAGCCCGAGTACGGCCGTCACGATCAGTGCCGCGGCCCAGACCGGCAACGGCACCGCCAGTGCGGCGATCGCGGTGGCGACCAGCGCCTGCAGCGTCAGGAAGCCGACCAGTCCGGCCCCGCCGAAGAGCCCGCCACCCTTGCCGTAGCGCTTGCCCTTCTCCTTCATCTCCGCCTGGGCCAGCCGCATCTCGCCGCGTACCAGCTCTGTCAGCTGCTGCGAGGCGCGCTGGACCAGATCGCCCACCGGTTCCTCGGACGCGCCGGGGCGAACGGTCGTGCTGCCGGTCGTCTGCCTGGGTGTCTCATCCATTCCGGGCCCTCCTTCCTGTGCCGACCGCGTACCCCCGAATACGCGAGAACGACACCTGGGCCGGGCCACGGATTTCAAACGATGTCGGCCGAGCCGCGGCTGCTCTCCTCGAACACGGCCTCCAGAGCGGCTTGGGCCTGCGTGCGCAGCCATGCGTGAGCGCGGTCGTTGTCGTGGCGCTGGTGCCAGACCAGGTGCAGGGGAATGGGCGGCATCTTGAGGGGAAGGGGCAGCGCGCGCAGGCCGAGACCGCGCCGGGCGGAGTCGGTGACGGCCTGGGGGACGGTGACGACGAGGTCGGTGTCACGGATCAGGGAAAGCGCTGTTGCCGCGCTCGGCGCCGCGGCGATGACCTGGCGTTCGAGTCCGAGGGCGACCAGGGCGTCGTCGACAGGATCGCGCAGGCGTCCGCGCCGGGAGACGGTGACGTGTCCGGCCGCGGCGTAGCGCTCGGGGGTGAAGGTGCCTTCGGTCAGCGGATGACCGGAGCGGACCGCCACGACGAGACGGTCCTCACCGATGAGTTGGTGGCGGGTGTCGGGCATGGAGGGCTCGGCGGAACTCGATTCGAGGTCGACCTCGCCGCGCCGTAGTTCAGGAGTGTCGGCGTGCGCTTCGGCCACCAGTCGAACCCGTACGCCCGGGGCCTGCCGGTGGACCGCGGCGAGCAGGGCGGGGCCGCAGGCCGAGGCCAGCGCGTCGTGCCAGCGAACGGTGAACGTCCGGTTCAGGGTGGCCAGGTCCAATTCCCGTTCCCGGGCGAGGAGTTGGTGGGCCTGGTGGACGAGGTCGTGGACCTGCGCGCGGACCTCCAGGGCGTACAGCGTGGGAACCATCGTGCGGCCGGTGCGGACCAGGATCTGGTCGCCGGTGGCGTGGCGGATCCGGCCCAGGGTCCGGCTCATCGCCGGGGAGGTGACGTGCAGCCGGGCGGCGGCGCCGGCCACGCTGCCCTCTTCCAGGAGCGCGTCCAGCGCGGTGAGCAGATTCAGATTCAGTTGCATGAGGGTAATGCTAGGGGTTACAAGCATGCACTTGCTGTTAATCCATGGGTTGCCTAGCGTCATGCACAGCGGCGGAGCACACCACACCGCCCGCCAATCCGCCGGCACTTCTTCCGTGTCCGGCCGAGTCCCTGGGAGCGCAGCTCATGACCTCTGACACCAGCCGGTCCTCCGCCACACGTACCGACCTCGACGACGCTTTCCTCGGCCAGGTCACCGCAGCCGTCCGCACAGCCGGTGACCTCTTGCTCGAGCGCTTCACAGCGCAGGCCCGCGCCACCAGTACCGAGGAGATCGTCTCGGCGATCTACGCCAACGACGACGCGGTGCTCGACCTTTTGAAGGCGCCGCTGCTGTCCGCCCGGCCAGGAGCGAAGTGGGCCGAGGACGAACTCGCCGGTGGCGCGCTGCCGTTGGGCGAGTGGTGGATCGTCGACCCGGCCGAGGGCAACATCAACCACGTGCAGGGCATGCCGGACTGGGCCGTGACCGCCACCCTCGTACGGGACAACGAGCCGGTCCTCACGGTCGTCCACCTTCCGTTGACCGGCGACACCTACACCGCGGTGGCCGGACGCGGCGCCCAGTTGAACGGCGCTCCGCTGCACGTGTCCGCCAAGACCGATCTGCGCGCGGCCCTGACCGGGACGGGCCAGGCCAGGCCCGGGGAGGACGAGGAGACGTTCCGCCGGATCGGCGCGTCCGTCACGCAGCTGCTGATCCACGGCCTCGTCGTCCGCGTCTCCGTGCCCGCCACCTTGCAGTTGATCCACGTCGCAGCCGGCCGTACGGATGCCTTCTGGCAGTTCTCCGACGTGCGTTCGGGGCTGGTCGCCGGTGCCTTGCTGGTCGCCGAGGCCGGCGGCACCGTCACCGACATCGACGGCAACCCCTGGAACCTGGCCGCCCCCGACTTCCTGGCCGCCGCCCCGGGCATCCATGCCGCGATCTCCACCGTCCTGTCCCCCCTCGCCTGATCACCCCTGCCCCAGAAGGAGCACACCAGCATGACCGGCAAGAACACCGAGACCAGCAAGCCCAGCATCGGCATCCTCGGCGCCGGCCGCGTCGGCAGCGGTCTCGCCCGCGCACTCGCCGCCGCCGGCCACGAGGTCACGCTCGGCCACCGGCAGCCGCCCGGGCAGGCCGAGGTCCACGAGTCCGGCGCGGCCCGGGCGATCCGCTTCGCCGACCAGCGCGCCACGGCCGCCACCTCCGACATCGTGGTCAATGCCACCCCGGGCGACAGCGCCCTGGCGCGACTCTCCGCCCTGGCCACCGAACTGAGCGGCAAGATCCTCGTCGACGTCTCCAACGCCACGCACCACAGCCCCGACGGACTCCCCGCGGACCTCTGCTACCCCGGCGGCAGTCTCGCCGAGCAGTTGCAGCAGGCGCTGCCCGCCACCCGGGTCGTCAAGACGCTCAACACCATGCTGTTCCCGGTCATGACAGCCCCCGCCACCCTGTCCACGCCGCCCACCGCCTACCTGTCCGGCGACGACGCCGATGCCAAGACCGTCACCGCCGGTCTCCTCGCCGACCTGGGCTGGCGACCCGAATGGATCGAGGATCTCGGCGACATCACCACCGCCCGCGCCACCGAAGCGCTCGTTCTGCTCGTCCCCCACGTACTACGTGCCAAAGGGTTCCAGCCGTTCGCCGTCTCCCTCGCACGCTGAACTCCTCGCGCGCTGCTTCGGGTGCTCGCGAACGCGCAGGCAGGGTCAGCCGGTGTGGAGGACCCGGAAGCGTTCGGGGTCAGCCGGATCTCGGTCGACGACCTGGATCGACGGCCCGGCCCACTGCCACACGCTGATCCCCGGCGTGCGGGAGAACTGGATCCGCCCGCGGGTGCCTTGGACTGCGACGCGCGGCCAGGCTTCGGCGATGCGTGCCCGGTCCGTGCCGTGCGAACGCAGCACTTCGGCGAGGACGGCGACCGTGTCGTAGCCCTCGAAGGCGACGAAGGAGGGTGTTTGCGCCAGCCGTTCGCGCAGGGCCGACCCGACGCGTGCGCCGAGTGGGCCGAGGCGCTCGGGCAGGTAGCGCAGGAACGGGACGGCGGCGCCGCCCTCACCCAGCGACGTCTTCCATTCGGCGAACTCCGGCTGCCCGGCCGGGGCGCCGATCATGACCTCGGTGAGGCGCTGGTCGCGGCGGACGGACTCGACGATCGGCACGGCCGGTTGCGGGTGGCCGACCAGAAGAAGGAGAGCCGTAGCGCCGTGGCGGGCGAGTTCGTCGCACACGGCCGTGGGGGTGAGGGCGCTCATGTCGAGTTCCATGACGGTGCCGCCGCGTGGAGCGAGGTGGTCCCGCAAGATGCGCGTCCCGCCGGCCCAGTAGACGCTCGGCTGAGTCGCCACGGCGATGCGGCGGTGTCCGGCGCCGAGGAGGAAGTCCGCGTAGACCCGCCAGCCGCGGGACTGCGGCGGGGAGAGGCGCGCGACCCAGTCCGTCGGCCGATCGGTGAGCGTGTCGAGCACCGCTGACGAGCAGAGGTACGGCAGGCCGAGGGCGTCGGCCCGGCCGGCAGCGGCGCGAGCGACGACGCTGTGGTACTCCCCCGCCAAGGCGGCCACGCCGAGGCGAGCCAGTTCATCGACGGCCGCCACGGCTTTCTGAGGGTCGGCCGCGGTGTCCCGGACCACCAATTCGAGTGGTCTGCCGACGATCCCGCCGTCGTCGTTGACATCGCGGACGGCCAGCTCCAGGCCGGCGAGCAAGTGCCGGCCCGCCTCGGACCAGCCGGGCCGGGTCAGCGGCACGAGGGCACCGATGCGGACGGACGGTCCGTCAGTTCGCCTCGCTACGGCAAGCGTTGCTGGATTTCTCATGCGTCGGCGTCCTCCGGGCGACGGTTCGGCAGCCCATCCCGGCGAGGCGGGGGCGTCTGTTGGATCACGCCGGACATTGCATCCACCGCCCCTAGAAACAAGCAACCGGATTTCCGCTCGCAGAACTCCCGACGCGGCTCTCTGTCCCCATCTGTCGATCCAACTATTGACCGAGCGGTCAATCCAACTAATATTGACCGCATGGTCAATAGCTCAGACAGGGACCAGCTCAAAACGGCATCACACGTGTCCGTACCGCTCGCGAGGGCGAGACGACTGGTGGCCGCCTACGTTGTGGTGGCCCTGGGCACACTTGTGGCCCTGGCCGTTCTCGCTGCTTCGGCGCCACGCCTGGCGATCTCGGAGGCATGGGGTCACGCCGTGATCGTCGCCGTGTTCGCGGTCGTCCTTCCCCTGCGAACACGCGCCGCACTGGACGGAAGTCCTTCCGGGGTTCGCGCACTCACCGTCATCGGAGCCGTCCTGCTGGTGGTGAATCTCGTCGAGGCCGTGCTGCCCGGCGTCTTCCCCGCGTGGATGCGCGGCGAGATGCTCGTCATCGCCGCGATGATGCTGACGCTCATGATCCTTTCGATCCAGGTTCGCAAGAACAGCCGGCGGGTCGCGGCCGACCTGGCCACTGGTCCACAGTGACGGCATGAGCACTCCGCCCTCACCCACCACACCCGCGCAGAGCACGAAGCCGGGTGCACGCCGGCAGCGGCTGGACGAGAACCAGCGCCGGGAGCAAATCATGACCGCCGCCCTGGAGGAACTCGCCGAGTACGGCTACGACGGCCTGTCGTTGGCCCGGGTCGCCCGGCGGGCCGGTGTTTCCAAGGGCCTGATCTGGCACTACTTCGCCGACAAGGACGACCTGATGGAGTCCACCGCCAAGGCGACGATGACCACCATCCGCGACCGCGTCGCCGACTCGCTCGACCTGACCGAGCCCGTCCCGGACATCGTGCGCGCGGCCCTGCGCCGAGCGGCGGCTCTGACCCGCACCCACCGGGGAGAACTCAGCGCTCTCAACCACATCGTGCACAACCTGCGTCACCCCGACGGCACGCCGCGCCTGACGCTCGACGCTTACGAATCGACGTACCAGGCACAGGAATCGCTGTTCCGGCGCGGCCAGGCCGAGGGGACTCTGCGCGACTTCGACACGCGCGTGATGGCCATCACCTACCAAGGTGCGATCGACATGATGATCGAGTACCTGGGGACCGAGAACCCCCACATCGACCCCGACACCTATGCCGACAGACTCGCGGACATCCTGCTCGCCGGGATCCAGCGAGCCTGACCTCGTGACAGCTTCGTAGAGGCCCGGTGTCGAGGGGGTTGTCGTCGACCCGGGCACCTTCCGGCCGGCCCGCGCTGATCAGGTCGCGGCGCCGCACCACGCCTCCGGACGCCGCCATCAGCGCGGCAGGAAGCCGGAACTCTGCTGGCGTGAGGGCGAGTTGGGCGGTTCCGACGGAGTAGGAGCGCCGCGTACAGCCGGGCGGCGAGTTCGGCGAGTTCGGCGGTCAGGCGAACATCAGGGGCACCTTCAGGCGAGCGGCGAGCTCGTCCGGTGTGATGCCGAAGGTCTGCGCGACCCTGACCCCTTGCGGCGTGATGTCGAAGACCGCGAGGTCCGTGTAGACGCGGTCGACGCAGCCCAGGCCGGTGAGCGGATAGCCGCACTCGGGCACCAGCTTGGGCGTGCCGTCCTTGGTGAACAGGGTCATCATCACGAAGACCTTCTTCGCGCCGATCGCCAGGTCCATGGCGCCGCCGACGGCGGGAATGGCGTCGGGCGCGCCGGTGTGCCAGTTGGCGAGGTCTCCGCCGGCCGAGACCTGGAACGCGCCGAGGACGCAGATGTCCAGATGCCCGCCGCGCATCATGCCGAAGGAGTCGGCGTGGTGGAAGTACGCGGCTCCGGGCAGCTCCGTGACGGGGACCTTGCCCGCGTTGGTCAGATCGGGATCGACCTCGTCGTCCTGCGCGGCGGGCCCCATGTTGAGCATGCCGTTCTCCGTGTGGAGGACCACGCCGGAGTCGGCCGACAGATGATCGGCGACGAGGGTCGGCTGGCCGATGCCCAGGTTGACGAAGGCGCCCTGGGGGATGTCGCGCGCTATCAGGGCGGCGATGTCGTGCTTGCCCAACGGGCCCTGTTTGTCGGTGACTTCGTTCAGTTCGCTTGTCCGGGTCATGCGCGACGCGCCTCCTGCACCACTCGGTCGACAAAGATGCTCGGGGTGATGACGGTCTCGGGGTCGATCTCGCCGGTCTCGACGATCTCGCGGACCTGGGCGATGACGGTGGTCGCCGCGGTGGCCATGACGGGGCCGAAGTTCCGTGCGGTCTTGCGGTAGACCAGGTTGCCCATGCGGTCGGCGCGGTGGGCGCCGATCAGCGCGACGTCGCCCTTGATCGGGTACTCGAGGACGTAGGTGCGGCCGTCGATCTCGCGGGTCTCCTTGCCCTCGGCGAGCAGGGTGCCGACGCCGGTGGGGCAGAAGAAGGCGCCGATTCCGGCCCCGGCCGCCCGCATGCGCTCGGCGAGGTTGCCCTGCGGTACGACCTCCAGCTCGATCCGGCCCGCGCGGTACAGCTCGTCGAACACCCACGAGTCCGCCTGGCGCGGGAAGGAACAGATCACTTTGCGGACCCGGCCTTTGGCCAGCAGGGCGGCCAGCCCGGTGTCGCCGTTGCCGGCGTTGTTCGAGACGACGGTGAGGTCGCCCGCGCCCTGCCGGATGAGCGCGTCGATCAGGTCGACCGGCATCCCGGCCATGCCGAACCCGCCGACCAGCACCGTGGATCCGTCCTCGATCCCGGCCACGGCCTCGTCCGCGTCGGCACACAACTGCGTACTCACCGGTTGCCTCCTGTGGCTGTGGCGTTCTCCAGGACCACGGCGAGTGCCTGGCCCACTCCGATGCAGATGGCGGCGACACCCCAGCGCTCGCCCGACGTGCGGAGCCGGTGGGCCAGCGTGGCGAGGAGTCGTCCTCCGGACGCGCCCAGCGGGTGGCCCAGTGCGATCGCGCCGCCCTTGGCGTTGACGATGTCCGGGTCGGCTCCCCAGGCGTCGACGCAGGCGAGGGACTGCACGGCGAACGCTTCGTTCAGCTCGACGGCGGCCACGTCGGACCAGGTGATGCCCGCGCTTTTCAGCGCCCTGTTCGCCGCCTCGACGGGGGCGTATCCGAACAGTTGCGGATCGAGTGCCGACACGCCTCGTCCGGCGATCCGGGCGACGGGGTCGGTGCCGATCCGGGCGGCGGCGGCGCCCGAGCCCAGCAACACGGCGGAAGCGCCGTCGCTCAGCGGTGAGGCGTTGCCCGCCGTGATGACACCGTCCGTGCGGAAGACGGGCTTGAGCCCGGCCAGCTTCTCGGCGGTGGAGCCGGGGCGGATCCCCTCGTCCCGGTCGAGCGTGGCTCCCTTGGCGTCGACGGTGACGGGGACGACCAGATCGTCGTAGAAGCCCGCGTTCCAGGCGTCGTCGGCGAGATTGTGGGAGCGGGCGGCGAACGCGTCCTGGCGCTCGCGGGTGACGGCGAAGCGGTCGGCGAGCTGCTCGTTCGCCTCGCCCAGGGAGACGGTCCACTCCTTGGGCATGCGCTCGTTGACCAGCCGCCACCCGAGGGTGGTCGACACGGCCGTCACGTCCCCGGCGGGGAACGCCTTCGCGGGTTTGGGCAGCACCCACGGCGCCCGGGTCATCGACTCGACCCCGCCGGTGAGCACGATGTCCGCGTCGCCGGTCTCGATGGCGCGGGAAGCGATCATGGCCGCGTCCAGCGAGGACCCGCACAGCCTGTTCACGGTCGTGGCGGGCACCGATGTCGGCAGCCCCGCCAGGAGGACGGCCATTCTGCCGACATTGCGGTTGTCCTCACCGGCCCCGTTGGCGTTCCCCCAGACGACGTCGCCGATCTCCGCCGGATCGAGCCCGGGGGTCTTGGCGAGCGTCCCGGTGATGGCCAGGGCGGCGAGGTCGTCGGGGCGGACGTTCGCCAGCGCGCCCGAGAACCGTCCGAAGGGCGTTCGTGCTGCTGCGTACAGATAGCTGTCGGTCACGGACTCACGGTAGGAGCGCGCGGTTCATCCCGTCCAAGACCTAGTCGGCATGGATTGATAAGCCATCCGCATAAGTGCCTCTACGATGGAGCCATGGAACTCCGTCAGCTCCGGTACTTCCTCGCCCTCATCGAGGAGTGCCACTTCGGCCGCGCGGCGGCCCGTCTGCACGTGGCACAGCCGGCTCTGTCCCAGCAGATCAAGCAGCTGGAACGCGACCTCGGCATCCTGTTGTTCAACCGGTCCACGCGGCGCGTCGAACCGACCGAGGCCGGCCGCCGGCTCACCGACTACGCGCGTGTCCTCGTCGCCGAGGAGGAGCGCGCCCGGGTCCACAT
The DNA here is from genome assembly GCF_040655895.1 of Streptomyces sp. NPDC050264. NCBI lineage: Bacteria > Bacillati > Actinomycetota > Actinomycetes > Kitasatosporales > Streptomycetaceae > Streptomyces > Streptomyces sp. NPDC050264. The sequence goes on from NZ_JBFAKV010000030.1 coordinate 13,433, forward strand.
GCGGGAGCTGGCGACCGGTCACGCGGGGCGGGTCTCCGTGGGCTTCATCGGCACGGCCACGTACGACGTGCTGCCGCGGGTCTCGCGCACCGTACGCGCGGAGTTGCCCGGGATCACCATGGACCTGCGCGGCGAGATCCTCACCCCGGAACTCGTCGAGGGCCTCCTCTCCGGTACGTACGATCTCGCGGTCGTCCGGGGCGCGGTCGCCGACGCGGACCTGCGCGTCACGCCGCTGCGGTCCGAGCCCCTGGTGGCCGTGCTTCCCGCGCACCATCCGCTGGCCGGCCGGGCAGGCATCCCGCTGAAGGCCCTCGCCGACGAACCGTTCGTCGTCCACCCGTCGCAGTCCCGCTCCTCCATGTACGAGCGTGTGCTGTCGGCGTGCGAACGGGCGGGATTCCGGCCCGCCTCCCTGACCGAGGTCGGCGAGACGGCCACCCTGGTCGTCTTCGTGGCGGCAGGCCACGGGGTGGCCCTGGTGCCGCGGTCGGTACGGAGTCTCAGCCTCGACGGGGTGACGTACGTTCCGCTGGAGGACCCCGAGTCCGTGGACCTGCTCCTGGCCCGCCGTGCACATCGCAACTCCCCGGCCGCGGAACAGGTCGCCGCGGTGATCGAGCGGTGCGCGAGCGCGGCATGACGCTATTCGGGGTCCGGGGCGTGCAACTGCCGCAGGCCCTCCGGCCGGGTGGCCGCGAGCGGCAGGACGGTGTCGGCGCCGGTGATGCGCAGGAGACGGTGTACGTCCGGCTGGAGCGGTCCGCACAGGACGAGCGGGCGGCGCTTCAGCGCATGGCCGGAGACGGTGACCAGGATCTGGTTGAGAAAGACACTGTCGGCGAACGTCACCCGCGAGAGATCGATCAACGTCGCGTCCGTCGACGCGTCGGCGAGGACCTGCGCGAAAGTGTCGACGATCTCGGTGAGGTCGTTCAGGTCCACCTCACCGCGCGGGGTGACCACTGCCACCCGTTCCTGCTGGTCAACCCGTACTTTTCGACTGCCGGACGTCATGGGCGCCACCCTGGCACATACCGGGCCGCCCCCGTGGTCAGGCGTCCGGCCGCGTCGGCTGCCGGGCCAGGAACTCCGCGAACGCCGCGGCCTGTTCGGGGCTCATCCTGCCCTGCCGCGCAATCGCCGCACGCTCCTCCAGGCGCTCGACCTCGACGGCCGTGAGGAGAACCGCCACGGCCGCACCGCCCTCGGTGAAGGTCTTTCCCTCACCCCCGAGGTGAGTGTGCTGGATGAAGTCACCGACTCTCACCGGTGCGGGCACGAGCGTCCCGTCGTCGTCCGCCGAGGGCAACCGGCCGAGCCCGCCTGCCGACTCGTCCAGTTCGGCCAGCTCTGCCACCGGGTAAAGGGTGGCGGCCGGCCGGCCATCCGCCTCCACACGCACACGCTCCCCGGTGTCCCTCACCCGCCGCACCAGAGTCTCGAAGTCGACGTCCACAGCGGCCGGTTGCTCCGCTCCCCCGGTGAACGGCACCCACAGCGCCGCTTCTTCGGGTGCCGTCGGCCGACGCCATGCCAAGGTGCCGTTCAGCAGGCCCGGCCCGGCTCCGACGGCCAGCGTCGGTGCTTCGAGGATGTCGGCCATCTCCTCCAAGTACGTCGTCAGCGACTCGTAGGCGACATCGTGCCCGTAGAACCTGCTCCACGTGAGGAGCCTGCCGGTCTCGGCATCCAGACACAGCCCATAGACGAGGTCGTCGACACCGAACGAGCAGAACGGAATCCACGCGGCCCGCCAGAACTGGAACTCGCCGTCGCCGTCCTCCTTCTCCTGCGCCATCTTCTCCCGATACACGGTGACCACGGCGTCGAGGGGCATCAAGGCCCGTTGATCCAGCAGGAACCCGGCGCCCGGCATGCGGTACACCCCTGCGCACCGACCCCACAGAGCCTTCAGCCCCGCGGGGACACGGACGCCGAGCGTCTGCTGCAGGGCGGCGATCTCCTCCTCACCGGCTCCGGGCCGCAGTGCCTCCCGGGTCGCCGGAGCGTATCTCCGTAGCCAGGCCTCGACGCGCTGCCAGGCGTCGGTCACCTGCCGCGCCTCGATCGCTTCCACCCGTTGTATGTCGTCCTTCACGCCGGGCACCGTATCCGAAGCCGCGACACAGTGCCCTGCGACGAGGTCGACCACCTGGCGTGGCCGTCACGCGTCGGCGCAGACACCTGACGCATTCGGCTGCCGACTGGGTAGGCTGTTTTTACAGGGGTAATAATGCGGTTACATCCCACAGTTCACGCCCTTATCCGCTTTCTCCCTTTTTCCCTGTGGCCGCTGCCCTCCGCGGGCTCGTGAGGAGGTCACGTTGAACGGCAACGAAGAGGAAGATCTCCTTGATGGGCTGCGGGTCGACGACTCCCACCCCGAGCGGCCGGTGCTCCTCGAAGAGGACGGCCGTCCGCTGCGCACCTGGCGGGAGAACTATCCGTACACGCAGAAGCTGAGGCGCAAGGAGTACGAGCGCGCCAAGCGGGTCCTGCAGATCGAACTGCTCAAGCTGCAGAAGTCGGTCCGTGACCAGGGGCGGCGCGTCGTGGTGGTCTGCGAAGGGCGCGACGCGGCCGGCAAGGGCGGCACCATCAAGCGCTTCACCGAGCGGCTCAACCCGCGTGGGGCACGGGTCGTGGCGTTGGACAAACCGACCGAGCGGGAGGCGCGCGAGTGGTACTTCCAGCGCTACGTCACGCATCTTCCGGCCGCCGGTGAGATCGTCTTCTTCGACCGTTCCTGGTACAACCGGGCAGGCGTCGAACCCGTCATGGGCTTCTGCACCCCACAGCAGCACCAGCAATTTCTGCAACAGGCTCCCCTGTTCGAGAAGATGCTCACCGACGACGGTGTCGTCCTGATCAAGTTCTGGTTCTCGGTCTCCCGCACCGAACAGCGCACGCGCTTCGCGATCCGCCAGGTCGACCCCGTACGCCAGTGGAAGCTCTCGGCCACGGACATGGCCTCGCTGGATCTGTGGGATGCCTACACCCACGCGAAGGTGGAGATGTTCCGGACGACGGACACCGACCACGCTCCGTGGACCGTGGTGAAGACGAACGACAAGCGCCGCGGCCGCCTGGAAGCCATGCGCCACCTCTTGCTGCGGTTCGACTACGAGGCGCGGGACGAGAACGCGGTCGGGAAGGCCGATCCGCTGGTCATCGGTCCCGCCGACACCCTTCTGGAGGCGGGCGAGGACCCGACGGACCTGTCTCCCAGCAGGCTCGCGGGCTATTACGAGGGGCGAGGGCAACACCCCTGAGCGGCCTGCGTCCGAGAGCTCCGGCCGTGGGCACCACCTCGTAAGGGGCGGCCTACGGCCCGTGGCCCCTGTCATCATGATGTCCATGCCCGCATCACAAAAGGCCGATGCCGCGTAAGCGGCCCGGCGCGCTGCGCGCCGCACCGGCACCCCGTGTCGCACGGGGCTTGCCCCGGACCGGATCCACGGTGATCCCCGAGTACTGATGGTGCCGTTGATTTCGAACGAGCTCCGTCTTTCGTCGGGATCCGGCCCCGAGGACATCCGGGAACCGTGCCGGTCGGTGGTGTCGCCGACACCCCGGGCGTGGTGGGGTTCCCCTCCGGACGGTCACCTCGCCTGCGCCCCGGATCCGGTGCCGGTACATGGGCACGCTATGCCGCGTCGTGCCCCGGCGCCGGACCCGTGCTGCCCCGCGGTACGAGTTCCACCGGCAGCACCACGTGCCGTGCCAGGTTGGCTTCCGGGTCCTGGATGACCGCGTGCGCCAACTCCGCCGCGGCCCGGCCCAGTTGGCGTACCGGCTGCGCCATGGTGGACAGGTCCCATGCCGCGGCCATCGCATGGTCGTCGAAGCCCAGCACCGACACCCGGTCCGGCACGCGGACATTGGCCCCGCGCAAGACGGTGAGCAGCCGGAAGGCGATGTCGTCCGTCTCGGCGAAGATGGCCGTGGGCGGCTCCGCGAGGCTCAGCAACCGCCCCACCGCCGCGTCCAGGACCGGCCCCTGCCACTGCGCGACCTGGCGCACGAGTTCCTCGTCGTGCCCGATACCCGCCTGCGCCAGCGCGGTGCGGTAGCCGTCGAGCCGGGCCCTGCTGCTCCAGGCGAAGCCCGAGGCGTCGGCCGGCTCCAGGTAGGCGATGCGCCGGTGGCCGAGGTTGAGCAGATGCCGGGTGCCACGCAGGGCGGCCTCCGCGTCGTCCACGTACACACTGGCCCGGTCCTGTTCGTGCTGGCTGACGAAGACCAACGGGATGCCGAGGTCGTCCAGGCGCTCCCGCTCCTCGGGCGAGAGGGCGAAGCTGACGACGAGCAGGGCGTCCGCGTTGCGCCGGGCGGGCAGGCGGTCGAAGAAGTGCGCCCGCTCCTCGGGGGTGGTGACGCTGTAGACCAGCATGTCCATGCCCGCCGCGGACAGCGCGGGAGCCATCCCGGCCAGTGCGGCGCCGAGGAACCAGGACTCCAGGTTCGGTACGAGCACGGCGACCCGGCCCGTGCGTCCCGTGACCAGGCTGGAGGCGCTGCGCGAGATCGAGAACGACAGTTCGCGCGCCGCCCGTTCCACGCGCGCCCGGGTCTCGGGAGAGACCGTCGACAGGCCGCGCATCGTGCGCGAGACGGTCGAGGGGGACACTCCGGCCCGCTGTGCGACGTCCGCGAGCGTGGCGCCGTTTTCACCTGCCATGCACGGGACGCTAACACAGCGTTGCGTCCCGCACGAGCATGGGAGTGACAGCGCTGTCATTCCCAATGACTCAGCTTCACCCGGCCTTTCCCATTGACATGTCAAAAACCAGGTTCGTACTGTGCTAGCGCTGTCATCGGGCAGCGCTCAAAGGTGAGGAGCATGCCATGGCCCTGAATCGCAGAGCCCTGCTCGCGGGCGGCGTGAGCACCGTCGCGGCAGGGCTGCTGTCCGGCTGCGGGGGCAAGAACCTCGACGACCTGCTCACGCGGGCTGCGACCACCCCGAAGGCGCGGGCCCGGCTGACGTGGTGGGTCTCGGAGATCCCCTCGCGCCGCGGGGCGGTCGTCGCCGACCTGATCATCCGGGCCTTCGAGCACCGGCATCCCCGCATCCGCGTCTCGAAGATCAACGCGCTGTCCACCAGCGACGGCAACCGCAGCGCCATCGCCACCCAGCTCGCGGGCGGCTCACCGCAACCCGACGTGTATCTCGGCGACACGACGTGGCCCGCGCAGTTCGGCCACTCCTCGCTCGCACTGCCCGTGGAGACGCTGCTTCCCGACAGCTTCTGGGACGCCTATCCGGCGGCGCTGCGGCGCAGTTCCACGTACCAGGGCAGCGTCTACGCGGTGCCGTTCTTCACGGACAGCACCTATCTCTTCTACCGGAAAGACCTTCTGGCCAAGCACGGCCTGCGCGTCCCGCGCAGTTGGGAGGAGCTCCTGCGCACCTCCCGCACCGTGCAGAAGTCCGGTGACATCGACGCCGGTTTTCTCTGGCAGGCCGCGGTGACCGAAGCGCTGACGGCCAATGTCGCCGAGTTCCTCGCGGACGCGGGCGCACCCGTCCTGGACCGCGGGGGCAGGGCGGTGCTCGGCGGCGACAAGGCGGAACGCGCGTTCTCCCTGATGGCGGAGTTCACGTCGAGCGGGGTCACTCCCCGCAGCGTGACGACGTACGAGGAGTCCGACGCGCAGGACGCGTTCGTCGGCGGCCGCGGACTGTTCCTGCGCAACTGGTCCTACGCGTGGGTCAATGCGGCCGATCCCAAAGTCTCCCGCGTCGCCGGAAAGATCGGTGTCACGCTCCGCCCCGGCTTCGAGGGCACCGGCCGCAGCGGTGTCTCCTGCGCAGGCGGCTGGAGCAATTTCGTCAATCCCAGCTCCCAAGAGCTGGGCGCCGCCATGGAGTTCGCCCGGTTCTGCGCGGGGGACGAAGTGCAGCGGCTGCTCGCCCGGGAGGCAGGCGTCGTCCCCGCCCTGACCTCCGCGCTGCGCAGCGAGGAGGCGCGGGCCGCGGGTGATCCGACCGTGTTGCGCGCCGCCGGCCTGCGGCTTGTCGACCGGCCTGTGCAGACCCCGTACTACCCGCAGGTCAGCAAGGCGCTCTACACACCTGCCAACAGCGTCGTCGGCGGCGATCTCTCCCCCGCCGCCGGAGTACGCGCCGCACGCGAGGGTCTGCGCAAGGCGCTGGAAGGAAAGGCCCAGTGAACTCCGCACCACAGACGAGGTCCCGGCCGCCCACCGATCCGGCTCCACGGGAAGGCTCCCCGCGCAAGGCGTTCAAGACCGTCGCCCCGGGCGCCGCCGGGCGCCGCGGCCGCACCGGCTGGCTGTTCGCGTCCCCGGCCCTCCTGGTCGTGGCGGCGGTGACGGTCTTCCCGGTCGTCTTCTCCTTGATCCTGTCCTTTTGCGAGGTCAAGCTCGAATACGGCGGCCTGCGCCTCGGCTCGCCCACGCTCGCGCACTACGAGGCGCTGCTGACCAGCCCCGAGTGGTACCGGGCGCTGGCCTTCACCCTCGGCTTCACGGTCGTCTCCGTCTTCCTCGAACTCGTCCTCGGTACCGTCGTGGCCCTCGTCCTGGAGCGGCTCGGCGCCGCCCGGGGCTGGATCCTCGCGCTGCTCCTGCTGCCCTGGGCACTGATCAACGTGGTGGCCGCACAGCTGTGGTCGTACCTCTTCAACGGTACGTATGGCGCGGTCAGTTGGGTGTGCGCGCAGCTCTTCGGCGGGCAGCCCGACATCCTCGGCGAGCCGGCGCCCGCGATGGCCGCGATGGTGGTCGTCGACGTCTGGAAGACCACGCCGTTCGTCGCCATCGTCGTTCTCGCCGGCCTGATGCTCATCCCGGGCGACGTCTACGAAGCCGCCGAGATCGACGGCGCCAACGCGTGGACGACCTTCTGGAAGGTGACGCTGCCGCAGCTGCGGCCCATCGTCGCCATCGCGGTCCTCTTCCGCATCCTGCAGGCATTCGGGATCTTCGACCTGCCGTTCGTCCTGACGCAGGGCGGACCCGGCACGGCCACGCAGTCGGTGGCGATCCTCGGATACCGCATCCTCTTCCAGAACCTCGACTTCGGCGGAGGCGCCGCGGTCGCCGTCACCACCGCGGCCATCGTCATGGGCTGCTGCCTGCTGTCACTGCGTGTCTTCCGCGCCCAGGTCGACGATGGAGGCCGAGCATGAGCCGCCACACTCCGCGCTCCGGAGTCCGCCGGTACGTCAACCTCGTCAACCTCGGCGGGCTGCTGATCGTGCTGTGCACCACGCTGCCTCTGTTCTGGATGGCCTCGGCCTCCCTCAAGGGTCCCGGCGAGATCAGCGCGACGCCTCCCTCGCTCCTGCCCAAGGACGCGACACTCAGCAACTACGACATCGCGTTCGTCCGCAACGGCATCGGCCGCTACCTGCTGAACAGCGTCATCGTGGCGTCCGCCTCCACCGTGCTGATCCTCTCCCTGGCCTTCCTCGCCGGCTACGCGCTCGCCCGGCTCCCCCTGCGCGGCCGCGGCGCCATCATGACGGCGCTCCTCATGCTCTCCGTCTTCCCGCCGATCGCCATGCTGGTGCCGCTCTTCCTGATGGAGCGTCAGGCTGGGCTGCTCAACAGCTATCCCGGTCTGGTCATCCCCTACGTCGCGCTGAACCTGCCCTTCGCCATCTGGATCCTGCGCAACTACCTCAGCGGCATCCCCCGCGAGCTGGAAGAGGCCGCGACCGTCGACGGCGCGGGCCCACTGCGTACGGCACTGACCGTGATCCTGCCGCTGGCCCGGCCGGGCCTGTTCACGGCCGGGGTGTTCTCCTTCACCGCCACCTGGTCCGAGTTCCTGCTCGCACTCACCTTCAACGGCGCGGACGACCGCCGCACCGTCCCCGTCGGCATCGCACTGTTCACCAGCCAGTACCAGGTGCCGTACGGCGTCATCTTCGCCGGCGCGATGGTGGCCACCGTACCGATCGCGCTCCTGGTGCTGATCTTCCGCCGGTCGATCGTCTCCGGCATGACCACGGGTGCCGTGAAGGGCTGACGCCCAGCGCCCCGCCGCACATCCCTGAAAGGCCCCGCATGACCCAGCACCCCACCCCCGCCGGCGCGCCGAACGACGCGGACTGGTGGCGGCAGGCCGTCATCTACCAGGTCTATCCGCGCAGTTTCGCCGACTCCGACGGCGACGGCCTCGGTGACATCGCCGGCGTCACCTCCCGCCTCCCCTACCTCGCCGACCTGGGCGTGGACGCCGTCTGGCTGAGCCCCTTCTACCCCTCGGAACTGGCCGACGGCGGCTATGACGTCGCCGACTACCGCGACGTCGACCCCCGGCTCGGCACCCTCGACGAGTTCGACACGATGGTCGCCTCGGCCCGCCGGCTCGGCCTGAAGATCATGGTCGACATCGTGCCCAACCACTCCTCGGACCAGCACCGTTGGTTCCAGGAGGCGCTCGCCGCCGAGGCCGGCTCCGCCGCCCGCGACCGCTATGTCTTCCGCGACGGCAAGGGCGCGGCCGGTGAACTCCCGCCCACCGACTGGCCGTCCAGCTTCGGCGGCCCCGCCTGGACCCGGGTCCCCGACGGCCAGTGGTACCTCCACCTCTACGCGCCGGAACAGCCCGACTTCAACTGGGACAACCCCGAGGTCCGCGAGGACTTCCATCACACCCTGCGCTTCTGGTCCGACCGGGGCGTGTCCGGCTTCCGGATCGATGTCGCCCACGGCCTCGCCAAGGACCTGAGCGAACCGCTGCGCGACCTCGGCGAGGCCCTGAGCTACCAGCCCGATGCCCTGCCCGACGACGGCAGCCACCCCCTGTGGGACCGGGACGCGGTGCACGGGATCTACCGCGGCTGGCGGCAGGTCTTCGACGCGTACGACCCCCCGCGCTTCGCCGTCGCGGAAGCCTGGGTGCGCGCCTCACGGCGTACCGCGTACGCCTCTCCGAACGGGCTCGGCCAGGCCTTCAACTTCGACTTCCTCGGCGCCCGGCTCAACGCCCCCGAACTGCGCTCCACCATCGACTCCGCGCTCGCCGACGCCCGTGGCGCGGGCGCGACCAGCACATGGGTGCTGTCCAACCACGACGTGGTGCGTCACCCGTCCCGGTACGCACTGCCCGATGGATACACCAAGCCCGACATTGAGGCGTGGCTCCGCACGGACGGTCAACAGCCCACCCCCGACAGGGAGTCGGGCCTGCGCAAGGCGCGCGCCGCGACGCTGCTGATGCTGGCGCTGCCCGGCTCCGCGTACGTATACCAGGGCGAGGAGCTGGGACTGCCCGAGGTCGCCGACCTCGCCCGTGAGGATCTGCGGGACCCGATGTGGGTCCGCAGCGGCGGACGCGTCAAGGGCCGCGACGGCTGCCGGGTGCCGCTGCCGTGGACTCGTGACGGCGCGAGTTTCGGCTTCGGCGCCGGCGGGTCCTGGCTGCCCCAGCCGGCGGACTGGGGCACGTACGCGGCGGACGTCCAGCGCGGCGACAAGGACTCGGCCCTGGAGCTGTACCGCGCGGCGCTGCGCCTGCGCCGTGCGCTCGTGGTGGACGAGACCCTGGAGTGGGCAGGCACGGACCTGCAGACGGAGCGGGGCCTCCTGCACTTCGCCCGCACCGGCGGCTGGCACACCGTCGGCAACCTGTCCGACGAACCCGCGCCACTGCCGGAGGGCGAGATCCTGCTCGCCTCCGCGCCCCTGCCGGACGGGCAGCTCCCGCCCTGGACCACGGTGTGGCTGCGGACCGGGTGACGGTGGCCGCAACCGGATGACGCGTCACACAGAAGGGGCCCGCGAAGCGCGGGCCCCTTCTGCGCGTACCCCGGGTGCGGGCGAAGCCAAGGCCACGGCTTGGGCCGGGTCCGCGTTCTCGGTGAACCTCTCCGGTGCCGACCTGGCAGCCGATCAGGCCGCGGCAGCGCACGCGGTCGGCAACACGGTCGGCAACGCGGGCGGCCCCATCGCCGTGAACGCCCTGCCGTCCGGTGCCCCGGGCTCCGCGGCGCACGCGCTCGCCCCGGACACCCTGGGCAGCGGCTTCAGCTCCGCGTTCCTGGTGGGCGGAGCCACGGCCGCCCTCGCCGCGGCGCTGACCGCGTTCGGCATGACCGGGGTCCACGCTCACCGTTCCGGCGACGACACCGGGGGCGAAGTGTCCTCGCCCTTGGCGGCCGGGCCCGGCGGCACCCCGGATGCGGCCCTCGCCACGTAAGCGACCGGACCGCGCGGCGTCCCGTCGGACGCCGCGCGCACCGGAGGGCTCCGGTCATGACGACCGGCCGCCGAGAGACGCCTGTTGGACCGTGTCGGTCAGCGCACGCAGATGACCGCCACCGTCGCGTGCCGGGCCATCCCCGCCACGACCTCCACCACCAGCCCCTCCCCCGTCGTCGTGTACGCCTCGCCGTCGTCCGTCCGCGCCCGCCGCCCCGGCCCCGACTCCGTGATGTGCCGGGCCATCTCCGCGGCGACCTGCGCGATCACCGCCTGCGACAGGACGCATCGCCCGTCCGGCAGCCGTACCGCGACCCGATGCGGCTGGACCATGGGCCCGACATAGCCGACGACGTGCGCGTCCACGGGCTCCGAGTGCCGGATCTTCTGCCAGACCCTGGCCGGCTGGTACGGGGACGTCGCACGCTTCGCGACGACGCCCCCGATCCCCTGCCTCCGGAGCTGTTCGAACCAGACCAGCGCCACCTCCGCGTCGTCCGTGGCGGGCACGGGCTGGATCGGCGGCGGCACATCGGCGAGAACTTCGAGCAGGGCCGCGCGCCGTTCGGTGTACGGCCGGTCGCGCAGATCCACGCCGTCGACCGCGAGGCAGTCCCACACGGCGTAGTACGCGGGGTACTCCGCCGCGAGCGCGGACGCCCGGCGGGGCGTCGAGTTCCCGCGGACCTGTGCCGCCGAGGGATCGAGCCGGCCGTCGGTCCAGACGACGGCCTCGCCGTCGAGGACCGTGCCGGGGCGCAGCGCGGCCTGCCCGGCGATGGCGAGGTCCACCCACGCTCCGGTGATGGTGCGCCCCGAGGGGGCCTGACATTTCACGGTCTCCCGCGTGCGGTGCATGACGAGCCGGAGCCCGTCGAACTTGGGCTCGTACCACCAGCCCGGACCGGCGGGCAGGTTGGCCACGGACTCGGCGAGCGCGACAGCGACAGGGATCTCCACCCCTTCAGGCTTGCCGAGTACCGCCGGGACCGCAGGCCCGGCTAGCCCAATCGTCCTGATCGCCGTCCTCGGACGCGGGCCGGGCCGGCCGCACCCCAATGCGACCGGCCCGGCCCCCGAGCCCCGCACCGCCGTGCGGCGCGCGGGGGCACCCCTTCTGCTCCGACCGATTGCCCGGCCCTGTCCCGGGCACGCACGCCGTCACCGGGACGGGTGATCAATCGGGTGGTGCGCAGGGCAAGCGCGGCGGGTACGGGACGGCTGCGCCGATGCTCAAGCCGCCTCGTAGTGATGGGCGCGGCCGCCACGCCACGTCACCCGTGCCGGGTCGTGGAGGAGCGCCTCCGCGTCCGCCAGTCCGGCGCCGCGCAGGAGTTCGACGACCTCGGCGTCCGAGTGGGCGAGGCCGAGGATCCGTCCCCGCGCCGTCACCCTGCGGCCGCCCGTCCCGAGCGCCGTGTGCACGCCTATCGCGGCGCTCGCCACACCTGCGCGACGGCCGCTCATCGGCCCTTGCCCGACTTCACGAACCACACGGCGGCGACGGCGATGACGACCAGGATGATCAGTAGCTTCATGACCATCGTGTGCCCCGGACGGGGAAAGTCAGTCCGGGCCACGATCACCCGTTCCCGCGCGCGCCGTCGTCATGTGCGTCCGGCCACCCCCAGTGCGGGCAGCACCGTCTCCGCCACCCGGTAGGCCTCCTCCAGCAGGGGGTTGCCGGAGAGGATGAAGGTGTCGACGCCCAGATCCCGGAACTCCAGGAGGCGTTCGGTGACCTGGGCGGCCGAGCCGACGACCGCTGTGCCGGGGCCCGGGCGGAACAGGCTCATACCGGGCCACAGGTTCGGGTGGGTCTCGAGCTCCCGGGCCCGGGCCGGGACCCGGCCGCCGTGCTGGCGGAACTGGCGCTGCCAGCCGATGCCGTCCTCCCCCGCCCTGTCACCGAGCTGACGCGCGTACGTCGCCTCGCTCGTGACGTCCAGAAGGTGGTCGGCGGCGGCCCACGCGGCGGCCTCCGTGTCGCGGACGATGAGGTGCAGACGCAGCCCGACGCGCAGGGTCCGGCCGTACGCGGCGGCGCGTTCCCGCACCCGGTCGAGTTTCTCCTTGAGGAGGTGCGGGGGTTCGCCCCAGGTCAGGTACACGTCGACGTGCTCGGCCGCCATCTCGATGCCCGGCGCCGACGACCCGCCGAACCACAGCGGTACATGCGGTGCCTGGACCGGCTTCAGGTCGCGGAAGGAGGCGCCCGCGTTCCGCAGGTCGTAGAAGCGGCCCTTGTGGTCGAAGACCTCGCCGGCCGTGAGCCGTTTGACGATCGACCAGTACTCGGCGCTGAGCTCGTACCGTTCGTCGTGCTCCACGTGCAGCCCGTACTCCTGGAGCGACTTGGTGGAGCCGTTGACGACGTTGAACCGGAGGCGGCCGCCGAAGAGCGTGTCGAAGCTCAGGGCCATCTTCGCGAGCAGGGTGGGCGGGATCAGACCGGGGTGGACAGCGAGCAGCGGCTTGAACGCCGTGCTCGTCGAGGCGGCCAGGGCGCTGCCGAGGGGCCACACGTCGTAGAGGTCGGTGGCGAGCAGTGCTCCGGTGTAACCGAGGCGCTCGACGGTGGCGGCGAGGTGCTGGAGGTAGCCGAGGTCGACGGGGCGGCGGCCCTCCGGCTCCCAGGGGTAGGCGCCTTCGCGGGGAATGATGTACCAGAGGACCTCGGGCGCGGCGCTGGTCGTCACGGTCGGCGCTCCCCCGGCCGGGCGACGGCGTCCGCGACCGTCACGGCTCCGTCCACGAATCCGGTCCGCGCGAAGATGTCGGCCGCCTCCTGCTGTTCCGCGAGGAACGTGTCGCTCACGTCCTCGATGCGCCAGGGCAGCGCCGTCAGCGCGGTCTCCCAGTCGTCGACGGAGCCGCCCTGGTGTCCTGCGGCGATCTCGGCGGCTTCGCGGGGATGCGCCTTCGCCCAGTCGTCGGCCCGCTGCAGGGCGCGGACGAGGGCGGCGACGATGTCGGGGCGCTGTTCGGCGAGGTCGCGGCGGGTGAAGAAGACGGACCGGTCGGTGATGACGTCACCGGTGCGCAGGAGGACCCGGACGCCGCCGGTGCGCAGGGCGGCGACAAGTTGCGGTCCCTGTGCCACCCAGGCGTCGGTCTCCCCGGCGCGCAGGCGCTGTTCGCTGTCCTCGTCGGACCGTACGGCCGTGATGTCGGTGGCGTAGGAGAGTCCGGCGTCGTCGAGGGCCTTGGCGATGAGGTGGGTCTGCCAGGAGCCGATGGCGAGGTGCACGGTGGCGCCCTTGAGGTCGGCGGCGGTGCGGTGCGGGCTGTCTTCGAGGACGAGCAGTGCGCCGTGGTCGGGGCGCGGCGCGGAGACGGCGGTGTAGACGATGTCGTGGCCGGCGGCCTGCGCGGTGACGGGCGGCGTCGAGCCGGTGCCGCCGAAGTCGATGGTCCCGTCGCTCAGGAGGGCTCCGGTGCGCACGCCGTTGGTGTACGGGTGGAAGGCGGCGCTCTCTCCGAGAGGGGCCAGTTCCTCCTGGGCGTAGTCGAGGCGGGAGAGGTAGTAGAGGGTCGGATTGCTGTTGTGGACGCCGATGGTGACGGTCATTCAGTGGACTCCTGTCGGGAGGTGTGTGCGGGTGGTGGGGTGGACGCCCAGGTCGGCGAGGAGGCGGCGGCGCAGTGCGACGAAGGCGGGGTCGCCGGGGTCGCGGGGGCGTTCGACGGTGACGGGCTCGTCGGTGACGAGCCGGCCGTCGCGCAGGACGCAGACGCGGTCGGCCAGCCGGACCGCCTCGTCCACGTCATGGGTGACGAGGAGGACGGCAGGGCGGTGGATCCGGCAGAGGTCACCGACGAGGTCCTGCATCTTGAGGCGGGTGAGCGCGTCGAGCGCGGCGAACGGCTCGTCCAGAAGGAGGAGTTCGGGTTCGCGGACCAGGGCGCGGGCGAGGGCGACGCGCTGGGCCTCGCCGCCGGAGAGGGTGCCGGGCCAGGCGTCGGTGTGCCGGTCGAGGCCGACCTCGGTGAGCGCGCCGCGGGCCCGGTCCCGCGAGGCTCGGCCGCGCGGCAGGGCGACGGCGACGTTCGCGAGGACCCGCTTGGACGGGACGAGGCGCGGTTCCTGGAAGACGATGGTGCGGGCCGGCGGCACGAGCACCTCACCGTCGTCGGCCCGGTCGAGCGCCCCGAGGATGCGCAGGAGGGTCGTCTTGCCGCTGCCGCTCGCCCCGAGCAGGGCGACGAACTCGCCGCGCGCGATGGTGAGTTCGATGCCGTCGAGGACGGCCCGGTCACCGAAGACGCGGCGCAGGCCGTGTATGTGGACGGCGGTGTCGGCGGTGACGGCGGTGTCGGTCATCGCTCTGCTCCCTGTCCGGCCCGGCGCCACGGCATCAGGGCGCGTTCCAGGAGGCGTACGACGGCGTCGGCGGCCAGGCCGAGCAGGCCGTAGACCAGGATGCAGACCGCCAGGATGTCGGTGCGGGCGTAGCTCTGGGCCTGGGCCATCAGGTAGCCGATGCCGGCCGTGGCGTTGATCTCCTCGGCGGCGATCAGTGCGATCACGCTGAGCGTCATCGACAGGCGCAGGCCCGCGAGGAGTGAGGGCAGGGCGCCGGGCAGGACGACCTCGCGGACGATCGCGAGCCGGCTCATGCCGAAGCTGCGCATGGCCTCGACGAGTTTGCGGTCGGCGTTGCGGACGCCGCTGTATGTGGACACGTACATGGGGAACGTGGTGGCGACCGCGATGAGCAGGATCTTCGCCGTCTCGTTGATGCCGAACCAGACCATGAAGAGCGGCACGAGGGAGAGGAACGGGATGGTGCGCAGGGTCTGGATGGAGGAGTCGAGCAGTTCGTCGCCGAGGCGGGTGAAACCGGTGACGACACCGAGTGTCAGCCCGACGGTGAGGCCGATGACCAGTCCGAGACCGGAGCGGGTGAGGGAGGTGGCGAGCGCGTCGGAGAGCTGTCCGTTGCCCCACAACTCGCCTACTGCGGCGATGACTTGTGCGGGTGACGCGAGGACGTCCTTGGTGAGGACGCCGGTCGCGGAGGCCACCCACCACACGGTGAGCAGGGCGATGGGGCCGAGTGCCCGGATCGCCGCGGTGTGGCCGCCGCGGCGGGGGCGGACGCGGGGCGGGCGGGGTGCCACCAGTGTGGTGGTCGGCGCCGTCATGAGAGGTTCTCCACGTCCAGGACGTGTGCCGCGATGTCCACCGTCGTCTTGGTGACCTTCTGGTCGGCGTAGAACCTGGCGACTCCCTGGAACCGCTTGATGTCTTCTGCCGTGATGGGTTCGACGGTGCCGCTCTTGCGGGTGATGGCGATCTGTTGTGTCTTCGCGGCGCCGGTGAGTGCTTGCGGACCCGCGTCCGTGTTCACGTTCAGGTATGCGGCCGGGTCCTGCTTCTCTTTGCCGCTCGCGGTGTGCAGGTAGTCGTAGAGGGCGCGGACGACGTCGGGGTGCTGGTCGGCGAAGGCGGTGCGGACGGCGGTGAGGCTGTAGTTGTCGGAGCCGATCTGCTGACCGGTGGCGACGAACTTCACCTTTCCGGTGCCGAGTTCGGCGACCGAGTACGTCGCCCAGACCGCCCAGGCGTCGACCTTCCCGCTGTTGAAGACCGCGGCTGTCTGGTCGGGCCGCAGGTGGACCCGCTTGACCTCGGACGCGGGGATGTGGTGTTGGGCGAGGGCCTTGAGCAGGAGGTACTCGCCGGTTCCGCCCTGGTTGACGGCGACCTTCCTGCCGGCCAGGTCCGCCACGGAGTCGATGCCGGAACCCTTCCTCGCCAGGATGCCCTCGCCCGCTCCGTCGGGGGCCGTCGCGGTGAAGAACTTGAAGCCGGGCGTCTGGGTGAGCGAGGTGAGGCCGGAGGTGATGGAGCCGGTGGCGATGTCGAGCTGGTCGGCGTTCATGGCTTGCGCGGCGGGCGCGAACGGGCCGGCGCTGCCGGTCCACTGCACCTTCGCGTGCACCTTGTCGAGCGCCCTGGCGAGGCTGCCGTCCTTCTTTCCGACGGCAAGGGCGCCGGAGTTGCCGGGGTCGGGGATACGGACGGTGACCTGCCGGCTGTCCGCCTTCCCCGCGTCGGCCTCCGAGGTGCCGCAGCCGGTGGCGAGGGCGGTGAGCGCCGCGGCCGCGGCGAGGGCGGCGACAGATTTCGGTATGCGCATGATGGGCGTCCTCAGACTGCTTCGGGGGCGGGGTGGAGCAGGCGGGCCCGGCGCAGCGGCTCCGGATCGGCCCACTGGTGTACGTCGACGGGACCGGGCAGCAAGCCGTGCGCGCGCAGACCGCGTTCCTGCAGGGCGAGCAGGTCGAGTCGGGCCGTGGACAGGTCGGGGTGCAGGGTGCGGTGGGTGCCGGGGCGATAGGCCCCGGCCACGCCTTCGGCGCCCGCCCCGGTCTCCGCGCCGAGGATGCGGGCGACGTCGTCGGGGTGGTCCACGGCCCAGTCGGCGGCGCGCAGCAGGACGGCCAGGAACCGGTCGACGAGGTGGGGGTGCTCGTCGAGGAGGTGCTGGTGCACGGTGATGGGGCGCGGGGTGCCGTTGTTGACGCGGTGCACGGGGTCGGGCAACTCGTCCAGTTCCACTGCGACGTGGGCCCCCGCGCGGCGGGCCGCCTCGACCGCGAGGGCGCCCTTGACGTAGACGGCGTCGACGTCGCCGCGCTGCAGTGCGGCGAGTTCAGCGGCCCACTGTCCGGTGTATCCGTCGGCGGATACGTCGGTGAGGCGGGCGTCGTCCAGGGTGAGGGCGGCGGAGGCGAGAGCGCCCTCGAAGCCGCGCAGGGCCATGGCCCGCCAGAAGTCGATGGCGATGCGGTGCCGGGGGACGGCCAGGCGCAGGCCGCGCAGCGCGTCGGCGCCGCGCACCGTGCTGTGGGGAGCGACGAGAATCGCCTGGCGTTCCTCGATCCAGGTCAGACCGATGAGCCGGGTCCGCTCGCCCCGCGAACGGGCCCACAGTGCGGGTACGTTGCCTCCCTCGCGGAACAGGCCGGGCAGGGCGTGCGTGTAGTGCGTCTGCCGGTCGACATCGGGCGCGGCGTCCTGCAAGGACCGCACGGCGATGCCGTCGGCGGCGAACTCGTCGGCCAGCCAGTGCCGGTCGGCGGCGATGCCGGTGGCCGTGGGCACGGGACAGCGGGTGAACCAGAGGGTGTCGGGCACGGAGCGGGTGACGGCGAGCGTGGGCATGGCGGGTCCCGGGAGTCGGAGAGGGGCGCTGAGGGCGGGAAGGAAGGCAGGCGGCAGGGCGTGCCGGGATGCGCGAAGTCGTACGGGAAAGGGAGAGTCGTACGGGAGGGAGAGGGAGCGGCGCGTCAGGCGCGGGCGCCGCGACAGGCCGCGCTGGTCACGCGGGCCAGGTCGATGTGGCGGCGCAGCGTGAACGCGGCCGGGACCGGGAGGAGGGCGGGCGTGACGCGGTCGGTGCGACGGCGCATGGCACAGCTCCTCTCTCCGGTACGGGCTCGATGCCTCGGTGTGGCCGCAGCCTGACATGTCGCGCGACAGCCCGGCAAGCGCCTTCCCATGATGTGGGAACGAGTGTGAACGCACTGTTGCAGAGGCCGATTTAGTGGGCTCGTCCCTGCCGTAATGTGGGAGATCCTTGTCGTCGTCAGCCTTGAGGCCCGCCTTGACCGACTCTCCCGTCGACTCCCCTCACGCGGTGCGCCCACCGTCCGGCGCCCAGGCGGTGCGTCGCGCGCTCGACCTTCTGCACTGCTTCCACGACAACGGGCCCGACCTCAGCGCCTCCGATCTGGCCCGGCGCCTGGAGCTGCCGGTCTCGACAGCGCACCGACTGGCCCGCACGCTGCTCGCCGCGGGCTTCCTGGAGCAGGACTTCCGCACGTCCCGCTACCGGCTGGGCCCCTCGGTCACCGAGCTGGGCCGGCTCTCCTACCACCAGCGCGGTCTGCACCTGGCAGCGCCGGAACTCACCGACCTGGCCGAACGCACGGGCGCCACGGCCGACTTGGCGCTGCGCAGCGGCCCGTACGCGGTGATCGTGGCAGGCGGTTCGGTCACCCCGAAGGTCGGGCTGCGCCGTCCGCTGCACTCGACGGCGCTCGGCAAGGTGCTGCTGGCGTGGCCGCGCCCCGGCGACGCCGACCTCGACGCACTGCCGCCACTGCACGCCTTCACCGAGCGCACGATCGTCGAACGGGACGCTCTTATAAGGGAGTTGGCGCGGGTACGCGAGGAGGGTCATGCCCTCAACGACGGCGAGTCGGCGCAAGGGGTCCGCACCCTCGCGGTGCCGGTCCTCGACCGGGCCGGCCACGCCCGCTTCGCGCTGGCGGTGCGGGCGACCCCGGATCTGATCCCGGACGGCCGGCTGCCGTGGTTCCTGGAGAGGGCCCGCACATGTGCGCGGGCCCTTGAGGTGCTGCTACTGGCTCCCGGTGAGCGACGCGAGGAGACATGACACAAGTCCGGCGACCGCAGGGGCCGTTGATGTGTGACTCAACCCGGAAACGCCCCTAGGGAAGCAACTCCGCGACCAGCGCCGAGACCTGCTCCGTCTCGACGAGGAACCCGTCGTGCCCGTGCGCCGACTCGATCACCCGGAGGCGGTCCGCGGACGTGATACCGGCCGCCAACTCGGCCTGCTGCGACGGCGGATAGAGCCGGTCGGAGCCGACAGCGGCGACGAGGGTCCGCGCCGTGACCCGGCGCAGCGCGGCCCGCGCGCCACCGCGCCCACGGCCGACGTCATGGCTGTTCATGGCCTCGGTCAGCACCACATAGCTGCCCGCGTCGAAGCGGCGCACCAGCTTGGCCGCCTGGTGGTCGAGGTAGGACTCGACCCGGTAGCGGCCGCCGCGCCAGGGATCCTCGGCTTCCTGGGGGGCACGTCCGAAGCGGTCCTGGAGCTCGGGCTCGTTCCGGTAGGTGATGTGGGCGAGGCGGCGGGCCAGGCCGAGTCCGGCGTGGGGGCCGCGGCCCGTGTCGTGGTAGTGCCCGTCGCGCCAGCCGGGGTCGGAGCGGATCGCGTGCAGCTGGACGGCCGCCCAGGCGATCTGCTCCGCGCTCGCCGCGGCGGCCGTGGCGAGCAGCAGCAGGGACCGGGTCCGTTCCGGCCGGGACACGGCCCATTCGAGGGCCCGCATTCCGCCCATCGAGCCACCGATCACCAGGGCCCAGCGGTCGATGCCGAGAGTGTCGGCGATATCCGACTCGGCCGCGACCTGGTCACGCGGGGTCAGGAAGGGGAAATCGCCGCCCCAGGGCCGCCCGTCGGGCCGCGCGGAGGCGGGACCCGTGCTGCCCTGGCAGCCGCCGAGCACGTTCGGGGCGACGACGAACCAGCGGTCGGTGTCCAGCGCCCGGCCGGGACCGACGAGCCCGTCCCACCAGCCGGGCGAGGGGTGCCCCGGCTCGGCGGGGCCCGCGACATGGCTGTCACCGGTGAGCGCGTGCAGTACGAGGACGGCGTTGGAGGCATCCGGATCGAGACGGCCCCAGGTCTCGAACGCGAGGCGCAGGCGCGGGAGTTCACCCCCCGCCTCCAGCGACAGCGGCCGCTCCCGGACGTACCACTGGCGGCGCCCAAGCGGGTCCCCGTCCCGCCAGGCCCCGGAGGCCGGCGGGAGGGGGGCCTGGGACGGCGTCAGGATCGTGTTCAGGACGCGCCCTTCGCCGCGCGGAACCCGGCCTCCAGATCTGCCTTCAGGTCGGCGAGGTTCTCGATGCCGACGGAGAGGCGCACCAGCCCCGGCTTGGTTCCGGTTGCCTCCAGCTGTGCCTCGTCGAGCTGGCTGTGGGTGGTGGACGCCGGGTGGATGATGAGGCTGCGGACATCGCCGATGTTGGCGAGGTGGCTGAACAGTTCGACAGCGTCCACGAACCGCTTGCCCGCCTCGACGCCGTCGCGGAGCTCGAAGGCGAGCACGGCGCCCGCGCCGCGCGGCAGATACCGCTGCCCGGCCTCGTACCAGCGGTTGGAAGGGAGCCCGGGGTAGTGGACGGCGGCGACCTCGTCGCGCTGTTCCAGCCATTCGGCCAGGGCCTGGGCGTTCGCCGAGTGCCGTTCGATGCGCAGGCTGAGCGTCTCCACACCTTGCAGGAGCAGGAATGCCGAGTGCGGGGAGATGGCCGGACCCAGGTCGCGCAACAGCTGCACCCGCAGTTTCACGGCGAAGGCGCCCGGGCCGAGCGCCGGCCAGTACTGCAGTCCGTGGTAGCTCGGGTCGGGCTCGGTGAAGTCGGGGAAGCGCTCCGCGTGCGCCCCGAAATCGAAGGTGCCGCCGTCGACGACGACGCCCGCGACGGTGGTGCCGTGCCCGCCGAGGAACTTGGTCGCCGAGTGCACGACGATGTCCGCGCCGTGCTCGATCGGCCGCAGCAGATAAGGGGTCGGCACCGTGTTGTCGACGATCAGCGGTACGCCTGCCGCGTGCGCCACGTCCGCCACTGCCCGCACGTCGAGTACGTTCCCGCGCGGATTGCCCAGCGTCTCCGCGAACAATGCCTTGGTGTTCGGCCTGATCGCGGCCTGCCACGCCTCGACATCGTCCGGGTCGTCCACCAAGGACACCTCGATGCCGAACTTCGGCAGTGTGTGCCGGAACAGGTTGTGGGTGCCGCCGTACAGCGACGCGCTGGAGACGATGTGGTCACCGGCGCTCGCCAGGGTGAGGATCGCCAGGGTCTCGGCCGCCTGCCCGGAGGCCAGGGCGACGGCCGCGACTCCGCCCTCCAGGGCGGCCACGCGCTGCTCGAAGACGTCCTGGGTGGGGTTGTGGATACGGGTGTAGATGTTTCCGGGCTCGGCCAGTGCGAACAGGTCGGCGGCGTGCTGGGTGTCGCGGAAGACGAACGACGTCGTCTGATAGATGGGCGTCGCCCGGGCCCCGGTCGCCGGGTCCGGGACGGCACCGGCGTGGACCTGCCTGGTCTCGAACGACCATGCCGATGTGTCGGGCCCGGCGGGCTCGTCGTCGGGGGTGTGGCCGGCGGTGACGGAATCGATGGGCTGAGTCATGCTTCTCCCTCGGATGGCGATGCGGGGACAGGGGCCGTGCCGCACCCGGGCAGGGGTGGGCTCGCTACGGCGGAAACGGGGTACGGCGGAAAAGGCCGGGAAGGGGCCGAAGTTGAGCGCGGGGAAAGACCGCGTCAGAGGCCGGGCGTGAGGTCAGCTCTCGGCGCGACAACCCGTGGTGGTGACACGCACGAGGTCGACGTAGCGGCGGGTCACGAACGCGGTCATGACTGCAGGTAACCACAGACCTGGGCGGACCGGAGCGGTTCACCGCCACGTGCGCACAAGGTTGCAACAGGGCCGCAACACAACGCGGTAGGTCTCAACACTCGCCTACGACGTACCGCTCGCAGGCACCTCCGCCACCCTCCGCGCGGCGTGGGGAGCCCTGTCATTCCCCTGAACAGTCCGGCCCCTCGACGAGGGCGCGCGAACGCGATTCCAGCCGCGTCCTGGACGTACGCTTCCCACGAGACGTACGGACGGAACGGACGGAGAGCACCGATGCACCACATCCACCTGCGCGACCTGGAAGTCTCCCGGATCGGCCTCGGGGCCATGGGCATGTCCCAGGCGTACACCGGAGCGGGGACCGACGAGGCGGAGTCCATCCGCACCGTGCACCGCGCCCTTGACCTGGGCGTCGATTTCATCGACACGGCCGAGATCTACGGCCCGTACACCAACGAGGAGCTGCTCGGCCGTGCGCTGAAGGGACGCCGCGACGAGGTGGTGCTGGCGACGAAGTTCGGCATGGTGTCGCACGGCGGTGAAGGCCCCGGGAACCTGGACTCCAGCCCGGCCAACATCCGCACCGCCGTCGAGGGGTCGCTCGCGCGACTCGGCACGGACCACATCGACCTCTACTACCAGCACCGCGTCGACCCGAACGTCCCCATCGAGGAGACGGCGGGCGCCGTGGGCGAGTTGATCGCCGAGGGCAAGGTCCGCGCGTTCGGCCTCTCCGAGGCCGGGCCCGACACGATCCGCAGCGCGAACGCCGTCACGCCGGTCAGCGCCGTCCAGTCCGAGTACTCCCTGTTCACCCGTGACCCGGAGGCCCGTGTCCTGCCGGCGCTCCGCGAACTCGGCATCGGCTTCGTCCCGTTCTCGCCCCTCGGCCGCGGCTTCCTCACCGGGACGATCCGCTCCGTGGACGCCTTCGACAAGGACGACTTCCGCCGCGACAACCCGCGCTTCTCCGAGGAGAACTTCCAGCACAACCTGCGCCTGGCCGACGAGGTCCAGGCAGTCGCCGCAGAGGTGGGCGCCACACCCGCCCAGGTCGCCATCGCCTGGCTGCTGGCCCAGGGCGACGACATCGCCCCCATCCCCGGCACCAAGCGGGTGAGCCGGCTGGAGGAGAACGCAGCCGCCGACGCCGTCCTGCTCACCCCCGCCCAGCTCGAGCGTCTGACGGACCTCCCGCCCGCGGCCGGCGCCACGCACAACGAGGCGCAGCTGAAGATGCTCGAACGCTGACCGACGCACCGCGGACCCGGCAGGGGCGCCGACACCTTGCCGGGCGACTGGCTCGCGCACCGCTCCGGTGGACGCGGGCGGAGTCGAGACCGCACCATGACACTCGTGTCGCTTCCTCACCAGGCCCAACACCCGCCTCTGCCCCGCCATATGATCGTCTGCGGTGACGACGCACTCGCCGAACGGCTGGGTGCGGAGTTGCGCGATCTCTACCGTGCTCAGGTCACCATCGTCGTCCCGCCGATGCGTGTTGCCGCCGAACCACAGGTCGGCAACGGCGGCCGGGTCCGCGCCGCGGCCCTGTTGAGTCGCTTACAGGCCGCGATGAACCGGGCGGTGCCGTCCCCGACGGCTTCGCCCGCCGGAGAGCCGCCCCGCGTCATGGAAGCGGCGCTGCTGGACGAGGAGACCCTCACGGAGGCGGGGGTCGCGGAGGCCGACGCGCTGGCTCTCGTCCACGACGACGACGAGACCAACATCCGCGCCGCGCTCGCCGCCCGACGGCTCAATCCGCGCCTGCGCCTGGTCATCCGGCTCTACGATCGCAGGCTCGGCCAGCATCTGGCCCAACTCCTGGACCAGGCAGCCGCGTTGGCGTCACCCGGACTCGATCCTGAAACGCTGGACACGTCCACCACCGTGTTGTCGGACGCGGACACCGCTGCCCCGGCGCTCGCCGGCACCGCGGTCGCCGGCACCAGCAAGGTCATCCAGGCCGACGGACTGCTGCTGCGCGCGGTGGAACGCAACCCGCCCGGCCGCGGAACGGTCGCCCGGACCGGGCTGTGCACCCTCGCCCTGCTGTCGGCGACGACCAACGACCCGGCGGGCGCGGAGGGTTCGGACTCCTCGGGCCAGGACGGCCCTCTGCTCCTCCCGGACGACCGGACGGTCGGCGCGGCCACCGGCCGGGGCACCGTCGTCCTGGACACCGTCGCCCCGGCGGGCCCCGCCCTGCCGCCACGACGCCTGACCGCGCGCGGGCTGCCGCTCGGCTCCCTGTTCTCCCGCAGGCTGCGCTGGTCGCTGGCCGGGCTCGCGGTCTGTGTCCTCGGCCTGGCCCTCGCCACCTGGGCCACCACGGAGCGCCATCCGCTGGGCGCGGCGTACATCACGCTGCTCGATCTGTTCGCCATCGACGACCCCGCGATCGGTGAACCGGCCGCACGCCAGATCCTCCAACTCCTCACCGGCCTGGCCGGGTTGCTGCTGCTCCCCGTACTCCTCGCCGCCGTGCTCGAAGCTCTGGGCACCTTCCGCACCGCCACCGCCCTGCGCCGCCCGCCGCGCGGCCTGTCCGGGCACGTCGTCCTGCTCGGCCTCGGCAAGGTCGGCACCCGCGTCCTGGCCCGGCTGCACGAACTCGGCATCCCCGTGGTGTGCGTGGAGGAGAACCCCGATGCCCGCGGCATCCCGCTCGCCCGCCGCCTGCATGTCCCGACGATCCTCGGCGACGTACGCGACGAAGGCGTCCTGGAGGCCGCCAAGGTCCAGCGCGCGCACGCCCTGCTCGCCCTCACCAGCCACGACACGACCAACCTCGAAGCCGCGCTGTACGCCCGGTCCGTCAAGCCGAATCTGCGGGTCTCGCTGCGCCTGTACGACGACGCGTTCGCCACGGCCGTCTACCGCACCCTGCGCGCCGCCCATCCCCGGGCCCTGACCCGCAGCCGCAGTGTCACCACGCTTGCCGCGCCGGCCTTCGCCGGGGCGATGATGGGCCGCCAGATCCTCGGCGCGATCCCGGTCGAACGCAGGGTGCTGCTCTTCGCCGTACTCGACGTCGCCGGTCACTCGCCACTGGAGGGACGCACCATCGCAGAATCGTTTCGGCCGGGGTCGTGGCGGGTGATCGCCGTCGACTCCACGGCCCCGGGCGAGCGGCGTCCCGACCTCGCCGCGTCACCGCAGGAGGACAGCCCCGCCGCGCCGCCCGGCCTCATCTGGGATCTGCACCCCGGCTATGTGCTGCGCCCCACCGACCGGGTCGTCCTGGCCGCCACCCGCCACGGCCTTGCCGAGTTGCTGGCTTCACAGTCGGACACGCGCGCAACCAGGTAGTGAGTCCGCCGCAGCGGGCGGTCATCACGCGCGTCGTACGGTTCGGGTCAGGGCGTCGGGGTGGGCTCTCCGGCCGGGCCGCCGTCCTCGGGGGAGCTTCCCTCCGGGCCCAGCGGGCGGCCCTCCCACACGAGCGCCTGCCAGCCCTCGTCGGGCGAGCCGGACAGGACGACGACGCCGGTGTTGCCCAGGGCGTGTGCGGACGCGTAGGCCACGTCGACGTTGACGGCCCGCGCGGCCACCCACATGCGGATCGCCGCGCCATGGCTGACCATAGCGACCGTTCCCGCTCCCGTCCCGGCCGCTTCGGCGACCACCGCGTCGAAGCGGCCGAGTGCCTCCACGCCGTCCTCGCCCCCGGGCATCCGCCGTCCGAGGTCACCCGCGGACCAGGCGAAAGCGGTGGTGAGATAGGTCGCGGCCGCCTCTTCGTCGCCCCGCATCTCAAGTTCTCCGGCGATCAGCTCCCGGATGCCGTCCCGCACCTGGACCTCCAGCCCCGTGGCGGCGGCCAGCGGCGCGGCCGTCATCCGGGTGCGCACGAGCGTGGACGCGTACAGCGCCTCGATCTTCTCCTCCGCCAGCGCCTGCGGCAGCGCGGCCGCCTGCTCCTGCCCCAGCGGCGTCAGCTCCGGGCCCGGCCGTCCGGTGTCCAGGAGGTGCTTGACGTTGGACGGGGTCTGGCCATGACGGATGAGCAGCAAGCGCATGCGGGACTACCTCCACGAAGCGGAACACGTTCCTTCATATTGTGCGCTTCTCCCCCGGTTGCCCCGTGTTCACCTTCGCGTCGCCTTGAAGACTCCTGAAATCAACCCGTGATTCTCATGGGCTCCTCATACGCCGTTGGTTGCGTGTGCACAGCCGGACGGTCCGCAACGTATGAGCAAGGAGGCGCATGGTGTTCCTGTCGAAGGCAGCCGCGGCGCGTGAGGACCGGGCAGAGGAAGCCCGGGCGGAGGACAGCGGGAGTCCGGGGAGCGAGGAACCGCTGCATGTGGCAAGCCGGCTGCACGCGTTCAACCGGTTCGAGCTCAAATACCTGGTCCCCGTGGAACAGGCCGCGGACATCCGGGACGAGCTGGCCGAGCGGATGGACCGCGACCTGCACAGCCCGGTGGGCGGCTACGGCGTGTGGAGCCTGTACTACGACACTCCTCAACTCCGGTTCTACTGGGAGAAGATCGAGGGTCTCAAGTTCCGCCGCAAGCTGCGCATCCGGCACTACGGCGACCTCGACGGGGCCACCGACGAGACACCGGTCTGCGTGGAGATCAAGCAGCGCGTCAACCGTGTCACGCAGAAGCGGCGCATCACCCTCCCGTACGGCACGGCGCGGCAGTTGTGCGACGGCCGGGAGATGGTCGAGCACGCCCCGGCGGAGCGCCCCTTCGTGCACGAGGTCCTCGACCTGATCGTGCGGCTGGACCTGCGGCCCGCCGCGATCACCGGATATCAGCGCGAGGCGCTGGTCGGGCGGGCCTCGGACACCGGACTACGCGTCACCTTCGACCGCCGTGTCCGCGGCCGGGACCGGGACTTCCGCTTCGACACACCGGCACCGGAGAACCGGTTCACCATTCCGCCGCACATGTCGGTCATGGAGATCAAGGTCAACGAGCGCACACCGCACTGGATCACCGACCTCGCGGCGCGGCGCAACCTCAACCTCGTACGCATCTCGAAATACGTGCAGTCCATCGAGACGTTCGGCCTCGCCCCCCGCTCGATCTTCCACGTCGACGAGGCGGACTGTCCGCCACCCACCCCCACTGAAGAACAGCCGCTCGCGCAGCGGCCGGCGCAGGACGCGCCGTTGAAGGTAGGAGCACAGTGAATTTCGATCTGCAGGAACTCAGCGGCACGTTCAGCGTGGCCGATGTCGTGGCGGCGATGGCGCTGTCGTTCATCCTGTCCACGCTGATCGGTTACACCTACCGGTACACGCACCGCAACGTCTCCTACAGCCAGTCCTACGTGCAGACCCTGGTCATCGTCGGCATGATCGTCGCCCTGATCATGCTGGTCGTCGGATCGAACCTGGCCCGCGCGTTCTCCCTCGTCGGCGCCTTGTCCGTGGTCCGCTTCAGGAACGCGGTCAAGGAGACCCGGGACGTCGGCTTCATCTTCCTCGCCATGGCGATCGGCATGGCGTGCGGTGCCCGCTTCTACACGCTGGCCGCGGTCGGCGCCGTGGTCATCTGCGCGGTCGTCCTCGTGATGTTCAAGTTCAACTGGTTCGCCCTGAACGTGCAGCGCCAGGTCGTCAAGGTGCAGGTGCCGGCCGGTGACGACCACACGCCGCAGATCCGTGACGTACTGATCAAGTACACCAGTGAGTTCGAGCTGGTGAGCACGGAGACGATCCGCGGCGGCGCGCTGAACGAGGTCTTCTACACGGTGCGCCTGAAGAAGGGCGCCGAGCCCGGCGAGCTGGTCAGCGCGCTGCAGGAGCGTACGTCCGGCCAGCGGGTGACCGTGCTGACCGGCTACGACACGACGGACCTGTGATGAGCGGCGAGACCACCGCGCAGCGCCGGCGGCGGCTGCGGGACCGGCTGCCCGTCCGGCTGCGGCACCACTGGAAGCCGGCCGCGTCGCTGGGCGTCGGGCTCGCCGCAATGGTCTGTTTCCTGGGTGACGCGCGGATCTCCCCGTATGTGACATCGTCCTCGCGGGCCGAGGCGGACGCCATCACCGACGACGTCCGGGGGACGACGGGCCTGTACGACACCTCGGCGCAGCACTCGGTCCAACTCACCTACCAGCAGACCGACTTCGACAAGATGATGAAGGAGTTCAAGGAGGACGGCACCAAGGACTACATCGAGGCCGACCTCACCATCGACGGCGTCTACCTCAACGATGTCGGGATCCGTCTCAAGGGAAACTCCACCCTGTCGTCCCTGCGCGGCACCCAGGGCATGCCCGGTGGCGGCCGGAATGCGCCTGAGGGCGCGCAGGGCGCTCCGGCCGGCGCCGCGGGTGCCGGGGGCGCTGCCGCCGGAGGCCGGGACCGCGGCCAGGCCCAGAAGGCGGGCGGCGGTCCCGGCGGAGCCGGGGGCATGGGCGGCGGCATGACGCAGTTCAACCTGTCCGCGCAGAAGCCCGAGGAACTGCCGCTGCTCGTCAAGATCGACGAGTACGTCGAGGGCCGCGCCTACCAAGGCGAGCGGGAGATCTCGCTGCGCCCCGGCAGCAACGACCAGGTGCCCCTCAACGAAGCGCTGTCGCTGTCGCTGACCACGCAGAGCGGGCAGAAGGCCGAGCGGTACGCCTTCACCAAGGTGAAGATGAACAACCGGCCCACCGCCACCCGCCTGATGGTCGAGGCGCCCGACACCGACTACGCCGAGGACGTCGCCGACGGCAACGGCGTGATGTACAAGGCGCGGGCGGGCAGCAGCTTCGATTACCGCGGTGACGACCCCAGCGACTACGAGAGTTCCTTCAAGCAGCTCAACAAGAAGGGCAGCCAGGACCTCGAACCGGTGATGAAGCTCATCAAGTGGGTCAACAGCGCCTCGGACAAGGAGTTCGCGAAGGACCTCGACCAGTACGTCGATGTCGACTCCCTGGCCGACTATGTCGCCTCGCAGAACCTGCTGCTGAACTTCGACGACATGGCGGGCCCCGGCAAGAACTACTTGCTCTGGTACGACCTGGACACCAAGAAGTTCTCCGTCCTGGGCTGGGACTACAACATGACCTTCAGCGGTGACGCGACGTCCGGCCCTGACGACTCGATCAGCATGGGTGGCGGCGGCATGCCGGGCGGTGCGGCGCCCGACGGTGCCACATCCGGCGCCGCACCCTCCGCGGCCCCGTCCGGCGCGCCGCAAGGGCAGCCCGGTGGGATGCCCGGCCAAGACGGCGGGGCGGACGCGAAGGGCGGCCAGGGCGGGAACGGGGACAAGGGCGGGAATGCCGGCAGGGGCGGCTTCGCCGAGCACGTCCTGAAGACCAAGTTCCTCGCCTCCGACGCCCTCGACGGCACGTACAAGAAGGCGTACCGGGAGCTGTTCCAGAAGTTCTTCGCCTCGGGCACGGCGGCGAAGGACCTCAAGGCCATCGCGGAACAGGCGCGCGCGGCGGGCGCCGGCTCCAAGGGGCTGGACAGCGCCGTGACCAAGCTCGAAAAGACCGTCACCGACCGCGCCACGGCCCTCGCCAAGGACAAACAGGTGACCGGCTGACCGCTCCGGCATCCTGGGCGCCGCTTCCAGAGGGCGGCGTCCAGGATGCCGGATCTCATCCCGTTGACACGGATTCACGCCTTTCGCGTACAGGATCTCTGTCTACCATCGCGCCGCACGGCTCCCCCTGTCCGTACTCCGAGGTGCAAGAACGTGACCGACCAGCACACCCCCTCGCGCATGCCCGTCGCCGGGCACACCGTCCTGGTCGTGGAGGACGACGCCAGCATCCGCACCCTGCTCACCTCCGCGCTCGGCGCGGCCGGCTACGCCGTGGCGAGCGCGTCCAGCGGACAGGAAGCCCTGTCCGAGGCCGGCAGCCGCCGGCCCGACCTGATCGTCCTGGACGTGATGCTGCCCGACACCGACGGCTTCCGGCTCACCCGCGAGCTGCGCGCCCAGGGCGTCTACACGCCGGTCCTCTTCCTCACCGCGCGGACCGGTGTCGAGGACCGCATCATCGGCCTGAGCTCCGGCGGCGACGACTACGTCACCAAGCCCTTCCACGTCCAGGAGGTGCTGCTGCGCATCCGCGCCATCCTGCGCCGCAGCGGCGCGTCCGCCACCGGCGTCCGTCCGCCCCTCCGGTACGCCGACCTCACCTTGGACGAGAGCACCCACGAGGTGCGCAGGGCGGGCCGCCCGCTGAAACTGTCGCCGACCGAATTCCGGCTCCTGGCCTGCCTTTTGGCCCACCCCGAACGCGTTCTGGAGAAGCCGGAGATCCTCCAGCAGGTCTGGCGCTACGACTTCTCGGGCGACACCCGCATCGTCGACACGTATGTCAAGAACCTGCGCCGCAAGATCGACCGTGACGCGCCGTCGCTGATCCACACCGTGCGCGGGGTCGGCTACTGCCTGCGGCTGCCGCGCGCCGAGACCGACACGGCCACGCGATGAGGTGGAGGCGCCTTCCGCGCCCGCACTCACTGCGCGCCCGCCTCGTCCTGATCGCCGGACTGCTCGCCACCAGCGCCGTCCTCCTGTGCCAGGGCGCGGGCCTGGCCGTCCTGCGCGGCTGGCTCACCCACCAGGTCGACGACCGGCTCTCCCATTTCCGGCCCCCGGACCACGCCTACGAGGACGTCGCCGAGGACAGAACACCGCACCCGCCGAGCCCGGACAACGCGCTCCCCTCGGACTACCGCGTCTTCTTCTACGACGAGAACGGTCACCTGGTGCCCGCTTCCCTGGGCAGCAGCGACAGCCCGGGTCCGCGACTCCCGCGCAGCGAGGCCGACCTGGACCTGGCCGACCGACGCCCCAGCACCGTTCCTTCAGAGGACGGCGGCGCCGGGTCCGGCTGGCGGGTGATCTCCTACTCCAGCCCCGACCGCATGCGCTCCGTCGTGGCCCTGCCGCTGGAGACGGTGGACGGAGCCACCACCAAACTGCTCTGGCTCAGTCTCGGACTCGGCGTCGCGGTGGCCGTCGGCGTGGTCGTCCTCGGCAACGGCGCCGTCCGCCTGGGACTGCGCCCGCTCTCCCGCGTCGAGCGCACCGCGCAGCACATCACCGAAGGCGCCCTCGAACTCAACGTGCCCGTGGCGGACCCGGACACCGAGGTGGGCCGCCTCGGCCTCGCCCTCAACACCATGCTCGACCGCCTGCGCACGGCACTGCACCGCACGGAGACCTCCGAACAGCAGCTGCGCCGCTTCCTCGCGGACGCCGGCCACGAACTGCGCACTCCGCTCACCGCCATCCAGGGCTTCGCCGAACTCCTCCTCGACGAACCCGGCATGGCGGACCGGCGACGCCGGGAGGCGCACACCCTGATAGCCCGTAACGCCGATCGCATGAGCCGTCTCGTCGACGACCTGTTCCTCCTGGCCAAGCTCGGCGACGGGGACGGCGACAGCGGTGTGCCCGCCGCACACCGCGAACCCGTCGACCTGCTCTCCCTGGCGGCCGACGCGATCGCCACCACCGCGATAGACCACCCCCGCCACCGCATCACCCTGGAGCCACTGGCCACCCGTCCCCCGGCCCCGGAAAGCGACCTCGACATCATCGAGGCACTCGGCGACCCTCACCAACTCGCCCAAGTGCTGGGCAACTTGCTGTCCAACGCGTGCGCCCACACCCCCGCCGACACCCGTATCCACGTCCGGGTCGGCGCCACCCGCACCTCTGCCCCGCAGGGCCTCAGCAGCAACCCGCCACTGCCGCCCGGCGCCCCCGTCTGCGTGATCGAGGTCGCCGACAACGGACCCGGCATCGAGTCCGACGAGGCCCCTCACGTCTTCGACCGTTTCTACCGCGCGACCCCGTCCGGGCAGTCCGGCGAAGCGGGACGCGACACGGACCCCGGCTCCGGCCTCGGGCTCGCCATCGCCACCGCTATCGCGACAGCACACGGCGGACGTCTCGAACTGGACAACCGCCCCGGCGAGGGGTGCACCTTCCGCCTGCTCCTGCCCGACTCGACCACAGCGCCGCAGGACACCGGTCACGAGGCGGACGGCAACTCCAGCCAGTCCTGCCAGGTGAGGTCGCGGCCGATGTAACGGGGCTGCCGGAAAGGCCAGTCGGCGGCGATCCACCGCGGCACGAGCGCGTCGAACGCCCGCTCCGCATCACTGCCGACCAGGTCGTCCACCACCCACCAGGAGATCTCACCGTCGGCGCCGGTGCGCTCCGGCGGGTCGATGTAGACGCAGCCGAGAAGCACCGTCTCCTCCTCGTCCAACAGCGCGTAGTTGAACGACTGGTGCGCGGCTATCTCCCGCTCGTGCCGCAGCAGGTCCACGCGGTCCTCGTCATAGGTCATCGTCTCCGAGGGCCAGCCCCAGGCCGGGCCGAAGATCTCCCACAGGCGGTCCCGGGAACCCATCACGGCCGGGTGGTCGATCGCGGTGTCCGCCTCCCGGATCGGCCGCAGGTGCAGCGCGGTGCCGGGCACGGGCACATGGACGGGGTGGACGAAGTCGTCAGGCAGCCAGCTCATGAGGCGTGAGGGTACAGCCGCCCGCCGACGATGCCGAAAGGTTTTCAGGCCGCCGCCACTTGGGCCCCACGGGCGGACCCTCGCCCGGGACGTGTGCACAGCTGCGCAGGGGGCACCCGGAGGGGGAGCAGGCTCGTGCAACGCCCCCCCGTCCACGGGTCTGCCAGTGGTCAGGGCGGGCGACGTCTGCCGGTGGTGTCCAGGGGTCGCCCGCCCCGCCACGCTCATTGCCGTGATGGCCGGAGGCGGGCCAGGTGCCGGGCCGGGATCAGGACGAGCCAGAACCACATGGCCACGTTCGTATCGACGAACGCCAGGGGGATGGAGAGGACGAAGACCAGGGCCCCGGCCGCGAGCCGGGCGGTGAAGCGACGCCGGTCCGTGGCCTCCGCGGACGCGGCCGAGGGATGTACCTGGCGCTGGGTGAGCAGCAACAGAGCGACGTGCACCGCGTGGATCGCGGCCATGGCCCCTGCGTACAGAGCGACCGCGTCGGGCTGCGAGGCGTACTCGGCCAGGAGAGCCGTAGGAAAGGGAAGCAGGGCGACGAGGCCGAGCCCGAGCAGCGTCACGCGGGTCACCAGGGTGCTGCCGGAGCGCAGGCCGGTGAGGACCCTGCGATGGTCACGCCAGAATCCGGCGATGAGCGTGAAGCTGAGGGCGAAAGCACCAAGGTTGGGCAGTACGTCCTTCAAGGCATGGTGGAAGGCGGCGTCGTCCAGGTGCTCCGGAATCGCCACGTCGATGACCAGCAGCGTCATCGCGATGGCATAGATACCGTCGGACAACGCGACGAGGCGCGCCACGCTCGAGCCGTCCTCAGCGGGCCGCGTCCGCACAGAAGGATCCGTCATGGCGCCGACAGTACGACGGGCCCGCCTCCCGGAGTGCTTTCCTCCGCCGTCGCGCACGGGTGACAGGGCGGGCCGGTGTTCTTGGTGACGAGAGGGAGTCAGGGGCCGGTGGCCGTGCGCCGCAGCCGGACCTCCTCGACGTCCAGAGCGGCTTGCATCCGGCGCAGCACGGTGTCGTCGATGCGGTGTTCGTCGCGGAGCTGGATGACGGTGTCGCGCTTGTGGTCCAGGAGGGCCAGTCGCAGACGGCTGTACTGCTCGGCCTGGGCGAGGGCGGGATCGTCCTCCGTGTCCGAGGCGTTCGCCTCCACCAGGGAGAGGTGTTCCTCGTATTCGCGGCGCAGGCGCTCGACGACATCGGCTTCGACGTCCAGGCGGTCGGCGAGCTGTGGCAGCGCGGTCAGGGCCCGTTCGGTCGCGGCCCGCTGAGCGAGATGGAGTTCTTCGGCCAGTACGGTGTCGTGCTCGAACCGGGCCCAGCGGGTCACGTAGGGCAGGACGATGCCTTGCAGGACCAGGGTGCAGACGATGACGCCGCAGGTGGCGAACACGATCAGATCCCGGTCGGGGAACGGTGCTCCGCTGGAGAGGGTGGTGGGCACGGCCAGCGCGAGGGCCAGGGAGATGGCGCCCCGGAAGCCGGCGGTGGCGTTGACGATGCGGGGGCGGGCACCGACGCGGCGGGCCTTCTGCTGGGGGCGCCGGTCCAGCAGGCGGATGAGGTAAGGGGTGGTGAACAGGAACGCGAAGCGTGCCCCGATGGTCACGGCGGTGACCGCGCCGACCAGGAGGAGAGCGGTGCCCACGCTGATGCCGTCCAGGCCGCGGGCCGCGTCCTGCGCCTTCATCCCGACCAGCACGAACAGGGAGCCGTTGATGAGGAACGTCGCCAGCGACCAGAACGCCTCGGTCTGGCGCCGTCCGTGTGCCTGGCCTACGGACGGACCCTTCTGACTCATGATCAGCCCGCAGGACACGACCGCCAGTACACCGGAGGCGTCGATGACTTCGGCGAGCAGGTAGGCGGTGAACGGGAGCGCGATGATCGCCGTGTTCTCCAGCAGCGGGTCGCTCAGCCGCCGGCGCAGCCAGGTTCCGACCCACGCGATCACGGCACCGACCGCGACGCCTCCGAGGTAGGAGAGCAGCAGGAGAAGGCCGACGTGCCCGGCGGTGAGGGATTCCTCGCCGACCGTGACTCCGACGGCCAGCCCGTACAGGACCAGGGCGGTGCCGTCGTTGACGAGGCTCTCGGCGCGCAGCATGGTGACGTTGCGGTGCGGCAGGGCGCGGGCCAGCACGCCCACGGCGGTGGCGTCGGTGGGGGCGACGGCCGCGCCCAGCACCCAGGCCGGCCCCCAGGGCATGTCCAGTGCGTGGGCGGTGACGGCGACGGCGGCGGCCGTGCCGAGCACGAGGGCGGTCGCCATCAGTGTGATGGGGCGCAAGTTGCTGCGGATCTCCCGCAGCGAGGTGGTCAGGCTCTCCCAGTACAGCAGTACGGGCAGGAAGATCAGCAGGACGATCTCGGGGCTCAGGGGCACTTCGCGCAGCGCCGGCACGAAGCCGAGCGCGAGCCCGCAGGCCAGCAGCACCACGGGCGGCGGCAGTCGCAGCCGGGCGGCGAGAACGTGCCCGGCCAGGAGCACCGCGGCGAGCAGCACGACGACTTCGAGTCCGAGCACGAGGACCTTCCACAACAGGGAACGGAACACCGGGTGCTGACAGGTGTGCCCGCGAGCCGTGCCGCTCTCGCGGCCCCGGGCGGCACAGGGCACGTCCGAGTGCGCCCACGCGCGATCCCGTCCTGCAGACGGCGCAGTGCGCCGCGCGGGCGGGGGCGGCTCGCCGGGGACACGCTGCTCCTGCTCGGCGCCGTGTGCCGCCTCTGCCGAGAGTCAGAGAGCCGCCGTGCTGATGGCGCTGCGGGTGGCCGGGCCATAGACGCCGAGCGGTTCGTCGATGGCGCGCGCCTGTTGCATGCGGGCGACCGCGGCGGCGACGTCATGGCTGTAGTAGCCGTCCAGGGGGCCGGTATAGAGCCGCAGTTGCCCCAGCTGTTCCTGCAGCCGCAGGACCGAACTCCCCGTGCTGCCGAAACGCAGCACATTCGACGGCTCCGAACGGGGAGTCGGGGCGTCGGTTCTCGCCGACGGGTCCGGGTGTGGTGTGCGGGTGGGCCGGTCGGTCGGGACCGGTGTCGTGGGCGCCTCGTCGGGCACGGGCAGAGACAGCCCGCCGGGAGCGTCCGGTTGCTGCGGGGGCGCGGCATGCGGCTGGCCGGGAGCGGGGCTGTGGGACGGCGCGAGGAGCGCGGCGGTGGCGAAGGCGAGCAGGGCTGCGGACGCGTAGGCGAACGGGGGCGACGGGGTGCGCCGCCGGGCAAGGACGTGACGGCGAGGCCGCCGCCGTGTGGAGGCGGCGGCGCGATGACGCCCCCGTGTGGCCGGGACGCTCGGCGGCGTCGTGTACGTCGGTCCCGCCACGGGGTGCGGCATTCCGGGCGCCGTACGCGGTTCCCGGTCCGCGGGGCGCGTCAAGTAGGAGGAGAGCGCGGGGTACATGGACGGATCTGGGACGGCTGCTTCGGAACTCACAAGGCCGAACGTAGACGGCGGCGGGCCCCGAATCGGGGCCTGTCGGGCCCCGCTCATGATCCTTAAGGCTGCGTTGAAGGCCGGCTCAGGGCCGGATAAGCCGAAGGGCCCGTCAGCCGGGATCTCCGCTGTTCATCGTGGCGACGGAGGGCCGTTGACGGCGCCCGTGGCCAGCGGCCCCGGGCGCCATCCCTCGACGTGCCGTCACGACAGGTCGGTGCGCCCGAGCCACGAGGGTTTCACCGGCACACCGTCGTCGTACCGCGCCACCGGATCCGGCTCAGGTACCGGTGCCGGTGCCGGCCGAGGTACGTCCGCGGGCGGCGCGACGTCCGCCGGTTCCGGCGCCTGTACGGGTTCGGGTGCCGGAGCCGGAGCCGGAGCCGCCGAGTCGTGCAGCAACTCCGCGAGCGTGAAGCGCGTACTGAACGACTGCCAGGCGCCGTCCACGACGAGCAGGAAGCCGTCGCCCGTCCGGAAGAGCCGTCGCCGCTTCGGGCTCATGGGATGCGTGGGCTGATATTGGTGCGCCCGCCGCTCCAGTTCCCGCAGCGCGTCGTCCCGCGTCGCGTCCAGCTGAGCCAGCACATACGCCTCGACGTGCTTGCGCTCCCCTGTCCCCGTGGTCGTCTCGACGACCAGCCCCCACGTCGGCATGGGTCCCTCCTCCGGATCGGCGCCCAGCATACGAGCACACCCGTCCGGCCCGGACTCACTCCTCGTCGGAGGGACGCGCGATGTGATCGGGGTGCTGTTTCGTACGGCGGGCTTCCTTCATCTCCGCCTCGTACACGTGCTCGCGCCCCTGGACGAGAGCATCGCGCACCTGCCGCTCCAGGTCCTTGTACGGCTCGTAGAAGGTGGCGTCGTACTCCTCCACGAGTTGGAACGTCCACCGCCCCTCCAGAACATTGCGGCCCACCAGCTCACGGTCGATCCGCTCCGCCCACTCCTCATGGCCCGCGGTGCGCAACAGGCCGACGGCGCGGCCCAGTTCGAGATCGGCGGTACCGGTCAACTGGTGGAACGCGTAGAGGTGGCCGCGGGCCCGCTCCACCGTCTCCAGCGCTTTCGACACCGATCCCAGCGCTTCCACCGTCGCGTCGCTGACGCCCTCGGGCCGCTGATGTGCACGGGCAGGGCCTTCCTCATTCTCAGTCATGGCCCACTGGTCCCCGCCGACCGGCCGCGCGTACCACCCGCGGGGCCGGTTCGCCCCGAACGTATGCGTGGAGCGGGGCGCGCGGAAACCAGGTGCGGGCGGTCGTCGCGGTGGTGTGTGATCGAGGGATGACGATGGGTATGGGGCGGCCGGGAGTCGACAGCCTGGGCGAGATCGTGGATGTGCTGCGGGAGTGGCAGTACGACGGTGCGCCGATGCAGCTGCATCCGGGAGACCTGGGCTGGTTCTGGCGGTCGGGTGCGCAGGCGACGGCCGCGGCGGTCCGGACGTGGGAGCGGGACGGACGGATTCTCGCCGTCGGACTGCTGGACGGGCCCGAGCTGCTGCGGCTGACGATCGCGCCTGACGCCCAGCGGGACGAGGAGCTGGCGCGACAGCTCCTCGCTGACGTGACCGTGCCGGAGCACGGCGTACTGACGGTACGGGGGAAGGTGTGCGTCGACGCGCCGGCGGGCGCACTGATCCACGATCTGCTGGCCGGCGACGGCTGGGGCACCGACGAGCCGTGGACGCCGTTGCGGCGCGACCTCGGGGAGCCGGTGCGGGACCCCGTCGGGCGGATCGAGGTGATCGGACCCGAGCAGGTGCGGGCGTTCACGGCCGTGCACCGGGCGGCGTTCGACGGCTCGCGGTTCACGGACGAGCTCTGGCAGGCGATGGCGACAGGAGCGCCGTTCACCGATGCCAGGTGTCTGCTCGCGAACGACGGTCAGGGTCACGCGGTGGCGGCGGTGACGGTGTGGTCGGCCGGCCCGGGCAGACCCGGCCTGCTCGAACCGATGGGCGTGCACCGGGAACATCGCGGCCGAGGGCACGGCCGCGCGGTCACCGTCGCCGCGGCGTCCGCACTCCAGAAGCTGGGCTCGTCGAGCGCGCTCGTCTGCGCCCCGAGCTCCCATGTCGGCGCCGTCGCCACGTACAGGTCGGCCGGCTTCCGACCGCTCCCCGAGATCCGGGACCGGTATCGGGAGGCGTAGGGGCGTATCGCGTCAGGACTGTGCAGGACCATGACTGCGCGTCCCCATTGCGCCCGGGATACCGGGCCCCGGCGTTCGGCCCTGAGATCACCCCGCCAGGGGGACGTGCCCTGTTGCTCCGGAGAGGTCTCGGGAAGGCAGGGCGAACGCCACCTCGAAGTCGGCGTGATCCTTCCAGAGGCGTGCCATGTGGCGCAGGGTTTCCCAGGCGTCGGCCACCCGGGGGTCGGGCACCCCGGCCCGCAACAGGCCCACGGCCCCCGCGGCGCGCGCGATTTCGTAGTGCAGGGCGTCCAGAGCGAGGGCCGCGTCGCGAGCGTCCGCCGGCAGTTGGGCGCGGGCATCGGCGAGTCGGTTCTGCAGAAAGACGCTGAGGCGGTCGAAGTCGTCTGCGGTCAATGTCATGCCGCTCCCCTGGCATCGAACCCCCGGCCGGGATCGTGTGCCCACACGGTAACGGGAACGCCTGGCCGGGCCCGGCCCCGTGCTGCCCCACCCATCACGTCCCATCCCGCTCGCCTCGCGTGTTCGAATTCCAGTTCGATATTGTGGGGTGTGGGAGGTGCCGTGATGACCAGGACAGATGATGTGGCATCGGTGATGCACGTACGCATGCCGGGAGGTCTGGCGGAGCCTGCCTACCGTGAGGTGCTGGAACTGCTCGCGGAGATTTCGCCCGTCGTGCAGGCCCTGCCGCCCGGCGCAGCGGTGGTCGAACTGCGCGGCGCGCTGCGGTATCACGGGGTGTCGGCCGTGCGGCTGGCCGAGCGGGCCCGGATCCGGTGCCTGGCCCGGCTCTCCGTCGATGTGCGGATCGGTCTCGCGCCGACCTGGGCCGTGGCGGCCACCGCGTCCGCGCGGGCGCCGGAGCACGGCGGCATCGTCGCCGTCGAGCCCGCCGAGGTCGCCGCCTTCCTGGCGCCGCTGCCGGTCGAGGCGGTGCACGGCATCGGCCCGGTGCACGCGGCCGCGCTGACCGACTACGGGATTCACACCGCGGGCGCCCTCGCCGCCCTGCCGCTCGGCACGATCCAGCGGGTGCTCGGCGGGCGGCCCGGACGTCTGGCCTTCGACCGGGCCCGCGGCATCGACCCCAGGACGGTGACCCCGAAAACCCTGCCGCTGTCCGCGGCCGTACGGCACCGCTTCGAACGTCAGGAAATGGACGGCGCCACCGTACGGGCCCGTCTCCTGGACCTCGTCGTCCGGCTCGCCGCCACTTTGCGCTCCCGCGACCAGGTCGCCCGCGGTCTGACCCTGCAACTCGACTTCGCGGCCGGTGCCCGTTGGACCAGGACGCTGCGCCTGCCCGAGGCCTCCGCACACGACGAGGACCTGCGCACCGCCGCCTACCGGCTGATGGACCGCGCCGGCCTGCAGCGCGGCCGCCTCGTCGGACTGCTCGTGCGGGCCGAGGACCTGGTGGCCGCAGGCCCCACGGCAGAGCAGATCTCCTTCGACCACGGCCGGGAGATGCGCCTGCGCGCCGAGCAGGCCGTCGACCGCGCCAACCAGCGGTACGGCACCGGCAGCGTCGGTCCGGCAGCGCTGCTGCACAAGGCGGCCTGAGAACGGTGGACACGGACCAGCCCGCGGCCGACCGGCTCGCGCACCTGGAGTTCCTCGAACGTGTGCAGTTGCAGGAGCTCGCCAGGACGCGACGCTGGATCGAGGACGAGAAGCGCCGGCGCGCTGCCCGCCGCGCGCCGGCGACGTGGCTGCTGGAGCTGGGGCCCACCGGCCGCGCCGCCGTCCACGTCCACACCGGCGGCTGTCACTCGGCGGGCACCCGCACGCGCTCCATCACGGCCGACGAGGCCCGCGACGCCCTCCGCCACGGGCCCGTCCCGGCCTGCACGCACTGCCGCCCCGACACCGCGCTCACCTGACCGGCGCACGCACGTCCCGGTCGGCCGCCGGTCACTCAGGCGCGGAGCGCGCGTCAGCAGCTCCGTGTCGTACTGCGGCGCGTCCACACCGCGCGGCGCCGGCAGCCAAGCCCGCTTGGCCGCGGGCGCCCGCGGGGACCTCTTCATTTCCCACCCTCCGACGGCTCACCTCTGCTGGCCACTTGATCAACAGCCGCACCTGAGTGCCCCCGTGCGCACACCTCAACCGCGGCGTTCACTGTTTCGAGTTCACTACGAAGCGGGCTCCGCCGGGATCGGTCAGTACGGCCTCGGTCGCGTCGAGGGCGATCTCCAGGACCTGGCCGCCGTGGTCTCTGGCGGCCTGCGCGCACGCCTCGACGTCGGTGACCATGAAGTGGATCCGCCAGTGCGGCCGGATCGCGGGATCCGGCGCGGATTCCACCGCGCCCGAGTGGATGCGGGCCACGACGTCGCCGCCGCTGCGCAGCACCACCTCTTCGTCCTCGTACTGGACGTCGCAGGAGCCGGGGGCACTGGACGCCCAGCCCAGGACCTCGGCGTAGAAGATGACCGCGTCGAAGGCGTCACGGGTGTGCAGTTCCACGAAGGTCGGCGCGGCCCGGCGCCATTTCTCCCAGTCCGACACCAGCTCGCCCTCCCAGATCCCGAAGACGGCGCCGTCGCGGTCGGACAGCAGCGCGGCCCGGCCGGGCGGGTAGGAGAGCGGCCCCACCGCGGTCGTCCCGCCGCGCTCGTGGCTGCGGGCCACGGTGGTGTCCGCGCTGGACGCGGCGAAGAAGGGAGTCCAGGCGACGGTCGTCGGCAGCATGCTCTCCACCGCGGACAGACCCGCCACCGGCACCCCGTTCACGCTCGCGAACCGGTACTGGTCACCGAGCTTCCCGGTGCGCCACTCCCACCCGAGCACCGCCTGGTAGAAGTCCTGCGCGACGCCCAGATCACGCGTGGACAGGCTGACCCAGCACGGCGCCCCCAACACTGTGCTACTGGCCGGATTCGACATGCTGCTGACTCCTTCTGTGCGCGGCGGACCCGGGTGATCGGCCCACCTCAGAGCACGAGTAGCCAGCCGTCACCCGCGTCAAACGCCAGGGACGCACGAGCAAAGTGCGAACCGGGTGAACGGCCGCGCCCGACGCTGCGCACTCCTGGACGAGTGGTCGATATGAGCTATATGTCCGTAAAGTCGAATAGCAGACGACTCTCGTGTGCTTGAGAACACAGGCGCGCTCTAGAGAGATGAGGAGCGAGCCATGCCCGCGCGCCACCCGCACACCGATGCCCCACGCACCGAACAGGCCTTCTCCCGCCTCGCGGCGACGCCTGCAGGACGCGAGCACGACGTGTTGGTCGAAGAACTGGTGGAGGCCTGGCTGCCGATGGCCCACCGGCTGGCCACCCGGTTCCGCGGCAAGGGCGAGAACCTGGAGGACCTGAAACAGGTCGCGGCCCTGGGCCTCATCAAGGCCATCGAACGGTACGCACCCGAACGCGGCGCCTTCGAGGCGTACGCCGTGCCCACCATCACCGGTGAGCTACGGCGCCACTTCCGCGACCACGGCTGGGACGTACGCGTTCCCCGGCGGGTCCAGGACCTGCGCAACAAGGTCCGGGCCGCCCGCCGCGACCTCCTCAACGCGCCCGGCCACTGCCATGAACCGGACCTCGCCGCCGTCGCCGCGAAGGCCGGACTCACCCTGGACGAAGCACGCGACGGCATGGAGGCCCTGGAGAGCTACAGCAGCCTGTCCCTGGACGCCGAGTACCGCACGTTCCAGCACGGGTTCACCCTCGCCGACACCCTGGGCGATTCCGACGGCGCCTATGAACTGATCAATGACCGGGAGGCCGCCAAGCAAGGCCTCCGGCAACTGGCCGAGCGCGAGCGCACCATCCTCTATCTGCGCTACTTCGAGGACCTGTCACAGCTGCGCATCGCCGAGAAGGTCGGCCTCTCCCAGATGCAGGTCTCCCGCCTCATCGCCCGCAGCTGCACCCAGGTCCGCGAGCACGCCACCCGCGACGACTTCGAGCGCCGGCTGACCGCTTGATCCATACCTGCCCCTGAGTGCCCCGGTCCGCGCACCTCAACCGCGGGAAGCTCATTCCTGTCCAGCGCACACCGAGTGGCCGGGAGCAGGTGCGCGGCCCGCTACGATTCCCCGCGGGCGGGTGTAGCGCAGTGGTCGACGCGCGCGGTCTCCAAAACCGCGAGGACGCCGGTTCGAATCCGGTCACCCGGCCAACCCTGCCGAGGCCCTTCTTCAGGAACTCAGGCGCAGTGTCTCCGCCTGGTCCCATGCGTGTGCGGCGAGACGCTGCCGCAACCCGAGTTCGGGACAGGCGATGATGTGCAGGCGCTGGGGCGGATGCAGAGTCTGCGCGAGCGCGACGAGGGTCTCCAAGGCGCTGTTGGCGAGATAGTGCACGCTGGTGAGGTCGACGGTGATCTCGACCGTTTCCCGGGTGCGCTCCGCCACCGCACGCGACAAGGGCGCTTTGTGCACGCCGACGACCTCGCCGAACAGGCGCACGCCGACGGAGTGGCGCAAGGGAGCGATGAGAAGGAGTTCGTCTACGAAGTAGGCGGGCATCAGGTCGTCCAGAGGGCAATGCGCCGTCGCATTGAACAGGGGGCCTGGCTCCACAGAGGACGCGCGACAGTGCTGATGGAAGCGGGCGCAGACTCCCGCCAGAAGGTAGCCGCTGACGTGAGGACCCTGGCGGGGCCCGAGAGATCGCCGGAAGCACATCGCCGCGCTGACGGTGAGGCATATTCCACGGACTAGTGACAAAGCTACTCGCGCACCATCGGAGTGTCGAGGCTCTCACGATTGCCGTGCGGCCACGCGCCACGCATGCGGGCCCCACCTCCGCA
The DNA here is from genome assembly GCF_040655895.1 of Streptomyces sp. NPDC050264. NCBI lineage: Bacteria > Bacillati > Actinomycetota > Actinomycetes > Kitasatosporales > Streptomycetaceae > Streptomyces > Streptomyces sp. NPDC050264. Next base: position 55,655 of record NZ_JBFAKV010000030.1, read on the forward strand.
CCTCAACAGGCCTGTCCAGCATGGGGAGTTGCGACGTCAACAGCGGAAGCGGCGGCCACACGAGTGACGCCGACGCACAGACGTACATCGGTACAGGCGTCCGCCCTGCATGTGGTGAATCGCGCCGCGAGAGGCGCGGAACCGAGTGTTCACGCCCCCGATACGTGTTGCCCCCACAGGCCAGGGCAGGGACCCGAAGACGACCCACGCCCGCCACCCGGAGGGACACCATGGCCCACGCTTCGCAGCACGACACGGGTGCCACCGCCCAAGTTGCGGTGCGCGCAGCCGAGTTGAAGGACGAGATCGCGCGGTTGAAGCAGGTACCGCGGGCCCGTTCCGAGGTCGACCAGGCAGTCGGCGTCATCGTGGCGGTGGGCCGGATATCACCCGCCGAGGCGTGGGACGTCCTGCGCGAAGTGTCCATGCGTACGGACATCAAGCTGCGCTCTGTGGCCCGACAGCTCATCTCCTGGGCGCGTACCGGCGACCTGGTTCCGGAGGTCAGCGGCGAACTGCGGCGCCAGTTGCCGCCGCGCCACTCGAAGCCGGCGGCACCCGCCCCGGACGGCGTCACCGCCCGCGCCCGGCGGTAGAGCCTTGCTCCCCGGCGCGAGCGCCGGGGAGCGTTTGGCGGGCTCACTGCCGAACCCACGCCTTCGCATATATACCGAATGTTGACTCCAGCACAATGTGCGGCCGGGACTTTCGTCGCATCGGGCACCAGATGCCCCGATAAGGCGGTCGGCATAGCCTGGGAGGGCTCGGGGCCGAGAGGGAGGTCTCGTATGCCCCGCCCCGTGTGGACCGGCGCGATCAGTTTCGGACTCGTGACCATCCCCATCAAGGTCACGTCCGCGACGGAGAACCACAGCATCCGCTTCCACCAGTACCACCTGGAGGACATGGCCCGGGTCCGCACCCGCAAGGTGTGCGAACTCGAGGACCGCGAGGTCACCCAGGACGAGATCGGCAAGGGCTACGAGGTCTCGAAGGACCAGGTCGTGGCCGTTTCCGACGAGGAACTGCGGGAGATCCCGCTGCCGACCGCGAAGGCGATCGACATCGTCGCCTTCGTACCGTACGAGTCGATCGACCCCATCCAGATCGGCGAGGGCTACTACTTGGAGGCCGACGGCCAGGTCGCGAACAAGCCGTACACGCTGCTGCGCAAAGCCCTGGACCGCAACGCCAAGGCCGCCGTGGCGAAGTTCGCCTGGCACGGCCGCGAGCGGCTGGGCCTGCTGCGGGTGAAGGAAGGCGTGATCGCGCTGCACGCCCTGCGGTGGCCGGACGAGGTCCGCTCCCCCGAGCAGCTCGCGCCCCCGAGCGTCGACATCACCGACAAGGAGGTCGACGAGGCCCTCCTGCTCATCGACTCGATGACCAGGGACGAACCCATCGAGGACGCCGAGTGGGCCACCGACCGCTACACCAAAGCGCTGCAGGAGGTCATCGACGCCAAGGCCGAGGGCAAGCAACCGCCGGCCGTGGAGACCGAGGAGGCGCCGTCCGGCCGGGTCGTCGATCTGATGGCCGCTTTGGAGCAGTCCGTGCAGCAGGCGAAGGAGTCCCGCGCCGACGGCGGGCACGCCACGGTGCACGAAATACCGAAAGAGAAGAGCGCGGCCAAGAAGAGCGCGAAGAAGACACCTGCCAAGAAGACGACAGCGAAAAGGGCGACGGCGAAAAAGACGACAGCGACAGCGCAGAAGACCGCCGCGAAGAAGCCGCGGCGCTCGGCCTGAGCCACGCCGAGGCGGACGGCTGCGGAACTCATGACCTCAGGAACCCAGCGCCTGGTCCACACTCGGGTGACACGCGATGACCGAGTCGACGCCGACGAGTTCGACGAGCCTGCGGACCGGGCCGTCGAGACAGGCAAGACGTATCCAGCCGCCCGCCTCGGCCATCACCCGGTGTGCGATGAGCAGAGCGTTGACACCGGTGGAGTCCATGAAGGTCACCGCGCCCAGGTCGAGCACCGTGCGCGGTGGCTCACCGGCCTCGCCGACGTGTCCGGTCAGGGCTTCGGTCAGCTCAGGGGCGGAGGAGGCGTCGATCTCTCCGCGTGCGGTGAGCAGCCTGATACCGGAGACAGAACTGCGAGCGATCGTCAGCAGGGCAGACGGCTCTGCCGTGTCGTGAATGTCCACCACGCGCTTCTCAACCTTTCCTACGCCCGTGGCCATGCGGCCATGACCACGGCCTGATGCGAATACGGACCACCCGATACCGACCTCGGCCCCCGCATCCCTGCGCTCCTGTCCATTCGGCGGAGTGCGCGGGTAACGTACCGGGGGTATCCCGTGGCCCGTACAGGCACCGGTCGGCACGCAACAAAAATCGGGGACCGTGAATGCCGGAAGAACCTACGCCAGGCGCGAGCGCCTCCTCGTCGAGCGGCGCGGGGCCGCTCGAGGTGGCGATCTCCCTGGACGGGACCAGAGGCTGTATAGCCCAGGCCCGCCAGGCAGCCGCACACTTCCTGGCCCAGGCCCGGGAGCAGCACCAGGTGACGGTGGCCGCCCGGGCCGTGGAGAACACTCAGCTGATCGTCAGCGAGCTGGTCACCAATGCCGTCAAGTACGCGCCCGGACCCGGCTTGTTGCAGCTGCGGATAAGTGAGGGGACCGTGCAGGTGGAGGTGTGGGACAGCGACCCGGTGCTGCCGGCCGCGCTTGCCGCGAACCCGGAGCGGGTCGGGCAGCACGGCCTGGAGATCGTCACGATCCTCGCCCACTCCCTCACCATGCAGCCCACCGTCGTCGGCAAACGCATCACCGCCGCCCTCCATCTGAACCCCGCCGTCAGCGGGAGCGCCGCCTGACCGGAGTCGAGCCCACCCGCGCTCCTCGCCGCTGCCGACCGGTTCCGCGGACGCCGTCGGGGGCCGGACTGCCTCACCGGTTCGCGACTGTGCAGCGGGCGCGGCGGTGTAGTGCTCAGGTCGCCGACCGCGGTAAGCAGCATCGTCATCTCCATGGTCGTCCGTCCCGTACCCGTGCGCCGGGCCCTCTCCACTGTCCGGTTTGCCCACCTGCAGCGAGCTCATAGCAGGACTTTGGTCCTCTTCCCGGACATGCGCGCCCCGAGGCGGAGGGGTTTCATGTGTGGTTGTCGCCGGAGGGGGGACTCAAGGGGGACGGCGCGCGCAGCAGTGAAACCCTCCGGGGGTCTGCCGCGTCGAGGCTCTCCTGGTTCAGGCTGTAGCCAGGAGAGCCGCCCCGGACCTACAGAGTGCCGCCTTCGCACAGGCGCCGCGCGACCTCACGGACCTTGACGTTGTTGTCCTGCGAGTAGCGGCGCAGCACGTCGAAGGCCGCGTCCTCGTCCAGGCCGTGGCGGGCCATCAGCAGGCCCATGGCTTCCCCGATGATGTGGCGGGTCTCGACAGCCCGCTCCATTGAGGCGTGCTCGCGGGCACCCGAGAAGGCCACGGCGGCGTGCGAGGCCAACAGCCATCCAGCTGTCTCGCTGTCCTCGGTGAACGCACCACGGTGCCTCGAATACATGTTGAGGGCGCCCAGGTCGCTCTTGTCGTCGGTGTAGAGCAGAAAGCCCATCATGCTGCCGACCCCGAGCGCGGCGGCCTGGGGAGCATAGGACCGCCAGCGCACCGTTTCGGTACTCACGTCCGCGATACGGAAGACGGGATGTCCCGTGCGGGCGGCATCGAAGCAGGGGCCCTCTTCGAGCTGTTCCTGCAGCCGGTCACTGTCGATGACGAGCTGTTCGGTGGGCGCCAGGGTCTCCGCCTGCCCCTTCCGCAGCAGCAGAATGCCCGCCGCCTCGCATCCGTCGACCAGCCCCACCGCCGCGGAGGTGATCTTGTCCAGAGTCATGGGTACGGAGTCCTCGGCCAGGAAGCCGCGCGCCATCGAAGCCATGTGCACAGCAAAATCACGCCAGTTCATCGGGCTCCTCACGTCGGATGTGCGGACGGCATGCCGCCAGCCTCGCACGGACGAGAGCTCCACCTCGGAAGCCCGGGCCCTGTTTGTCCGGGTACCGACACGGCCGGATGCACCATCGGGTGATAATCCGCACCGTGCCGCCCGAAACGGCCACTGTTCCGCACCATGGCCCGCCTTCACGCCGCCCGACGGCATCGTGGACGCGTTAGTCTTCCTGAGTGCAGACACGCTCCCGCGACGATGGACACAACCGGTGGGCGGCCGTACTGGTCGCTTCCTCCGCCGGAGGAGTCGAGGGCCTCGTGGCGCTTCTGGGCGGGCTGCACGCCACTCTGCCCGTGCCGGTGCTGGTGGCTCACCACCTCAACCGCTCCCGCGAGACACGCATCGTGGACGTCCTGTCGCGTTCCACCGCGCTCACGGTCGAGCTCGCCGAGGACGGACGGCTCCCCCGGGCAGGGACCGTCTATATCGCGCCGCCCAACCGCCACCTCTGCGTCCAGCAGAGCGGGGTCCTGTCCCTTACTCAAGAGGACCGGGTCAACTTCGCCCGCCCCGCCGCCGATCCGCTCTTCGAGTCGGCGGCGGACACGTTCGGGGCCGGCGTCATCGGCTGCGTGCTCAGCGGCGCGGACGGCGACGGCGCCCGGGGCGTGGAAGCGGTCAAGGCCCACGGCGGCACGGTCATCGTGCAGGATCCTGAGACCGCCCCGTTCCGGGGCATGCCCAAAGCCGCGATCGGAACAGGGCAGGTGGACATCGTCCTCCCCCTGACCGCGATCGGACCCGCCATCACCCGGCTCGTCCAAGGTGACGTCCCTGGAGATGTCCACGGAGTTTCCGGCCCCGGGTCCTGCCCTTCGCCGTAGGACGGCGGCTCCGGTCCGCTCGGACGGCGACCGCTTTCGCCAAGAGCCGGGTCCGCCGGGCCTGTGACGGGTAGCCTTTTCGGACACGGAACACGGCTGCCCTTTGAAACCCGTACACCCGTCCTCGGCAGAAACAGTGATGGAGCCCGGGGTCTGTACCGGCGACAAGGTGCTGCCGCGGACGTGAGCCCGAATGTCCCTCTTAGACCGGCTCCGGCCGAGGCCGAGCGCCTCCCCGGCGGCGGCCCCATGAACGACTGTCCGCATGACGGCCGCGCTGCCCGTGTCGGCACCTCCAGGAGCAGGGATGAGCAGGGAAGAGAAGATCACCAGGACGTTCGTGGAGCTGGCCGACACCATGGCGGACGGCTTCGACGTCATCAATTTCCTACAGCAACTGACCTTCCGCTGCCGCGACATCCTCGACATCTCCGATGCCGCGGTCCTGCTGGCCTCCCCGGACGCACCTCTGTACAGCCCGGTCCCCTGCGCATCCGGTCCCGCTCTGGCCTCGCTTTTGGATGTGGCCGTGTACGAGGGCCCCGCCGCCGACGCTCGCCGCACCGCCTCCGCCGTCACCTCCGGCGACCTCGCCGCTGCGCCCGTCGCCTGGCGTGATTTCACCGCCCGGGCCCGCGACGCCGGCTACAGCCACGCGTGTGCCGTGCCCCTGCGGCTACGCCACGAGACCCTCGGCAGCCTGTTGCTCCTGCGCACGGACGACGGCCCGCCGCCCGCCGCCGACCTGGCCCTGGCCCAGGCGTTCGCCGACGCGGCCGCCATCGGCCTGCTCCACGCCCGTGTTCTCCAGCAGGCCGACACCGTCAATGAACAGCTGCAGGCCGCCCTGCACAGCCGCGTCCTCATCGAGCAGGCCAAAGGCTTCCTCGCCGCCCGGCGCGGCATCTCTCCCACGGAGGCCTTCGACACCTTGCGCCGCCACGCGCGCCATCACCGATTGCCGCTGCGCACCGTCGCCCAAAATGTCATGGACGATCAGGACCTTCCCCGAGCCGCGCCTGTCGCCCGTCCGCAGGGCCGGCTCGGGGCGGCCGACTGAGTACGAGGCACGCGCGCCATGACCTGTCGCGTGGCCTGGGAGTACTCTCGGCGCACCGCCGCCTCGGACGGTGCCGCAGCAGACGCCCGGACTTCGGCGTCGACCACGGAAACGCCAACGACGGGATGCGAGCGATGTGTCAGGAGGCACGATGCCTAGCCCGACGCCACTGAGCGTTGCCGACACCTTCGAGCGTTGCCAGCAGTTGCACCGCCAAGCCCGCGAGACAGCTGCCAGGGCCCGCCGGATGCGGTCGGAGGCGGTGCAGATCCGGCTGAAAGCGGCGAAGATCCGCGCCGGCCTCCGGCACCGACGCCCCCCGCGCCAGGAGGAGAACGATGCGAGCGGGTCCGGCGCGCTCCCGCTCGACAGCCCGGCGTCTGCCGTACGGCTCACCGCCCTGACCGCTTTCGTGCACGCACGTCTGGACGAGGAGGCGACCGCCGCGGACCTTCTCCATGAAGCCGGATGCACGACAGCCGGCGCACCTGACCGCCCCCTCGGCCGCTGCGACTGCCGCGCCCCCCACCGCGCGCGCCAGGACATCGCGGTCCGCAGGAACATCGCCCGCACCAGCGAGACCACGATCCGCGAAGCCGACCACGCCGCCCCCGCCTGGCCGCACAACGAACTGACCGCCCTGGTGAACCTCAAGGCGCTCGCCGCACGCTACGAAGTGCACCGGATGTGGCAGGAGGAATGGCGGCCGTGATGCCGCGCCCCGGCCGTCTCCCACTGACACTGGCCCGGCCTGGCTGCGCCGGGTCTGCCGCCGCGTACGTGCCGACGCCGCGCGCGCTCCTCTGACTGAGCGCCCGACGCCCTGAGAGGCAGCACGACCGGGCCCTCCGCAGCGCCGCACCCGAGGTCCGCATCGTGCAGATGGACACCGTCGGCACTTTTGGCCTGCTCGCCATCGTGGTGCGATGTCTGGCGACGACACGACTGGGTGCCCGCTTTCACTGCGTGGACCAGCAGGGCCGTACCGTCGGCCCGACACTGACGGAGATCCGACGCTGTCCCCGGTTCCGGTCACCGAAGTGGAACCGCCCCACGCCGCCCGCCTCGTCCTCACCGGCACGGGCGTGGACGATCTGCCCCTCCGGCCCGGGACCTCCTGCAGGGCATCAATCCGGCCATCTGATCAAGCAATTCGGGTCCGAGCTCCATAGCCCTGCGGCCACCGGAAGGGCAGGCCGCGTACCGCGGCGGCGGTGCAGGACGAGAAGACGTACCGGCACACCCACACCCGTCCGCTGTTGCCGTTCAGGGCGCTGCACGTTGTCCGGGGTCAGCCGCGTACGGCGACCAGACACTCGTCGTACAAGTCCATGATGTCCCCCTCGCCTTCGTCGGCGACCCAGGCCATCGAGGCGGCGTCCAGGCACGCGAGTGCGGTCGCGATCACCGCGCGGGCCTTGTGTCCCGTGTTTCCGGCACCGGAGCCCATGCGGGGCTTGATCAGCGGCACCAGATCCTCCTGGAATCGCAGGCGCTTTTCGAGCCAACCGGCACGCAGGGAGCCGGTGTTGTGCAGGAGGCGGAATCGCTCCAGGGCCTGATCGCGGCTGTCATGCAGAGTGAGTGCGGCGGCGATCCCCGCGCGCAAGGCCTCCCAGACGTCGACTTCGGCGGGCTGTTCGCCGACCGTGTCGGTCAGGACCTGCCCGAAGCGTTCCTGGTCGCCGCCGAGGAGGTCCTCCTTGGTGCCGAAGTACCGGAAGAGGGTGCGCTGGGAGACTCCGGCCTCTCGGGCGATCTGGGCGATGGTCGTCTCGTCGTAGCCCTGCTCGGTGAACAGACGCAGAGCCGTTTCGAGGATCTCCCGGGACGCCAGTTGTCGTGTCCGGTCCCACAGCGTGGTCGTGCTTCGTCTCGCCGCCTCGGCGTCCTTCTGCATCCTGCCAGATTAGCGCAGCACTGCCAAGAAGGCACACGCACGAGCTTTGGCAGTCACTGCCAGGTAGGCGTACGCTGCCTGCATTGGCCATTCGCGGCGCGCTCACTCACCCCCGGCCAAGTGCCGCCCCGACTAGCACGCAAAGGAACACTCCATGCCCGCACCCACAGCTTTGATCACCGGCGGAACCAGCGGTATCGGCAGGGCAACCGCCGAACTGCTCCACTCCCGCGGCTATCGCGTCATGGTCACCGGGCTCGGCAATGTCTCCGCTGCGGGGCTTCCCGACGACGTCACGGTCGTACGGGCCGATGCGCGGTCCCTGCCGGACATCGACCAGGCGATAGGCCGGGCACGCCGGCACCTCGGCTCCCTCGACCTGCTTTTCCTCAACGCGGGCATCTCCCGCCCCGGCCCGATCGAGGCCACCGACGAAGCCGCCTTCGACGCCCTGTTCGACATCAACGTCAAGGGCAACTTCTTCACCCTTCAAAAGGCGCTCCCACTCCTGAACGAGGGCGCCTCGGTCGTGTTCACCGTGGGCGCCGCCGAAGGAATCGGACCCGCCATGACCGCGGCCAAGGGAGCCCTCCTGCCTCTCATGCGGTCCCTCGCGCTCGAACTCGCCCCCCGCCGCATCCGCGTCAACGCCGTCAGCCCGGGAATGATCAACACGCCCGTCTACAGCAAGATGGGCGTCTCCCAGGAGATGCTCGACGCGTGGGGCCGGGACGTACCGCTCGGCCGCGTCGGCGCCCCCACCGACATCGCCGAGGCAGTGGCCTTCCTCGCCTCGGACGCCGCCGCCTACATCACCGGCGACAACCTCACCGTCTCCGGCGGACTCGGTATCCACGCCAACGCCTGACGCGCAGCCCCACATCGGCCTTCTGTCCCGTCTCGGATGACGGTGGGCAAGGCGCGCCTGCGACCTGCCTTGCCCACACTTCTGCGGGACACCTGAGGGTGCGTTGTCCCGCAGAAGTGCGGGCAAGGCACCGTGCGCGCCCACAGAGAGCGAAGTACTGGCGCCGTGACGAGCTCAATCGTCGGGCGTCAAGGCAGCCGCCGACGGGTGGCACGTCCGAGGTGTCGGCCGGTCTCTCCGGCCGACACCTCGGACGACGGTCCCCGACCCACGGGCGGCCGCCCGGCCCGACCTCATCGTCCGGGACCTTCAGTCCGACCCGCCGAGCTGACGCGACATCACCTACCCCCGGCCGATGAGGGTCGGCTCTACCTGGCCACCGTCATCGACATCGCCTCACGGCGAGTGGTCGGCTGGGCGACCGCCGACCACATGCGCACCCACCGGGTCCCGCCGCCCTCACCGCCGCCTGCTGCCGGCGCCGCCCCGCCGACCCGGTGATCTTCCACTCCGACCGCGGCAGCCAGCAATGCGCAACCCTGGCCGCGGAGTTCGGAGTTCGCCTGTCGGTCGGACGCACCGGACAGTGCTGGGACAACGCACTGGCCGAGTCGTTCTGCGCCACCATCGGCAACCCGAGGGAGTCGCACCCTCGGACTATCCGGCCGTCGCACTTTCGCTTCCCCGGTCCCGGTCCGCCGCAGGGAGGGCGTTGTCGATGAGGACGGCGGCGATGGCGGCGGCGGCTGGGAAGGATTCGGTGTTGAGGACCCGGGTGCGGGCCGAGGCGCCATCAAGGAGCAGTGCCAGTTGTTCGCCGAGTTGCTCGGGGTTGGCGGCGCCGGCTTCGCGGGCGGTTTCGGCGAGCCGCGCGGCGACGGCGAGCTTGTAGTCGCGCGCGTATTGGGACGCGGGATGCTGGGGGTCGTGGATTTCGACGGTCGCCGCGATGTAGGGACACAGGGGCGTGATCTCCCCGGGACCGGCTGCGGGAACCTCGAAGGCGGCCAAGAGCCGTTCGCGGGGCGTGAGGTCGGTGCGGTCGAACACTCCGGCCATGACGTCGGGATCGAATCGGCGCAGATATTCGGCGACCAGGTCGTCCTTGCTGGTGAAGTGCTGGTAGGCCGTGCGCTTCGAGACCTGCGCCACTGCGCAGAGCTGGTCCATGCCGGTGCTGTTGATGCCCTGAGCACGGAACAGTTGCTGTGACGCACTGAGGATGCGCTCGCGCGCCCCCCTGCCTCGGCGCCGGCCTTGAGGGCCCTTCTCCAGCTTCGTCATGACTCCACCATAACCCAGCACGGTACCGATCGGTGTACTTAGCTTGCGTTCCCGCCGATCGCCGAATACGTTAAGTACACAGTTCGGTTCACTTAAGGAGTGGTCATGGGAAAGCTCGATGGCAAGGTTGCGGTGATCACGGGCGGGTCGACCGGCATGGCACTGGCCGGCGCGAAGCTGTTCGTCGAGGAAGGGGCTCATGTCTTCCTCACGGGCCGGCGGCAGGAAGCGCTTGATGACGCCGTCAAGGTGATCGGCCGGAACGTGACCGCCGTGCAGGGCGACGCGGCCGACCTGGAGGACCTGGACCGTCTGTACGAGACGGTCAGGCGGGAAAAGGGCTCGATCGACGTGCTGTGGGCAAGCGCCGGCATGGGTGAGCAGGGCAAGCTCGGCGAGATCACCGAGGAGCAGTTCGACCGCACGTTCTCGCTGAACGCGCGCGGCACGCTGTTCACGGTGCAAAAGGCGCTGCCGCTGCTCAACGACGGTGGCTCGATCTTCATGACCGGGTCGAACGCTTCGCTCAAGGGATACCCCGGGTGGAGCGTGTACGCGGGGAGCAAGGCCGTGCAGCAGGCCTGGGCCCGTGTGTGGCTGAACGAGCTGAGGGACCGGCGGATCCGGGTGAACGTGCTGACGCCCGGCCAGGTCGCCACGGCCAAGCAGGAGGAGTTGTTCGACGAGGAGACCAAGCGGCAGTTCGAGTCGCTGATCCCCCGGGGCGTGATGGGCAGCCCCGAGGAGATCGCGACGGTCGCGCTGTTCCTCGCCTCGGACGACTCGAGCTATGTGAACGGCCTGGAACTGACCACCGACGGCGGCACCACAGCGATCTGAACGGGCACACCGGCGTGCCGTTCGGGAGTCCCTCACGGACGGCACGCACAGCGGTGTGAGTTCGAATACCAGGTACGCGCCGACGAAGACCGCGCCTGGGTCGTCGAACGCCGCGGGCAGCGCCGCCGACATACCAGCGAGGCGAGCATCAGACCGAGCAGCACCAGGCGCGCGGAGGGCAGATCCGGGTCGAAGAAGTTGGTGAACCAGCTCGTGGAGGACCATCCCCACCAGACGGCCCGCAGGAGGACCGCGGTCTGGGCGACACCGGTCGAGTCCATCTGTCCCAGCAGGCCGTGGGAGAGCCGGGTGGCGGCAAAGACGTAGACGAGGTCGAAGAAGAGCTCGAGGTACGTCACGCTGCGAAGCTCGCTGTCATCCCGAAGCGGCACTCTCGCGGCAGTCCCTGGCATCGACCTCACTCTTCCGCGAAATGAGAACGTCAGAAGTGCCATCCAAAGCGAGATTCGGCCGCTCGCCATCCCCGAAGGACACACGGGCGAGAGCATCCGCGCTCTCGGAAACGCCCTGCCCGGCCACCGCCTGTTCCGCCGACGTATCCACCTGCCTTGTCCCAGACCAGAGGGGGCACGCCGAGCCGGCGGCGCCCGGCTACCGGCTCAAGACCGACGGGCTCAGAACCCGTCTACAGACAACTGGGACGCGGGGGCCCACTCGCCTACACAAGAGTGACTGCCTACACATCGCCGGGACGGGACGGGACACCTCCCAGCCCCCTCCGCGCCTTCGCCGGCACCGCCCTTCAGTGACAACCAACTCGATCAAGTGTCATGCGGCTCGAAAGGTCACAACAAGCCCCGCAGGACTCCAGCGCGCTGTCGCGCAGTCGCGATGTTCGAATAATGTTCGATACATTGCTGACAGATCAAGCCAAGTGGCCTGAATCGTGTCTCACGTGATCGGAGGTGGCCCGGATGTCCGGATCCGTCCACCTCCACACCGCCTCGGGCTACTCCGCCCGCTACGGCGCCGCCCTCCCCCACCACCTGGTGCGCCGCGCCGCCGACCGGGGCGTCACCGCGCTCGCGCTGACCGACCGGGACACCGTGGCCGGCACCGTCCGATTCGCCAAGGCCGCGAGCGCCGCCGGGGTCCGGCCGATCTTCGGGGTGGACGTCGCCGTGTCCCCCGCAGCTGTGGCCCCGGGCCCGGCAAGGCGTGAACGGACACCGGTGCGCGGCGGCGCGCACGTTGTGGAGGCGCGGTTTCGGGTGACGTTGCTGGCGCAGTCCGCGGCCGGGTGGGCGCATCTGTGCCGGATCGTCTCCGCCGCGCACGCCGCGCCCGTGGCGGGAGTGCCCGTGGTGGCGTGGCCGGTGCTGCAGGAGCACCTCGGCGACGGCCTGGTGGTGCTGCTCGGTCCCGCCTCGGAGCCGGTGCGGGCGCTCATGACGGGGCGCCCGGACGTGGCGGAGCAACTGCTCGCGCCCTGGCAGGTGGTGGCCGGTGCGGGGCTGCGCCTGGAGGCCGTCCATCTGGGACACACCGGGACCGGTCCGGGTTCGCTGCGGCTGGCCGGGCGGACGGTGCAGCTCGGCGACCGGTGCGGGGTTCCCGTCATCGTCTCCAACGCCGTCCGCTACGCCGATCCCGCCCAGCACCGCCTGGCCGACGTTCTGGACGCGGCTCGGCTGCTGCGCCCCATCGACCGCCGCGCCCTGGACGGCGGCGAGCGCTGGCTGAAGGCTCCGGCGGAGATGACCGCGGTCGCCGCGCGCATCGCGGAGGCCGCCGGGCACGGGCCCGAGCGGGCGGCGGCGCTGCTGGCCGAGACCGAGGAGACAGCGGCTTCCTGCGTCGTGGATCCGGTCCGCGACCTCGGCCTGGGCACGCAGCACTTCCCCGAGCCGCACGTGGTCGGCGCGGACCGGGAGCGGGGCGGGGCGATGCGGCTGCTGCGGCGGCGCTGCGAGGCGGGCATGGTCGCCCGCGGCCTGGACCGTGACGAGCGTGCCACTGGGCAGCTCGACCACGAACTCGATGTGATCGGCCGGCTCGGCTTCGAGGGCTACTTCCTCGCCGTCGCCCAAGTCGTCGCGGATGTGCGGGCGATGGGCATCCGGGTCGCCGCCCGCGGGTCCGGCGCCGGGTCGATGGTCAACCACAGCCTGTTCGTGGCGACGGCGAACCCGCTCGAACACCGGCTCCTGTTCGAACGTTTCCTGTCCGAGCGCAGGACGAAACTGCCGGATATCGATGTCGATGTGGAGTCCGCGCGACGCCTGGACGTATACGACCGGATCTTCGAGCGGTTCGGCTCCGAGCGGGTCGCGGTGACCGGCATGCCCGAGACCTACCGGGCCCGGCACGCGCTGCGCGACACCGGCCTCGCGCTGGGGCTGGCGCCGCAGACCGTCGACATGATCGCCAAGAGCTTCCCGCACATCCGGGCCTGTGACATCCGCTCCGCCCTCGCCGAGCTGCCCGAGCTTCGGCAACTCGCCGCGCGTGCGGCGGAGTACGGGCCGCTGTTCGAACTCGCGGAGGGCCTGGACGCGCTCGTACGGGGCTACGCCATGCACCCGTGCGGCGTGATCCTGTCCAACGTCACCCTGCTGGACCGGCTGCCGGTGCAGCCCACCCCCGGCGGCGACTACCCGATGGTGCAGGCCGACAAGGAAGACGTCGAGGACCTCGGCCTGCTCAAGCTCGACGTGCTCGGCGTGCGGATGCAGTCCGCGATGGCCCATGCCGTGCACGAGATCCGTCGCGCCACCGGCCGCCAGCTCGACCTCGACAACCCCGACCACGTCCCTCTCGATGACAACCGGACCTTCGAGATGATCCGCCGCTCGGACACGCTCGGCTGCTTCCAGATCGAGTCCCCCGGCCAGATGGACCTCGTGGGGCGGCTCCAGCCACGGCACATGCAGGACGTCATCGCCGACATCAGCCTCTTCCGGCCGGGCCCGGTCAAAGGCGGTATGCCCGCGCGGTTCATCGCGGCCCGGCACGGCGCGGAACCGTACTATCCGCACCCCGACCTGGTGCCGATCCTGGACGACACGAAGGGGGTGGTGATCTGGCACGAGCAGATCATCGCGATCTTCGCGAAGATGACCGGCTGCGACCGGGCCGCCGGTGACGTCGCCCGCCGTGCTCTGGCCGACCGGGAGCGTCTGCCCCGTGTCGAGGCCTGGTTCAGGGGTGCGGCAGCCGAGCGCGGCTACACCCCCGCGGTCGTCGACGAGGTCTGGAACGTCGTCAAGGAATTCGGCGCGTACGGGTTCTGCCGCGCGCACGCGGTCGCGTTCGCCGTCCCCGCCGTGCAGTCGGCGTGGCTCAAGGCCCACCATCCCGCCGCCCTGTACGCCGGGCTCCTCGAGCACGATCCGGGGATGTGGCCGATGCGCGTCATCGTCGCCGACGCCCGCCGCCACCACGTGCCCGTCCTGCCCGTCGACATCAGCCGCTCACGGCCCGAGCACCGGGTCGAGGCCACCGCCCACGGCTGGGGCGTGCGCCTCGCCCTGTCCACGGTGAAGGGCATGAGCGAGGCCGAGGCCGCCCGTATCGCCGCCCAGCAGCCCTACACGTCCTTGCAGGATCTCTGGCAGCGTGCGAGACCCTCGTTGCCGATCGCCGAACGGCTCATCCGGATCGGCGCGCTCGATGCCGTCAAGGGGAAGCTGACGCGCCGGGACCTCATGCTGCAGGCCGGCGAACTGCACCGGCACGCGCGCAACCGCACCACCGCCGACGGCCAGCTCGCCCTCGGCGGCGAACTCGTCACCTCCGAGCCCAGCGGACTGCGGGAACTCTCCGGCCGCGAGCGGATGAGCGCCGAACTCGACGTCCTCGCCATCGACGTCTCCCAGCACCTCATGGAGCACCATCACCGGCTGCTGCGTGAACTCGGCGCCACCGACGCCGCTCATCTGCGGCGTCTGCACCCGGGGCAGCAGGTCCTGGTCGCCGGAGTGCGCGCCTCCACGCAGACGCCGCCCATCCCGTCCGGGAAGCGGGTCATCTTCGTCACGCTCGAAGACGGGGCCGGTCTCGTCGACCTCGCCTTCTTCGAGGACTCGCACGAGGCGTGCGCCCACACCATCTTCCACTCCGGTCTCCTCCTGGTCCGCGGCACCGTGGAAGCCCGCGGTCCCCGCCGCACTGTCGTCGGCGACATGGTCTGGGACCTGGAGGCCGTCGCGGCCGCCCGCCGCGATCACGGCCCGCAGGCCGCCCTCGACCTCCTCGGACAGGACAGCACCGCGCCCACGCCGGCCGACCGGGCGACGCGCGGACGTGTCCTGGAGGACGGCACCGCCGGAGCGAGCATCGGCGCGTGGGCCGACCTGCAGCCCGCCGGCGGCCGCTCCGCCGACCTGCGCCGTCTGGGCTACCGCTCCCCCGGGAGTGCCGGATGAGCCTCCGCCCGGTCCCACGTGACGACGGTCTTCAGCCAGGCCCTCACCCGCCACCTCACCGGATCAGGCCGCCTCGTCGACGCTGTGCACCGGCCGGGGCGAGGGCGCGGACATGGGCCGCACGTCTTTCGGCGTACCCACACGGTCACCACGCAGTGTCTCCAGAGGAAGCACCGCCGGCAGCCTCTTCGTACGCCGCACTCGCGTGCCCCGCCGTTCCAGGAGGGCATCGGCGGCGTGCAGCGCCGCCACGACCTCGGCGGCCCCGGTCATGACGCACAGCGTGTACGCGCGGTCCTCGCGAGTCCGCGCCGTGGCGGCCGTCGGGAAACGCTCGTCCTCGATGACCGCCTCGGCGTAGCGGGTCAACGCCCCACGCAGGTCACGAGCTGTGGGCAGCAACATTCTGATCTCCTAGCACCGTCCGGCATCCCGGACCCCGAAGCCCTTCCTGACCTACCGTCTGCTCCGTCGGATACCGCTTCAAAGCAGGACTTTCGACCCTTTTCGCGGATGTCCGGTCGAGCGCCGCGGATGCGTGCGTCGTGGTGCGCAACCTCTCGGCTCCGCGTCACCCCGCGGGAGGCGTACGGTTGCCGACGGGGGAAATCCGGCTTATCCGTGAGCTATGCCGACCGATGAGCGATTGATCGCGACCCCACAGCGCACTGTCACGGCCATCTGCGCACTGCTCGAATACGGGCTGGCCCGGAACCACGAGGAAGCGCGCACCGTCCACGCCCAACTCGAGCACCTCCGCAAGGACTTCCCGCACTCCCCTGCCCTGCCGCTCTCCCTCGCCCTGCTGGGGCAGCTGCGCCAGGTCCTGCTCGTGCTGTGCATCCTGGCCGGGGAGGAGGACGGCCCGGGTGAGCGGGTCACCCGTTTCAGCCGCATGGCCGACACCGTCCGCGAACTGGCCATCTGACCCGCCCGCCGGTGTCCCGGCGAGCACTCCGATCCGGCGGGCAGTGATCAGCGACACATATGTACGTGCATGATCGCAGGAGTAGCCGACCGGTTCGGGGACACACAACACCAGGATGTGCTGCGGGGGCGGTCAATATCACTGGGGAGTGTCAGACCGCCCCCGCGCCGTTCCCTCTCGGGCGCGGGTCGCCGCCGTGGAGCCGCGCGGAGTGGAGGTCGGCGTCGGCACCGGGCGGGCAGTGACCCGCTCGCCCTTCAGGATGTCGTGGAGGGAGTGGGCGACATCGGCTCCGAAGGCCGTTCGACCCCGTGGGTTCGCGCAGCACCAGGCCGCGCTCCTCGTCGGTCATCGGCACGTCGCGGCCGGCGTAGAACGAGCCGTGAGGGGCTCAATGTCCACGGTGCCGCCACCTGGGGCCAGTTCTTCATCTACCAGGGCTTCAACGCGCACACCGGCTGGATGCACACGACGAGCGGTGTCGACAACATCGACGAGTTCGCCGAGACGATCGTGACGGCGGCCGACGGAACCCGCTCCTACCGCTACGGCGATGAACTGCGCCCCGTCACCACGAAGACGATCACCCTCTCCTTCCGTACCGAGGACGGCGGACAGGAGAAGCGGGACTTCACGACGTTCGCCACACATCAGGGACCCGTCGTGCGCGAAGCGCACGGCAAGTGGATCGCGTGCGCGCTGATGAACAAGCCCGTGGAGGCGCTCCAGCAGAGTTTCCTGCGCACGACGACGGGCAGCTACGCGGACTACCTCCGGGTGGCCGGCCTGAAGGCCAACAGTTCGAACAACACGCTCTTCGCGGACTCCAAAGGTGAGATCGCCTTCCTGATGCCGCAGTTCATGCCGAGGCGGGCCGGTCGTTTCGACTATCTCAAACCCGTCCACGGCAGTGATCCGGCGACCGACTGGCACGGGCTGCACAGCCTGGACAGCATGCCGCACGTCGTGAACCCGAAGAGCGGCTGGGCGTTCAACTCGAGCCGACGGCGCCCTGGCGCCCGGTGTACTTCTACCCGGCAGACCTCAAGGGCCACGTCGAGCGGAGGTACCGGCCGGGCGAGTGAACTGCCGCCACACGCAATGCCGTTGACAGGCACCGGGCACGGTGCGCGTGATGCGCGTTCACGTCACTGGGCGGCGTCGACCGATCGCTGCGCCGCATCGAGTTGGCGCTGCCGGCGGCGCAGGGACAGGGGAATCAGCAGGAACATGGCGGCGCCGCACAGCATCAGCGCGGCAGGTCCGTACGACCCGCTCGCGATGTTTTCGGATGCCATCAGCACCCACAGGGCGATCAACACGACGCGCATCCAGATGTACGGCCTGCTGTTCTGCTGCTCGACCGCCTTGCGCTGACGGTCCAGAACAGCCAGTACCGCGGGGCGCACTTCTGGTTCCAGGGGAGGACGCCCCCGCCCGGTCACCCGGCCTATGCGCATGAATTGCCCGGCACTGAGGCCGTAGCGTCGCGCCCGCTTTCCCTCCTGTCGCCAGATCACGGCAAGAAGAACCGTCACGCAGGCCAGCAGCGTCGCGCCCGTGACGAAGCCGGACACGATCCAGCTCTCCGAGTAACTCAGCAGCGCGCCGATCAGGAAACCCATGAACGCCGATGCCAGTACGGACACGAGCACCTGCCATGCCACCCAGCGCCGGTGCTCGTGCCTGTCCGCGTTCCACGCCGTACTCGTCACGTTGGACACCCCCGTTCGTCAGGCCTCCCGCTTACCCCGCGAGCGCGGCCCCATCCAACGGGCATGCCGTGGCGTTCAGGCCTGACCGAGCGTCGCCAGGGCCGCGAGCAGCCGGTCGACGTCCTCCGCATTGCTGTAGGGGGCGAGCCCTGCCCGCACGCCTCCTTCGACGCCCAGGCCCAGGCGGTCCGCGGCCTCCACCGCGTAGAAGGAACCGGCCGGCGCGTCGACGCCGTGCGTGGCCAAGTGCCGTGACACCTCGCCCGGTTGATGACCGGCCACGGTGAACAGCAGGATCGGCGAGGGCGAGGTCGGCCGGGCGTGCACGGTGACGCCGGCCAGGTTCGCGAGTCCGTGCTCCAGCCGCTTCGACAGCGCCTGTTCGTGCTGCGCCAGCGCGGCGAACGAGGCGATCAGCCGCTCCCGGCGGCTTCCCCGCGCGTCCGGGTCGAGTCCCGCGAGGAAGTCCACGGCGGCGTGCGCCCCGGCCAGCAACTCGTAAGGCAGAGTGCCCAGTTCGAAGCGCTCGGGCACCTTGTCGCTGGACGGCAGCAGCTTGTCCGGCCGCAAGGACTCCAGCACGTCGGCCCGGCCGGTCAGCACGCCCAGGTGCGGGCCGAGGAACTTGTACGGCGAACAGACGACGGTGTCGGCACCGAACGCCGCCAGGTCCACGACGGCGTGCGCGGCGTACCCCACGGCATCGACGTGGAACAGTGCGCCAGCCGAGTGGGCCAGGGCAGCGATCGCCGCCAGGTCCGGGCGCGCGCCGGTGAGGTTGGAGGCGCCGGTGACCGCGACGAGCCGGGTACGCGCGGACAGTTGCGCCTCGATGTGCTCGGGGCGCAACTCGCCCGTCGCCGGGTCGAAGTCGGCCCACCGCACGGTTGCCCCGACGGACTCGGCGGCCTGGATCCACGGCCGGATGTTGGAGTCGTGGTCGAGCCGGGTGACGACGACCTCGTCACCGGGGTGCCATGTCTTCGCCAGCATCCGGGACAGGTCGTAGGAGAGCTGTGTGGCGCTGCGGCCGAACACCACGGTGTCGGGCGTGGTGCCGAGCAGGTCGGCGAGCGCCTGCCGCGCACCGGTCACGATGCGCTCCGCGTTGCGCTCGCCCTCGGTGGTGTGGCCCCGGTTCGCCAGCGGTCCGGTCAGCGCCGCGACGATGGCGTCGATGACCGGCCGCGGGGTCTGGGTACCGCCCGGCGAGTCGAAGCGCGCGGAGCCGGCGGCGAGGGCGGGGATCTGTGCGCGGATCGCGGCGACATCGAAGGGCATGACTCAACTCCTGAGGCTGGGGACGCGTCGCGGCGCCCGACGGGTCGGGCGCCGCGGTCCTTGGGACGGGGCGGCATGTACGTCGTACGCCTGGGACGTACCCCGCGTCGCACCCGCGACTCCAGCCACGGGCCGGGCGCGTCACTCCCCCCGGCGGCTGAGCCGTCCGGGCCACCAGGCCTTCGGCCCGATGTCCCGCACCAGCGCGGGAACCAGCAGCGATCGTACGACCAGCGTGTCGAGCAGTACGCCGAACGCCACGATGAACGCGATCTGCACGAGGAACGCGAGCGGGATGACGCCGAGCGCGGCGAACGTCGCGGCCAGCACGACACCGGCCGACGTGATCACCCCGCCCGTGGCGACGAGCGCCTTGAGGATTCCGTCGCGGACACCGTGTTCCAGCGATTCCTCCCGGGCCCTGGACATCAGGAAGATGTTGTAGTCCACGCCGAGCGCGACGAGGAACACGAACCCGTACAACGGCACGGAGGCGTCGGTGCCGGTGAAGCCGAGGATGTGCTGGAAGACGAGCGAGGAAATGCCCAGTGTGGCAAGGAAGTTGAGGGCCACCGTCGCGACCAGCAGCAACGGCATGAGGAGGGAGCGGAGCAGTCCGACGAGGATGACCAGGATGATGAGCAGGACGACGGGAACGATCAGCGTGCGGTCGCGTTCCGCGGTGTTCTGGGTGTCGTACTGCTGCGCGGTGTAGCCACCGACCAGGGCGTCGGCTCCGGGGATGTCGTGCAGCGCGGAGCGGAGCCGGGAGACCGTCGCCTTGGCCGCGTCGCTGTCGGCGGGGTCCTTGAGCGTGACGTCGACGCGGACCTTGCCGTCCACGACGCGAGCCGGGCCGCCGCCGGGCCGTCCCTGTCCGGTCAGGGCCGCCGCGTCGGCCACGCCCCCGGTCGCCTTGGCCCGTTCGGTGACCTCCTGCTGATGCCGCGCGTCGGCGATGACCACGGCCGGGTTCCCGGAGCCGCCGGGGAAGTGCTCGGCCAGGGTCGCCTGCGCGGCGACCGACGGCGCGTCATTGACGAAGATCTCGTCGAGCGGCACGCCCTTGGAGTCCAGCGTGGGAGCGAAGGCCGCGCACACGAGCAGACCGCCCAGCGCGACGGCCCAGATCTTGCGAGGCGACTTCTTCACCGCGCACGCGATACGAGGCCACACCCCATCGCGGCCGCCCGCGGCACCGGCAGGGCGCGGACGCGCGGGCCAGTACGCGGCGTTGCCGAGCAGCACCAGCACAGCGGGTAGGAACGTGAGGGTGCTCAGCACGGCGCAGACGATGCCGATCGCGCCGACCGGGCCGAGCGCGCGGTTGTTGGTGAGGTCGCTCAGCAGGAGAGCGAGCAGGCCGAGGGCGACGGTGGCGGCACTGGCGACGATCGCGCCGGTGGACCGGCGCAGGGCTGCTCGCATCGCGGCGAACCGGTCTGTTCCGGAGGCGAGTTCCTCGCGGTAGCGGGCGGTCAGCAGCAGGGCGTAGTCGGTGGCCGCGCCGATCACGAGGATCGAGAGGATGCCCTGCACCTGCCCGTCGACGCGGACGACGTCGTGATCCGCGAGGACGTAGACGATCGCGCACGCGACACCCAGGGCGAACACCGCGCCGAGGATGATCACGAAGGGGAGCAGGACGCTGCGGTAGACGAGCAGCAGGATCACCAGGACCATGACCAGGGCGACCACGAGCAGCAGTCCGTCGATGCCCGCGAACGCGCCCGAGAGGTCCGCCTGGCTCGCGGCAGGTCCGGCGACGGCGACCGTGGTGCCCGTGGCGCCGGCCGCCGCCCGCTCGATGCGGTCGAGGGTGGGCGAGAGTTCGTCGCCGAGGTCGGGGCGGAGCTGGACGACTCCCTGCAGGGCCTTCCCGTCGTTCGAGGGCACCGCGGGCGACACCTGTCCGACCACTCCGGCGGTTCCTCGCAGTTGGGCGAGCGCGCGGGTGGCCTGGCCCCGCTGGCCGGCGTCGAGGGGGCCCTTGTCGTCGGCGGTCCATACGACGATGGCCGGCAGGGTCTCGTCCTCCTGGAAGGCGCGCTGGGCGTCGATCACGCGGGTCGACTCGGCGTTGCGCGGAAGGAACGCCGCTTGGTCGTTGGTCGCGACCTCTCCGAGCCGTCCGGCGTAGGGCCCCAGTGTGCCGCCCACGGCGAGCCAGACGATCAGCAGGACGAGGGGCACGAGCCAGCGGGTGCCTCGTGTGGTGCGGGACATGGTTCTCCCAGGGCAGACGGAAGCGGGCAGAGAAAGCGGTGCGGAGAAGGCAACTCTCTCAATGAAAAAGTATCTTAATGATTGAGTTAAAAGAGGAGCGGGTGCTGCTGACCCTCACTTCGCTTCTGTGAGTTCCTCGTTCAGGTCCTTCAGGAACCGCAGCACGACGGCCAGTTCGGGTTCGCTGTAGCCGTTCCGGACTCGGTCGGCCGCCTCCGCCAGGGGGCCGAAATACCGTCTGGCCCGTACCCGGGCACCCGGCACGTAGTGCAGATGAACGACTCTTCGGTCCGCGCTCTCGCGGACCCGGCTGATGTGACCCGCCCGCTCCAGCCGGTCCACACACGCGGTGACCGCGCCGGACGTGAGCCCCAGCCGCTGACGCAGCAGGCTCGGGGTGAGCGGGACCTCGGAATCCAAAATGGCGGCCAGGGCCTGCACGTCCGTGGGGTGCAGGCCCTGGCCGGCGGCGAAGCCGTGCACCAGGCGGTTCAGTTCACCGTTGAGACGACGCAGTTGGACGCCGAGGGCCTGCAGATCCGGGTGAGGTTCACGACTTTCCACCTGGACACCCTATCGACGCCGGCCGGGCGCCCCGGTCAGGCCTCGTTGGTCGCCAGCAGGCCGGTGCGGAGCTTGGCGACCACGCGGCTGATCAGCCGGGAGACGTGCATCTGCGAGCAGCCCAGCTCCTCGCCGATCTGCTTCTGCGTGCGCTCCTCGACGAAACGCAGGTGGATCAGGGTGCGGTCACGCTCGTCCAGGTCGGCGATGAGCGGCGCCAGGGCATGGAAGTTCTCGACGAGTTCGAAGCGGTCCTCGTCGATGCCGATGAAGTCGGCCAGCATCGTGTCGGACTCGTCGTCCTGGCCGCCCACGGCCGCGTCGAGGGAAACGGAGTTGTATCCGTTGGACGCCTTCTGCACCTCGGCGACCTCGCCCGCGTCGAGCTGCATCAGCTCGGCCAGCTCGGCCGTGGAAGGCATGCGGCCCAGCCGGGTGCGCAGCTCCTCGGTGGCCTTGGACAGTTCGATACGGGCTTCCTGCAGCCGGCGCGGCACGTGCACGGCCCAGGAGGTGTCCCGGAAGAACCGCTTGATCTCACCCGTGATGTAGGGGACCGCGAAGGAGGTGAACTCGACTTCACGGGTCAGTTCGAACCGGTCGATCGCCTTGATCAGGCCGATCGTGCCGACCTGGACGATGTCCTCCATCTCCTGCACACCGCGGTGCTTGAAGCGGGAGGCCGCGTACTTGACGAGCGAGAGGTTCATCTCGATGAGCGCGTTGCGCACGTACTGGTACTCGCGCGTGCCCTCCTCAAGACCTGTGAGGCGGTCGAAGAAGTGCCGGCCGACCTCGCGGGCGTCCCTCGGCGCGATGGAAGCGGGGTTTTCGTAGGCACGCTCCAGCAATTGCTGTACCTGCGTGTCCGCGTCCTGGTTCCGCTGCTGCTGCTGCGTCGCCACGGTGATCATGTACCCCGCCCCTTCGAACCGGCTTTCTTCCCTGCCTCGCCCGCTTACCCCGACACTCCGCCCGCACGCCTGCCAGTTTTCGAACCGTCGGACTGATCGCTCTCGGAGCCCGGCCCGGACTCGGACTCGGCGCCCTTCGACTCCTGTTCGGCCTCTGCCGACGCGGCCGCTCCGACGAGGTACTCGAAGGTGCCGGTGATGGTCAGCAGCCGGTCCAGCCGCGGGGAGCGCTCATCGATGTGCAGCGTCGCGTCGGCCTGGTCGAGCCGGCGGCGCAGCCCGAGGAGGGTGGACAGGCCCATCGAGTCGACACCGCTCAGACCGGCGCAGTCGAGGCGCAGGGCGCGGGTGTCGGGGTGATCTGCCAGGGCCTGGGTGGCGTACTTGAGGAAGTAGCCGCTGGTGTCGTAGTCGAGCGCTCCGTCGACCTGAAGGACGAGTACGCCGTCGCGTGACGCGGACGTGCTGAGGTTCAGTGCGGCGTAGGTGGTCATGCGGCCCGCCCCGGTCCGGGAACGGTCAGGGCCTTGCGGGCTCCGGTGAGGATTCCGGTGGCGCGCGGGAAGTCCTTCAGCTGGTGCAGCAGTGAGTCCAGTGCGGGCAGCAGGCTCTGCGGAGGGACACCTCTGGCATCGAGAATGCCCGCGGTCCAGGCGATGAACGTCGTGAACAGTTCGGCGTCGTCGACGTAGAGGGCGGTGACGAGGAAGGTGACGATGTGGTCGATGTCCTCGGCCGTGCGCTCCCGTTGCGGCTCGCTGTAGGAGCGCATCGGTGGGTAGGCGTCCTCGACATCGGCGAGCGTCTGCTTGACCAGTTGCCGTTTCGTCTGTCTGACCAGGGTGTACTCCTGGTCGGAGAGGTGCGGCAGATCCAGGTCGGGCAGACGGGCCGCGTCGACGGTGGGCCGCTCCAGGCCCTGCTCCAACAGCAGGTGCGCGCCGACGGCGTCCGGCGCCCAGGCCGCCTGCATCCGGTGGGCGTAGCGGCCCTGCCGGCCGAACGCGGCGCCCCCGGCCAGGACGGGCGTGCCGGTCGTCTGGCAGGAGCTGATCGCCGTGTGGGCGGTGGGCAGGTGGGAGGGGATCGAGGAGGAGAGCAGCACCGCGTCGGACGGACGCTGGTGGAGGTGGGCGATGAGGTGCTCGGTGGGCACCTGCGCTCCCAGGTAGTCGACGCTCCATCCCCGCAGGCGCAGGACTTCGGCGACCAGGCGGGCGGGCAGCGCGTGCCATTCGCCGTCCACGCACGCCACCGTCACGCGGCCCCGCGTCGGGCCGGCCAGGGAGGGCGCGGCCGCGTCGGCGACGGCGGAGACGCATCGCTCGTTGATCGCGGTCGCCGCGTGCTCCTGCGCGACGGTGATCCTGTTGGCCGCCCATTCGACGCCGATCCGCTCCTGCGCCGGGGCGATGAGTTCGAGGAGCACCCGCTCGGCGACCGCCGTGACCTGTGCGGGTTCGCCCTCGCCCACGGCGAACCGTACGAGCGCGACGGCGTGCGTGGCGTCGCAGTCGATCAGTGCTCGCCACAGTTGCTCGCGCAGATCGTCGTAGGTCAGCGCCGCGGGGGCGCCGGCGGTTGTCTCACCTGTTGTCATGCTGTGAACCTGCCCCGAGTATGTCCGTCCACCGCGGTGAGATGGTTGTTTCGCGGTGCGGTGATGGCCAGCACGGCCATGTCGTCGTGCGGGCCCCCGTCGACCCACTGCGAAGCGACCATCTGTACGTACTCGGTGACCGCTTCGGCCGGCAGGCCCGCGCACCGGGCCAGCGTGTTGCGCAGCCGCTGCTCACCGAACATGACGTCGCCGAGCGGGCCGCCGTGCGCCTCGGTGATGCCGTCGGAGTACAGCAGGCAGGTCTCCCCCGGCGCGAGTTCCACCGTCGCCGTGGTGACCTTGACCATCTCCGTGGGCAGGGCGCCGATCAGCATGCCCTGCGTATCGGCTTCCTCGACCCGGCCGTCGCTGCGCACGATGAGCGGGGTGGGATGACCGGCGCTGGACACCCGCAGCCGCACGCGACTGCCCTCGCGCTGCACCGAGGCCAGGGCCAGCGTCGCGAACCGTGTGTGGTGCGAGGTGAGAAGCGCGTTGTTCAGCAGCGTGAGCACCCGGTGGTGGTCGGCCGCGAAGGGCAGCAGCGCCTCGATCGTGTTGCGGATCTTTCCCGTGAGCACGGCTGCCTCAAGGCCCTTGCCGCACACGTCACCCAGGACCGCGAACGTCTCCGCCTCGTCGCTGTCGGCGGGGTAGACGTCGTAGAAGTCACCGCCGATCCGTTCGCTGGCGGCGGCCGCGCGGTAACGGCCGGAGAAGTCGACGCCGCGTACGCCCTGCAGCACCGGCGGCAGCAGCTCCCGCATCAGTACGTCGGTGATGTGCGTCTGCTCGGCGTATATCCGGGCGGCCGACAGGGCGGCACCGGCGCGGGCCGCGAACAGCCGGGCGAAGGCCTCCTCGGCCTCGGTGAACGCCGCCTCCTCGCTCTGCCGCATCATCACGATCGCGCCGGCGGGCAGGCCGTGCCCGGGCAGCGGGACCACCACGACCGAGCCGATCCGTCCGCCGCCGGCCGTGAACTGCGCCGGGATCGCCCACGCGGGGACCTGGGCCGGGTCGATCCAGCGCGAGGGCACCGGCGGGAAACCCAGCAGCGCCTCCGACAGGCCGGGCAGGTCGCCGGGGTCCAGCGAGATCTTCTCCTGCACCACCTCACCCCCGGTCGTACAACGGGTGACCGGGTACGTGCGGCCGGCGCGGACGCCGACGATGACCGCCGCGTCCGCGAGATGCTGCGCAGCCATGCGGGCGGTGACCTCCATGCAGCGGTCCGCGTTCAGCGATGCGAGAAGCTCGCTGGAGACCTCCTGCAGAACCCGCGAGCGGGTCCGCTCGCTCTCCAACTGATCGCGGGCGAACCGCAGATCACCGTCGTCGACCAGCCACCAGGACACCGCACCGTCGGCCCCGCGGCTGGGAAAGGCGTCCACCGTCCGCTCGTCGACGCGGCCCCACGCCACCGGCAGACCGGGGTCCTCGCTCTTGAGTACCTCGGCGTGGGCCTCGGCCAGCCAGGCAGGCGCTGTGTCCACCAACAGCGCACCGGCGCGCAGGCCTTCGAGAAGCGCGTTCGCCTGGTCGTTACAGGACAGGACGCGGCCCGCTTCGTCCACGGTGACTGTCGGATACGGGTCGCGCGGGCCGACAGCGGTAGCCGCGTCGACACCTCGGGAGCTCATCGGCTCCGTGGGGGAAACCATCACGTGGGACCCGCGTACTGCGGATCCCCACCACCCTTCGCTGGGGAATCTCAGGACAGCAACCGTCGCTGACGGGAGCGGAGTTGTCCCGCTCCGGTTTCAGCGTGCACGATTACAGTTTCCATAGGGCAACAGTTGCACGGCTGAGGGTGCCTGGCAACCACCACCCCGGGCGCTTCGCCCCGGCGCCCGCGAAGATTCCGGCTCAGGCCCGGGTTTCGCGCCCGAACCAGTCCAAACACACGACGAGGGCGTCATCGTCGGCGACGGCGTTCAGGTGGTCCGCCAGCTCCTGCAGGATCGCGCGGGGCACCGCCGACGCCGGCAGGAGGCTCGCTGCCTGGATCGCCCGCGCGAGCATCCGCTCGCCGTATTCCTCGCCCGTCTCGGACAGTGCCGCGTAGACGCCGTCACTGACGAACAGCAGACGGTCGCCCGGCCGCACCTGGAACTCCTGAGCGACGTATTGGGACTCCTCGAACATGCCGAGAGGAAGTTGCGCCTCGAAGGGGATGTGCTCCACTGTCATGCCGCGCTGGCGCCACAGTTGGGGCGAGCCCGCGTCCACCGCCCGCACACGGCCCGTCTCCAGCTCGAAGGAGAGCAGCAGGGTCGAGACGTACTCCTCGCCCCGGTGCTGCGCGTAGAGCGCCTGGTCGGCGAGGGCCGCCTGATCGGCGATGCCGATTCCGGCCCTCCGGGCGTTGCGCAGGGCGTTGACGGCGAGGTTGGTCAGGAGCGCGGCTTCGATCCCCTCCCCCATCCCGTTCGTGATGGTGAGGGTGAGCGTCTCGCTGGTCACGGCCCAGTCGAAGTTGTCGCCGTGGATGGCGTACGCGGGCTCCAGCTGTGCGCCGATCGCGTATTCCGTGCGGGTGCAGGCCCGCCCCGGCAGCAGCTGCCACTGCATCTCGGCCGCCAGGGTGAGGCGGCTGGCCCTGCGCGCCTGCAGATAGACGTCGGTGTCCCGGTCGGCGACGACGATCTCGCGGCCGAGGATCTCCGCGAGGGCGGTCAGCTCCGCCACCTCCTCCGGCGTGCATCTCTCCTCCGGAACCCGCACGGTGAGGATGCCGAGCCGGTCGCCGCGGACGGTCACCGGCAGGAAGAGATCCACCGCTCCCCCGCCGCTGACGGCATGACTGAGTGGGTCCTGGCTGGCGAAGGCCCGGCCTGCCGGGGTGCCGTTGACGGACAGCGGTTCGGAGGTGTGCGGCAACTCCGTCACCGGCTGCAGGACGGTGAGACCGTAGTCGGCCATCAACAGTTCGACACTCAGGGCGTCGTAG
The DNA here is from genome assembly GCF_040655895.1 of Streptomyces sp. NPDC050264. Lineage (NCBI taxonomy): Bacteria > Bacillati > Actinomycetota > Actinomycetes > Kitasatosporales > Streptomycetaceae > Streptomyces > Streptomyces sp. NPDC050264. The sequence goes on from NZ_JBFAKV010000030.1 coordinate 82,962, forward strand.
TGCTCGACCAGCGTCGCGCGCACCGCATCCAGGAGTTCGAAGGGCGCGGCAGTGCGGACGGCGTGTTCCGCGGCCAGGAAGTTCTTCACGACAGCCTTCTTCAATGGGTCGAGCCGGCTGCCGAGCAGGAGGCGAGAGCGGGCGCCAGACGCCGCCGAACCGCACCTACGAGCCGAACGGGACGTCACAGCACCAAAAAAAATTGCCATCAGGCAACTATCGAACGATTCTATCCCGCGCCGATCCGCCGGAAGGGCCCTGACTCCAGCCGGTCAGGCGATGGCTTCCGAGGGACCTTCCGCTCCGCCCCGGGCAGCGCCCGGGCCGATGTGCGCGGCGGCGGCATCCTGGAACTGCTCAAGCCCCTCGGCCAACGTGCGCAGATGCGCCGGTGACATGCTCTGCAGCACTGCCTCGATCTCGCGTGCGCGAGAGGCCCGGAAGTCATCGAGAACGGCGGATCCGCGACGGCTCAGCCGCAGATCCACCTCTCGGCGACTGGTGGTGCTGGCCAGCCGTTCCACCAGGCCCGCGGCCTCCAGCCGGTCGCACAGGCGGCTCACCGAGGACGGGCGCGATCCGAGCGCCTCGCCCAGGGCCCGCTGATTGACCCGCTGCTGGTCCTCGATCACCGTCAACGCCCGGAACTGCGACGGCGGGAGCGGCCCGGTCGACGCGGCTTCCTGGCCGCGTCCCCACAGCACCTCGAGCAGTTCCGACACATGGCACGCGACCTGGGCCACGTGCTCAGGGGTGCGGGAGGGCAGACTCCGCGGCATCCCAGCACCCTCCCGTCCGAAAGTGGGGGTCGACAATGGACGAGCCTACCGCCCATCGCGGCCTTACCGCGTGGGCCCGGTGTGCTCCGCCCGCATCACGCCGGCCCCTTCCGCCGTGCCCTGGCGGCGGCCTCGGCCTTCAGCAGTTCCTCGCACCAGCGGCAGCCGTCCGCGTCGCGCCCGCCCCGGCCGGGGGTGTCGAGCCAGTAGCCGCCGGTCAGTTCGGCCCGTACGCCGCTGACGTACTCATCGTGTTCACTCCGATCATTCATGTCGGAAACGGTCATCAATGATCCGTTCCGATACGCAAGCAGATACAGAAAGAACAAGCGGATGATCGGCAGCGTACGAGGTCGTCGATACCGGATCAGTCGACCAGCAGGACGAGCTTCCCCCGTACGTGACCGCTCTCGCCGGCGCGATGCGCCTCCGCGACCTCGGCGAGGGGGAAGGCCCGCGCGACCGGCAGCCAGAAGCGGCCCGCCTCGATCAACTCACCGATCCCGGCGAGCGCGTGGAGCGCGCGGCCGCTGTCCCCACGGCTGAACAGCACCCCGTGCTCCCGCGCACCCGCGAAGTCGGCGATCGTCACGACGTGCTCCGGACCGCCGGCGAGGTTGATGAGCTCGGGCAGGACACCGCTGCCCGCGACGTCGAGCGCCACGTCGACACCCTCGGGCGCGAGCGCGCGAACCCGCTCGACGAGACCTTCGCCGTACGCGACCGGCTCGGCCTTGAGGGATCGGAGGTACTCGTGGTTGGCCGGGCTCGCGGTGCCGATCACGCGTGCGCCGCGCGCCACGGCGAGCTGGACCGCGGCGCTGCCGACGCTGCCGGAGGCGCCGTTGACGAGCAGCGTGCCGCCCTCCCCGACACCGAGCTGGTCGAGCGCGCGCGTGGCCGTCTCGATGGCCGCGGGCAGCGCGGCGGCGCCGGAGAAGTCGAGCGACGGCGGGACCGGCGCGTAGTGGGACAGCACCGCCAGTTCGGCCTGGGACGCGGGCTCGGCGGAGAAGCCGAACACGCGGTCGCCGACCGCCACATCCGTCACGCCCTCGCCGAGCTCGTCGACGACGCCCGCCGCCTCGTGGCCCATGGTCTGCGGGAGGTCCTCGTCCATCAGGCCCTGGCGCTTCTTCCAGTCGCTCGGGTTGACGCCTGCCGCGCGCACCGCGATCCGGATCTGTCCCGGCCCCGGATGCGGTGCGGGGAGATCCACGATCTCGAGGACCTCCGGGCCCCCGAACCGGCTGAAGCGGACCGCCTTCATCGTGCACTCCGATCTCGACCCCGAGGTGGCGCGTCCACCGCGGGCCTCGAACACCGTATGTCACGGCGGGTGGGTCACCGGCTGTGCGTGAGCCGAGGCGACAGATACCGGCCGGTGGCGCTGCGCTTGGCCCGGGCGATCTTCGCGGGCGGCCCGGTGGCGATCACGCGGCCGCCCGCGTCGCCGCCACCGGGGCCGAGGTCGATGACCCAGTCGGCGGTGGCGACGGTGTCCAGATCGTGTTCGACCAGGACGACCGTGTTGCCCGCGTCGACGAGCCGGTGCAACTGCTTCAGCAGGAGCGCGATGTCGGCGGGGTGCAGCCCCGCCGTCGGCTCGTCGAGCAGATAGAGCGCGTGACCGCGCCGGGCCCGCTGCAGCTCGGTGGCGAGTTTGATGCGCTGGGCCTCGCCGCCGCTGAGCTCGGTGGCCGGCTGGCCGAGCCGCAGGTACCCCAGGCCCACCTCCTGGAGGGTGTCGAGGCTCCGGGCCGCGCTCGGGACGTCGGCGAGGAACTGGGCGGCGGTGTCGACGGACATCGCCAGCACGTCCGCGATGTTCTTTCCCCGGTAGGTCACTTCACGTGTCTCGGCGTTGTACCGCGTGCCCTGGCAGGTCGGGCACGGCGCGTAGGTGCCGGGCAGGAAGAGCAGTTCGACCGCGACGAACCCCTCCCCCCGGCAGGTCTCGCAGCGCCCCTCGGCGACGTTGAAGGAGAACCGCCCGGCCGTGTATCCGCGGGCCGTCGCCTCGTCCGTTCCCGCGTACAGCTTGCGTACCGCGTCGAACATCCCCGTGTACGTGGCCAGGTTGGACCGGGGGGTGCGACCGATGGGCCGCTGGTCGACCCGGACCAGGCGGTCGAAGGTCTCCAGGCCCGAGACCTCCCCCACTTCGATTCCGGCCACCGTCTCGTCGGGCTCGTCGGGCGCCGGTCCGAGGTGGTCGCGTACGACGTCGGCCAGCACCTGGGTGACCAGCGTCGACTTCCCGGATCCCGATACTCCGGTGACGGCCGTCAGCACGCGCAGCGGGACGGCCACGGACACGTCGTGGAGGTTGTGCCGGGAGACGCCGCCCAGGCGCAGCCAGCCCTGCGGCGTGCGGGGACGGTTCTCGAGCGGTTCCGCGCGGCCGAACAGGTACCGGCTCGTGGCCGACTCCGCCACCTGTTCCAGGCCGGGCACCGGACCGCTGTAGAGCACCCGGCCGCCGCCCTCGCCCGCGCCGGGACCGATGTCGACGACCCAGTCCGCCCGCCGTACGACGTCCAGGTCGTGCTCCACGACGAACAGCGAGTTGCCCGCCGCCTTCAGCCGGTCCAGCACGTCCAGCAGGGGCTCCGCGTCCGCCGGATGCAGTCCCGCGGAGGGCTCGTCGAGCACGTACACGACTCCGAAGAGCCCCGAACGCAGCTGGGTGGCGATCCGCAGTCGCTGTGCCTCGCCGGGCGACAGCGTCGTGGAGCGACGGCCGAGGCCGAGGTAGCCCAGACCGAGGTCGAGCAGCACGGACACGCGGGCGACGATGTCGGCGCAGATACGGACCGCCACCTCGGTCCTCTCCCCCGACCCGGCGTTCTCGGTGGCGGCTCCCGCGTCGGGCAGGTCCGCGACGGGCCGTAGGAGCTTCACCACGTCGGTGAGGGGCAGCGCGTTGATCTCGGCGATGGTGTGACCGGCGAACGTCACCGTGAGCGCCTCCGGTCCGAGGCCGCTGCCCTCGCACTCCGGGCAGGGCACGCTCCGGACGAACCGCAGGGCCCGCTCGCGCATGCGCTCGCTCTTGGAGTCGGCGAGGACGTGCATGACGTGCGCGCGGGCGCTCCAGAACTTGCCGTAGTAGCCGTAGTCGATGCGGTCCTCTTCCGGCTCGATGAGGACGGACGGCTGTTCATCGGTGTAGAGCAGCCAGTCCCGGTCCTTCTTCCTGAGCTTGCGCCACGGCTTGTCGATGTCGATGCCGAGGCCGCTGACGACGCTGCGCAGATTCGCCCCCTGCCAGGCGCCCGGCCAGGCCGCGATCGCCCCGTCGCGGATGCTCAGCGACGGGTCGGGGACGAGCAGGTCCTCGGCGACGTCGTGCACGACGCCGAGCCCGTGGCAGTGCGGGCAGGCGCCGGCCGCGGTGTTGGGCGAGAACGCCTCGGCCTCCAGGCGTTCGGTGTCCGGCGGGTAGTCGCCGGCCCGCGAGTAGAGCATGCGCAGGAGGTTGGAGAGTGTGGTGAGGGTGCCGACCGTGGACCGCGACGTCGGGGTTCCGCGGCGCTGCTGCAGCGCCACGGCGGGCGGCAGCCCGGTGATCTCCTGGACCTGCGGCGCGCCGACCTGCTGCAGCAGACGGCGCGCGTACGGCGCGACGGACTCGAAGTACCGGCGCTGGGCCTCGGCGTAGAGCGTGCCGAAGGCGAGCGAGGACTTGCCCGAACCGGAGACTCCGGTGAACGCGACCATCGCGTCCCGGGGCACGTCGACGTCGACGTTCCGCAGGTTGTGCTCGTTCGCGCCCCGTACCCGCACGAACCGGTCGGAAGGGTTGTTCTCCACCACTCCTGACTACCTGATCCGGCGGAGATCCGCGCCCCGGCTCCGATCCGACGTGTCCTGGTCGGCGCGGCCGCCCTGACCCAAAGGGCCCGACTGCTGGAGGGGCTGGCCCGCCGCCAGGCGCTCGAAGTGGGCGCGGGCGACGCGGCTGATCACGGGCGGCAGCAGACCCCGTCCCGTCTGGACGAGGCGCAGCCAGGCGGGTAGGTAGACGGAGGTTCGGCGGTGTTCGACGGCGTGCGCGAGCTTGTCGACGACAGGTCCCACCGGGGAGATACGGCGGGCCGGGGGCGGCAGCATGGAGCGCACGTCCCGGAGCGCGGGATCGCTGTCCGCGTCGTGGAGCATCTCGGTGTCGACCCAGTTGAGATAGGCGACGCCCACCGCGACGCCCAGGTGCGCCGTTTCGGTGCGCAGGGCGTGGGCGAAGGCCTCCGCCCCGGCCTTGGAGACGCAGTACGCGCTCATCATGGGTACGGCCCCGACGGCGGCCAGCGAAGCGATCTGCAGGTAGTAGCCGCGGGTGTGCACCAGGTCCGGCAGGAAGGTCTGCCCGGTCAGCGCGCTCCCGATGAGGTTCACGTCGATGACGCGGCGCCACGACCGCTGGTCCATCGTGTGGAGCGATCCCGCTTCCGCGATTCCCGCATTGGCGACCACCACGGACGGCCGCCCCAGCCGGGTCCGCACGGTGTCCGCCGCGGCCCGCAGCGCCTCGGCGTCGGTGACGTCCGTTTCGAGCGCGAGTGCCTGCGTGGGCAGGCCGGCCGCCACGTTTTCGAGGGCCGCCTTCTCGTGGCCGAGCAGCGCGATCCGGGCCCCGCGGTGGGCGAGTTCCCGGGCGAGGCCTGCGCCCAGGCCTCGTGCGGCCCCGGTCACCACGACCGTGCGGCCTGCCAACGGGCTGTCCTGCATGCGTGTCCGCCCTTTCCCGGTCACTGCTGAGACGTGCGGCCCGTACGGTCACGGCCTGCCAACACGCGCTGCACCGCGGCCAGCGGGGCCGGTGCCCGGCGGCGCAGCGCGGCGCGCGCCGCGTTGGCACCCGGCGCCCCATGGACCCCGCCGCCGGGGTGGGCCCCCGCGGACGCGAGATACAGGCCGGTGACCGCGGTCTCCGCGCGGCCGGTGCCCGGCGCGGGCCGGAAGACGAGCTGCTGATGCATGGCCGCGGTGCCGCCGTTGATCGCGCCCCCGTGCAGATTGCGATCGAGGGCTTCCAAGGTGGGCGGGGCCAGAACGCGGCGAGCGCGGATCGTCGAACGGAAGCCGGGAGCGAACCGCTCCACCTGCCGCTCCATCCGGTCGGCCATGAGTTCCTGCTCCGAGCGGTCCCAGGTTCCGGAGAGCTTCTCGTCTCCCGCGTCACCCCGGATGTGCTGCGGCACGTGGGTGTAGGCCCACGCGGACTCGGTCCCGCTGGGTGAGCGGGAGGCGTCCGAGGTGGTCATCTGGCCGAAGAGCAGGAAGGGACGGTCGGGCACCTGGCCCATGGCGATCTGTGCGGCGAACCGGGTGAGTTCGTCGACGCCGTCGGCCAGGTGGACGGTGCCCGCGCCGGCTGCTTCCTCGGCCTGCCAGGGCACCCGCCCGTCGAGCGCCCAGTCCACCTTGAAGGTGCTGAAGTCCCATTGGAAGCGGCGCAGGTCGTCCATGAGCTGGGACGGCAGGTGCTCGGGAGCGACGAGTTCGCCGTACAGCGCGGGCACCGACACGTCCGCGAGCACGGCACGCGACGCGCTCACGGTCTCGCCGTCCGCCGTACGTACCGCGACCGCCCGTCCGCCCCGCACGACGATCTCCTCCGCCTTGCGGCCGCACTGCACCGTCGCGCCGCGTGCCTCCAGCCGGGCGACCAGTGCGCGCACGAGTTCACCGGCGCCGCCGACCGGCACGGGGAAGCCGTAGGTCTGCCCCAGCATCGCCATGAGCCAGCCGAACCCGCCACTGCCCGCCGCCTCGGGCGCGAGGTCGGCGTGGAGCGCGTTGCCCGCGAGCAGGATCCGGCCGCCCTCGCCGGTGAACTCCTCCTCGCCCAGCCGGCGTGCCGGGAGCACCAGTGAGCGGGCCAGGCGCAGACCGCCGGCCGACCGGAGCCGGTAGGCGAGCCGCGCGCCCGAACGGATGGGCGGGAAGGGGGTGAACAGCGCTCCCAGGATGTCGGGGCGGACGTCTTCCCATACGTCGTGCAGCCGCCGCCAGGCCGCACCGTCCCCGGGCGCGAAGCGCTCCAGTGAAGCGGCTGTGACGTCGATCCTGCGGTCCAGGACCGCGCAGCGGCCGTCGGTGAGGGGGTGCGCCAGCACGCTGGGCGCATGGCTCCACCGCAAGCCGTGCTCATGCAGCCGAAGCTGTTCCAGTACCGGGGACGCAGCAGCCAACGGGTAGAACGAGCTGAAGAGATCGTTGACGAAGTCCGGGTCCACGCCGCGGTCGTGGCGCACCGCGCCGCCGGCCTCCGGCTGCTCTTCGAGCACCGTCACGCTCCAGCCGGCATCCGCCAGCAGGTTCGCCGCGACGAGCCCGTTGGGCCCCGCCCCGATCACCACAGCGTCAGGCATGAGCCGCTCCGCCCGCGCCGTGGCGGGCACCACTCCCGGCGGTCGCCGGGTCGTCGGCGTTCTTGGAGTGTGCCTGTTCGGCTTCGCAGACCCGGGCCAGGCGGGCGAGCATCGCGCGGTGCCGCAGCTGGATCACGGCCTCCACCCCGAAGTTGTGCAGGGTGCCGGCCGCGCCGTGCAGCGGGTGTTCGTCGACTGTCACCAGACAGTGCTCGCCCCACGGCCGTAGCTGCAAGGAGATCCGCGCGGTGCCCAGAAACCCCGCTTTCGCCTCCAGCTCCAGCAGGGTGCCGGGTTCACAGTGGCGGACGACCGTCTCGTTGGTGAGCCGTACGGGGCCGAGCGACACCTCGTACTCGATGGCCGCCCCGACACTCGGCCACCGGCCGCTCACGGGCTGGGACGACGACGTCCCCACCACCCAGTCCGCGTACCGGCTGCCGTCCGCGAGGACGGTCCACACCGCCGCGGGACTTGCCTTGACCATTCGATGACGCCGCGCCATTGCTGCCTCCCGCGTTCGCGTGGGGGTTCGGTCCTGCCGGTGCTCCCGCCGGGTGCCCCGATCCGCGCTCCTCAACATTGGCCCTACGAGGGGCGCCCCCTGGCCACGTCCAGTAAGGCATGACCTGCGCCGGGCCGCACATTCCGCCGGGGGCTTCGGCTACGGCTTCGGCGGGCTCAGTCCGGCCAGACGCCGGTGAGCCGTTGTGTGGTGCGCGCGCCGCCTCGTTCGACGGCCGCCCGGACCACGGCGAAGATGGCCCCCTGCAGCGCGGCGGCGACCAGGATCTCGCGCCAGTGGCGTTGCTCGTCCGTGGCATCGGGTGCGTCGTCCTCATGCCCGAGCCGCTTCCAGACCTGCTGGAACACGGCGCCCGCCACCGCACCCGACGCCATGCCGAGCCCGATGCCGAGCGGCTTGTAGGCGATCTTCACGAAATTCATCGGTGCCTCCCGGATGCCCTTGTTGCCCTCTTGTTCGCACCTGCGGCCGAGCGCCACAGGCGGTCCGTCGGCCGTGTCGTCCAGCCGCCCCCACCGCGTGCCCAGTCCGCTGCACGGCGAACCTGCCGGGGCCACTCGCCAGCTGTACGGCGCAGCGGCCGACGGCGCGACTCGGCCGAGGCCGTCGTCGGACTCCGTACAGCGTCTGAAGTACGGTGGCCGTGGTCGTTCGCTCGGCGGAGCCGCACTGCGCTGCCGGCCGGCTCGCCCCGCCTCCCCGACCGCCGAGTCCTACGGCCGGACAGCCGCAGGTGCCCGGGCGCACGGCCCGACGAGGGGGCACACCCTCGCACCACACCGATTTCCGAGAGCCCATGACTCCGTCCGAGACCTGTCCCGCCTCCCCGCTGTCCGATCCCGCGTCCGACGCCGCCGATCCGGTCGAGGTCGACGCGGCGCTCCTGTCCGCTCTCGACCGGCTGCCGCCCCGGGTGCGTCCCGTGGCGGCGTATCACATGGGCTTCGACCCGGACGGCGGACAACACCAGCACACCCGGCCCCGTGGGAAGGCGCTACGGGCCCGTCTGGCCCTGGCCGCCGCCCGCTGCGGTCCCGAGCCCCGGCGCGCGATCACGGCGGCCGTGACCGTCGAGCTGCTGCACGGTTTCTCGCTGCTGCACGACGACATCATGGACGGCGACAGAACCCGCCGCGGCCGGCCGGCGGCCTGGGTCGCCTACGGCACACCGGCCGCGCTCCTGGCCGGTGACGCCCTGCTGACACTCGCGCTGCGCGTGCTCACGGACACCGAGGACATCAGAGCCGTCGACGCGTGCGTACGCGTGATGGACGACCTGGTGCGAGGCCAGAGCGACGACCTCGCCTTCGAGAACGAGCGCCAGGTCAGCGTGGCGGAGTACGTGTCCATGGCGGCGGGCAAGACGGGCGCGCTGACCGCGGCGGCCTGCGAGTTGGCCGCGCTGCTCGCAGGCGCACCGGCGGCGGTCGTCGAGGCGTTGGAGCGTTTCGGACGTCATGCGGGCATCGCCTTCCAGATCGCCGACGACATCCTCGGCATCTGGGGCGACCCGCGCCGCACCGGCAAGCCCGTCGGCAGTGACCTCGCCGCGCGGAAGAAGACACTGCCGGTGGTGGCCGCCCTGCACGCTCCCGGGCGGGGCGCCGGTCGGCTCCGTGACCTGCTCGACACGGACTCGGCGCTCGACGCGGCGCAGACACGCGAGGCCACCGTCCTGGTCGAGGCCCTCGGAGGGCACGCCGCCGCGCACACACTCGCCCAGCACCACCTCGGCCGCGCCCTCGACGCCCTGTACGGCTGCGACCTTCCGCCCGAGGCCTCCGACGGCCTGCGCGCTCTCGCCCGCCGGATGGCGACCAGGTCCCGCTGATCACGCCCGCACCGGGCGCGATCAGCGGGAGGGACTCAGCTCACCGCGTAGGTCAGCTGGTAAGTGGCGTCGTCCCGCGTGAAGTGCAGGACTCCGCTGCCCCGCTTGACCGCGTGAGCACCGAGGAAGTCGTCGTCATCGGCCCCGTAGTCGGCCTCGTAGAGCTTGACGACGGCCTTCCCCTCGAACGATATGTACTGGTCCACGGAGTGCTTCTCACCCTTGTCCATCGAGGTGAACTCCACCGTGGCGCCGTTGACCTTGAGGAGGACGTCGTCGTGGAAGGTCCAGTCCTCCTGCTCCACGCACTTGAGCGTCTTCAAGTGGAGTGTGGGCATGCCGCCCCTCCTGTCGTTCTAGGGATCACATGGTCGACCGCACGGTCGTGTGCGCCCCGGCAGGTAATCACCGGCGAAGGCCCGGTCACCCGGCCGGACGCGGGGGCGGTGCGCAATCTTCACGGAACAGGACAGGGGTGCCCACGCGAAGGGTGCTTCCCCTTCTCACGCGTGGGTCACCCCGTTGTCTGTCGTACGCCCGTCAGTGCGCGGGCTTCTGGCGGTAGTGGTCGTCGATCTGCGCGCGATAACCGGCGTCGGTGACGCGCATGTCTCTGTCGAAGCGCGGGGCCGCCTTGATCCGGCCCTGCGCGTGGGCCACGTGCACGGTCCGGTTCGCTTCGTCGACGCGCGCGACGGCCCACCGCGGCAGCAGCACCTTCTTGCTGAGCAGTGGTCCGCCCGTGTCGACGACGAGATGGTCCGGGCCGACCTCCGCCGAGTAGCGGTCGACCTTGCCGATCGTGCCGTCGCTCGCCTCGACCGCGTAGCCGACGAGGTCCGGAGGCGCGAGGTACTCACTCGTGGTGCCGGAGACCTGGACGCTGTCGTTCATGGGTCTGTCCTCTCCGCCGCGAGCGCTGTCCGCGGACTGTGTCGGATGTTCTCCGGAGTCGTCTCCGTCTGTCTGACACCCCACCTGTCCTCCGCGCCTCGGCCGAAACGTCCCGCGAAGGTGACAACCTCATGTATCTGCCCGCTAGTTGGGGGCGCGGCCCTGCCGGTTCACGGGCCGAGCAGCAGGATGCGCCGGAAGTCGTCCAACGCGTCACGCATGACGTGGTGACTGCAGTCCAGCACGTGCGTGCGCCATCGCGGATCCACGGAGAGACGCTTGTGGAGTTCGGTGAACGGGGTCCCCCGCCCACCCGGACAAGTACACGTAGTCGCGCGTCTCGATCCGGTCCAGGCCGCCGGCGCCGAGCGTCAGCCGCTGGAGGAACGACGCGAGGGGGTGTGCGGTGGCCCGGGGGTCCAGGCCGGACGGCGGCTGGACCGAGAAGCCGTCCGCCGCGGCACCTTCGAGGAAGAGCTCCCGGAACGCCTCGGTGGTCAACTCCCAACAGGACTGCCCGTGTTCCGGAACGTAGGCATCGCTGTAGACCAGGCGTCGCACCACACCGGCAGCCGCGCGGTCGGCGACGCCGGTGATCACCATGCCCGCGTAGCTGTGACCGACGAGAACGGCATCGGTGACCCGCTCGGACTCCAGCACGGCGAGCACGTCGTCGATGAGCGTGACGGGCAGAGCCCGGTGTCCGGCCTGCCCGAGCCGGTCGGCGAGGCCGGAGTAGTACCAGCCGCCGTGCCACCCGCCCGGAACGAGAACGAACGTCGCCATGCACGCCTCTCCTGCCACGTGAAGGGCTGACATTGTCACGACTTGAGACCCTTCAACCTCTGGAATATTCCGGCGAGTTGAGGTGCGGGTTGAGTGGGAGGGCCGACCTCTCACACCCACACCCGCACTCGTCAGGAGCGCACATGAGTCAGCCGCTCAGCCCGTCGGTGGTCCGCGCGCTCGCCGCGGCCTCCGTCGCCCCCGAGGACATCCTGGAGTGGAGTGCCGCCGCCCGGCGCCGCCGGGTCCTCGATGACCTACGAGCACGATCTGCTGAGCGCGGACAGGGTCGACGGAGTGCCCGTGCCGCGCGACCGAGCGCCCCGGAATCCCCTGGCACCAGGTCGATCAGGAGCTGAGGGCACGCGAACGTGGCTCGCTGCGCGAGGAGTTGGTCGGTCACGCGGCACGGCTGCACACACTGACCGGCCCTGCCTACGGGTACCCCGCCCGCCCCTTCGCAAATTACTCGCCTCGGCCGCGGACGTCCTGGACGACGCCACCCGGCCCGCCGGGCAACCGCACGCTCAGCGGCATCATCGACGGCGAGCGCATGTTCTACGGCGATCCGGTCGCCGGGTTCGTCTCCCTCGCCCTGTTCGGTGACGTAGAAATAGAAGAGGACGAGGACTTCCTGACCGGCTACGCCACAGGCGGCGGCCTGGCCCTCTGGAACGACTCCATGACCTGTGCTACCAGCCGTACCGCGCCTACCTGTACCTGATCATGCTCGTCGAGACGGTGCCCCGCCGGTACGACCCCGCACACCGGAGCTGGACCCGGACGCACGCCGGCAAGGAACTGACCGCGGCCCTCGACGCGATCACCGCCGCCACGGCGCTCTGAGTGAGGGCATGGCCAATGGCATAATCACCAGGTCCTTCACGGTCTCGCCAACGCACGCTGGAGTCAGGCATGACGGCACAGTTCTCCGGAAGCCGAATCGACACGAGCAAGCCCCATCCGGCGCGCGTCTACGACTGGCTGCTGGGCGGCAAGGACAACTATCTGGTCGACCAGGAAGTGGCGGAGAAGCTGCCGCTCGAGGCGCGCCACAACGCCATGCGCAACCGCGCGTTCATGCACCGCGCGGCAGCCTGGCTGGCCGGTAAGGGCATGGACCAGTTCCTCGACATCGGCACGGGGATACCGACCGAGCCGAACCTGCACCAGATCGTGCAGGGCATCGTGCCCTCGGCACGGATCGCGTACGCCGACAACGACCCCATCGTGCTGCGGCACGCGGAGGCGCTCCTGGTCAGCAGCGCGGAGGGGGCCACCGACTACGTGGAGGCCGACGTCCGCCGGCCGGAGATGATCCTCGACCACGCGCGGTCGTTCCTGGACTTCACCCGGCCCATCGCGCTGTCGATGATCGCGCTGATGCACTTCGTCACCGACGACGAGGACCCGTACGGCCTGACGCGGACCCTTCTCGACGCGCTGCCCTCGGGCAGCTACTTCATGTTCTCCCACGGCACCACGGATGAGCACCCGCACCTCGTGCAGTCGGTGACCACCACCTACCGCAAGGGCGAGATCCCCTTGCGTATGCGCACGCGGGCGGAGATCGAGCCGTTCTTCGAGGGCCTTGAGCTGGTGGATCCAGGGCTGGTCACGGCGACCAAGTGGTACAAGGACTCCCCCGCTCCCGAGCAGGAGACGAGCGGCTTCTACGTCGGCGTGGCGCGCGTGCCGTAGCCCGGGCGGCGTGTGCCGCCCGGGCTACGGACCGAGGCGGTGGGGGGTTACACCGTGCCGAGAGCCGTGCGCAGGGTGGCGACGGCCTGGTTGATGGCGGCTTCGGCCGCGTGGGTCTCGCGCAGCGGGTTGAGCATCACGAAGTCATGGATGACGGCCTGGTAGCGCACGGCCGTGACCGCAACGCCGGCCTCCCGGAGCTTGCTCGCGTAGGCCTCGCCCTCGTCCCGCAGCACGTCGGCCTCGCCGGTGATGACAAGGGCCGGGGGCAGACCCTGCAGCTGCTCGGTGGTGGCGCGCAGCGGTGAGGCGGTGATCTCGGCCCGCTGCTTCTCGTCGGTGGTGTACTGGTCCCAGAACCACTGCATGGCGTCGCGGCGGAGGAAGTACCCCTCGGCGAACTGGTGGTACGACGGGGTGTCGAAGGACGCGTCGGTGACGGGGTAGAAGAGCACCTGCTGGACCAGCGGCACGTCGCCGCGCTCCTTGGCCATCAGGGTCAGCGCGGCGGTCATGTTTCCGCCGACGGAGTCGCCGGCCACCGCGATGCGCGTGGCGTCCAGGCCGTTGTCGGCCCCCTCACGGACGACCCACTGGGCGACGGCGTAGTTCTGCTCGATCGCGACCGGGTAGCGGGCCTCGGGAGACAGGTCGTACTCGGGGAAGACGACGGCCGCCCGTGCGCCGACGGCGAGTTCGCGCACGAGCCGGTCGTGCGTGTGGGCGTTGCCGAAGACCCAGCCCGCGCCGTGGATGTAGACGATGACCGGCAGCGTCCCCTCCGCGTCGGCGGGCCGGACGATGCGGGCCCGGACCGAGCCGGTGGGCCCGCCCTCGATGGTGATCCACTCCTCGGCGATCTCCGGCTTGCCGATCTCACCGGACTGCACCTCGTCGACAGCCTTGCGGCCCTCGACCGGACCGAGATCGAAGAGGTAGGGCGGGTTCGCGGTGGCCTCGGCGAAGGCGGCGGCAGCCGGTTCCAGCACCGGGGGCGTGACGGACTCGGACATGAGGTGCTCCTCAGGGGTCGTGTCGGCGGCCGGATGACCGTCCGAAGGGGACGCCATGAAAGGTACCTCCCGACTGAGTCGTGCACAACTTAATCGCACCGTATACGATCGTGGACATAAGGAACTGGTAAAGTGGACGGTGCCGAGATTCGACGTTAGGACCGCGCTCGTGGACCACGCCGCAGAACAGGGCTCACTCCTCCTCCGGGATCAGCTGTGCTTCGCTCTGTACGCCGCCTCGCGGTCGGTGACCGCGCGCTACCGGCCCCTGCTGGAAGAGCTGGGGCTGACCTATCCGCAGTACCTGGTCATGCTGGTGCTCTGGGATCAGCACTCGGCCTCTGTCAGCGAGTTGGGGACCGCGCTCCAGCTGGAGTCCAGCACCCTCTCCCCGCTGCTGAAACGGCTGGAGGCCGGCGGCCTGATACTTCGGCAGCGACGCGCGGACGACGAGCGCTCGGTGACCGTCAGCCTCACCGAGGCCGGCGTGGATCTCCAGGAGAAGGCCCGCGCCGTCCCGCTGGCCATCGGCGACGCCATGGGCCTGACCCCCGAGCAGGACGCCACGGCCAAACAACTGCTCCGGCTGCTCACCGCCAACGTCAACCGCACCTGACCCGGCACCTCCCCGGCCGACGGCGCGTCCCGGCCCGGCCCGACGCTTTCGAAGCCAACCGCCCTGCGTGACAAGGGTGTACGCCGATATGATGTGTACGGTCACACATGGCCGCCGGTGAGGCCTTTGAGCGTTCCAGCCCGACGGGGGTGTGCCGTGAAGTCACCGCCCGATCCTTGGCAGGCACTCACCGGCACCGACGGCGACACCGTCGGCTGGCAGTTCCGGCAGCCCGGCCTGGCGTCGAGAGCGGTGCCGTTCGGGCTGGTCGCCCTGGTGGCCACGCTCAGCGTCCTGGTACCGGACGTCGGCATGGAGTCCTGGTCCGCCTACCTGGCGAGCGTCGCACTTCTGCTCGCGTGCGCCGGAGCCTTCCTTCTGCCGTGGCGGCGGATGCCCGCATGGTCCCCGGTTCTGGTCCCGCTGCTCTACACCGGTTCTGTCCTGGAGCTGATCCTGGCGTCGGGTGTGGCTACCGGCGTGGGCCTCGTGTTGCTGGTGCCGCTGATCTGGTCGGTGCTCTTCCATCGCCGCTGGGAGTCGGTGTGCGTGGTGGTCGCGCTGGTGTCCGTCCAGGCCGCGTCCTCCCTCGCCCAGGCGGCCCCCGCCTCCGTGATCGGCAGACGCGTCGTGCTCTGGAGCGCCCTCGGCATGCTGATCGCGGTGGCCACCCATGGACTGCGGGACCGTATCAGAGGCTCGCAGGTGGCCAACGCGGCCTTGCAGGCGGAGGTTCGCGAGCTCTCCCTGACCCGGGAGCGGGACCGGATCGCCGACGATCTCCGTGAGAGCGTGATGCGCAGGATCTTCGAGGCAGGGCTGAACCTGCACGGCACGGCCGCGATGATCGGCGACGGGCCCGCACATCGGAGGCTGATGCGCGGTGTGGCCGAACTCGACGGTGTGATCCGGGCCTTGCGGGAGAGCGTGTTCGACCTGAGCGACGACGCGGGCGCCCCGATCGACGCCACCGACAGACCCGAACCCGACGAGCACCGACCCGGCGAGCACGGACGCTGACGGGGGCACGGACGTTCATGGGGCACAGGCCGTCACGCTGCCGTGTGCCGTGCCACGAAGGCGCGTGTCCGCTCGGGCGTCGCGACGATCCGCCACTGCCGGTCCGGGTACCCGAAGTTGTCGGTGAAGGTGTCGGCCGCACTCTTGTGGAGGCTCAACGCTCCCAGGAGGTCGCGAATGTGCTCGGGTGGCGGCCGCAGCATGAGCGACGACCACCGGGCCGCTCCCAGGACCACGTCCGCGCGGCGCCGGGCGACACGGCGGCAGAACATCTCGTCGAACGCCAGGTCCTCGACGACGGCGTCTGCCACGATCTGCGCCGAGTACGAGGCGATGTTGGCGCCCTGCCCGACGATCGGGTCGACGACGGTGTGCGCGTCGCCGACGGCGAGCGCGTAGCGGCCGCCCGGCAGCGCGACGTAGTCCTGCCGGACCGTCGGCACGATCGCTCCCTGTACGACGTCGAGCGGGCCGGTGAGCCGGAACGCTGCCGGGTCGACGCGTTCGTGGACGGTCGGATGGTGCACGGCGAGTTCGCCGAGCACGGTGCGCAGGAAGCGGCCCGCGTCGTCCCGGGGGTCCGTCCCGGCCACGGCGTCCGCGCCACCGTCCGGAACGCACTCGAAGACCAGCGCGGTGACATCGCCGGCGGCGGTGAGTATCGGGATCTCGATCACCTCGCCGCGGCCGGGTGCCAGGGACAGCGTCACGCCCTTCGGGTCGCTCGGCGTCACTCCCTCGTAGAGGCCCGCGCAGAGCAGGCGTGCGGGCGTGCGGTGGGTGGCGGGCCCCGCGACGGCCGGGAAGAGGCCGGACAACGGCCCCCGGCCGGACGCCACCACGAGCAGATCGTGGCGCCCGGAGAGCAACTCCAGTTCGCTGGGCGCCAGTTGCGCCACTCTCAGCTGGCCGCCGCGCTCCTGGAAGTCCTCGGCCAGGGCCGGCAGGTACAGCCGGTGGTCGACGGCCCGGGACGGCGCGGTGAAGTCGCCGCGGAACCGCAGAGGGGCGGGTCCGCCCACGTAGTGGTGGTGGCTGCCGTAGCCGTGCGCGTCGGCGGGCCACCGCTGCACGCCGAGACCCTCCTCCCTGCGCAGAGTGGGCGCGTGGTGGGCGACGGTCGCCGGCAGACGCGCGGAGGCGGCGGCCTTCGGTTCGCGGTCGGTGTAGAGGGTGACGGGTATGTGGTGGGCGCGCAGCATGAGTCCCAGATGCAGGCCCGCCACCCCCGCTCCGACGATCCCGACGTCCGGCATACGGAACACTCCTCACGGGCGGCCACGTACTTCTGCCGGTCTGCCCTACCCGCGAGGCGCGGCGTCCAGTCCGCGCGTCAGCGCTTGAGTTGCCCGTCCAGCCACTCCAGGACCTCGGGGGTCACGGCATCCGTGATGTCGGCGTACTCCTCGTGCTTCTTCAGGAACTTCGCCACGTACGGGCAGACCGGCACGATCCGCAGGCCCGCGCGTCGCACGTCGTCCAGGGCTTCCCGTACGAGGACGGAGGCCAGGCCCTGCCCGGCGTAGGCGTCGTCGATCTCGGTGTGGAAGAAGACCCGGCGGTCGTCGCGGTCGCGGTACGCGGTGAATCCGGCGGTGCTGCCGTCGACCTGGATCGCGTAACGATGGCGGGCGTCGAGGCGTTCTACGGTGGGTGGGGTGGCGGGCTGGGTCATGGTGGGCCTTTCAGTGCCGTTCGGTGGCCGTCGGTGCCGGGTCGTGTTCTCGGGCGGGGTGATCGTGGCGGGCCTCGACGACGTCCTGATGGCTGCGGCCGGTCAAGTCCCACCACACAGAGAGTACTTCGCCGCTTTGCGCAGGTCAGAGGCGTCCCTGTGCTCGGTCGGTCAGCAAAGCGGCAGCATCTTCAACCGCCACCGCCCGAACAGGTGTCGACACTCAGTCGACACCTGCTCCCGCCGTCCAGTTCGCGTGCAGCCAGGAACCATTCCGGAATCGGGCAACGCCCTCTTTCGACGAACGCCGCGCCGTGCACGAACTCCCGGATGCCGTTTCGGCAAGTCGCCCGGCGGCGTCCGCTCCGACCTTTTCGCGGCGGGATTTCCAACATGACGCGCGAGGCGGATACTTTCCTGCTCGAAAGCGGGTGGCCAGGAAATGGGCCGACGCAATGGGCCATTCCCGTGGCGCGATCGACGAGCGGACCGGCGATTTAGCAGTAGGGCGCAGGGATGTCACGGCCGGTCCCTGCTCGCCGTCCAGGTCGCGGTGTATTCCGCCAGCATCGACTCAAGGTGCCCCACCATGAATCGGTAGTAGGAGTGCATGTCGCGCAGCCGTCCACGCTGTTCCTCCGACATGTCGGCGCCGCGCTCCCGCGCATGCGCCGCGAGTTCGCGCAGTTCGGTGGTCGCGGTCACGATGTGACGCAGGCAGCCGACCCAGGCGTCGTCGCGCCACCGGTAGACGAAGTGCCGCGCTCCTGCCTCCTTGTAGCGCTCCACGGTGCCGTTGGCGATGAGCAGCCGGGTCGTCTCCGAAGCCGATCCCTTGCTGGCGTCCAGGGCTTCCTGAAGCTCGGTGAGGGTCAGCGGCCTGTCGCTCATCATCAGCAGTCCCGCGGCGCGGCCGGCCATGCGCGGCCAGCCCATGGCTCTGCCGACGTGGGTGCCGAACTCCTCGACAAGCGTGTCGGGCGAGTCTGCCGCGCCGTGCTCGGCCGCCTGGGACACGGAACCCCCGGAAGTCAGTAGAAGATGAACGTTCAGTCTTGACTGAACTCTCTATGGGGTCGATATTACTAGCTCTCCGGCCCGATACCTAGGCCACGTCGGATCGCCCTACGCGGGAGAAGAAGCATGACGAACACGAGCTGGGACGTCATTGTGGTGGGGGCGGGGTCCGCGGGGGCCGCGCTCGCGGTGCGCTCCGCGGAGAAGGGCAAGCGCGTACTCCTCGTGGAGGCCGGCCCCGACTACCGTTCGGCGCAGATGCACGAGGCGTGGCGCTCGCCCAATCCGGCGGTCGCGCTGATGGACCCCGCCGCGGCCGAGGGACTGCTGTGGACGGGCCTGAATTCCTCGCGCACCGACTCGCAGACGCAGGCGCCGTACTGGCGCGGCAGGGGTGTCGGCGGCAGCTCGTCCATCAACGGGCAGATCGCGATCCGGCCGCCCATGGCGGACTTCGAGGCCTGGAGCGGGATCGGGTGTACGGGCTGGTCTCCGGCTGACGTCCTGCCGTACTTCGCGAAACTGGAGGACGACGAGCAGTTCGGGGACGAGCCGTATCACGGCCGCGGTGGGCCGACACCGATCCACCGGACGCCGCAGGACGAGTGGGGTGGCGTCGACACCGCCCTGTCCCGCTCCGCCCTCGCGGCCGGGTACGGCTGGGCCGAAGATGTCAACGCCCCCTCTGCGCAAGGGGTTTCGCCCTACCCGATCAACTCGCGGAACGGCCGCCGGGTGTCGGTCAACGACGCATACCTGGAACAGGCCCGGGAGTTGAGCACGCTGGCGGTCCGGGGTGATGCCCTGGTGGAGAAGGTGCTGTTCGCCGGGAACCGGGCGGTGGGGGTCCGGCTGCTCGTCGACGGGCAGGTGGTGACCGAGCACGCCGGCACGGTCGTGCTCAGCGCCGGCGTCATCCACTCCCCCGCCCTCCTCATGCGCTCGGGCATCGGACCCGCGTCGCACCTGCGCGCGCTCGGCATCGACGTACGCCACGACCTGCCGGTGGGCCACGGCATGCAGGACCACCCGATGGCGCTGGTGTCGATCCCGCTGCGGGAGTCGGCGGCAGTCAAGACGCCGCACGATCGGCACACCAATGTCTGTGTCCAGTGGACCAGCGGCGACGACGCCCCCGCCAACGACCTCATGTTCGTCTCGCTCAACCAGAACGTGCTGGCGATGGCCGCCGCCACGACGACCACCGCTTCCGGGGCGTTCGGAGTCTGGCTGAACCAGAACCACTCCCGGGGCGTACTGACGCTGGCGTCCACCGACCCCTTCGACCAGCCGCTGGTGCGGCAGCGGATGCTGTCCGACGAGCGGGACCTCCGTCGGATGCGCCACGGCATGCGGGCGCTCGTCGACCTGGCACGCCGGCCCGAGACGGCAGCGATCACGGAAGGATCGCTGGAGGAGGAGAACGCGGCGCTGTTCTCCGTCCTGGACAGTGACAGCGGCCTGGACGACTACCTGCTGACAACGGTCATGGACGCGCAACACGGCACCAGCACCTGCCGCATGGGCCAGGCCGACGACCCCGGCACCGTCGTGGACAGCGAGTGCCGCGTCCTCGGCGTCGAGGGCCTGCACGTGGTCGACGCCTCGGTCTTCCCGTCCGTGCCCCGGGCCAACACCAATCTGGCCACGATCATGGCGGGCGAACTCATGGCCGACCGCATCGCCTGACACGACGCCGCCTGCCCGACCGCGGCCGGCGCGCCATGACCCTGCCGCGCCGCCGGGCCCCAGCACGCAGCTTCCGCATCCGGCGCGTGCTTCCGCCACATGAAGGAGATTCCCGATGAAGACCTTGCAGAACCTGACCGGCGGCGTCTGGGGAGACTCCTTCGAGGACACGCCGCTCGACGTCGTCAACCCGGCGACCGAGGAGGTCATCGCCCGCCTGCCCGGCGGCTGTCGGGCCGACGTGGACCGGGCCGTGGCAGCGGCGGTGCAGGCGCAGCCCGCGTGGGCGGCGCTGCCCGTGGCCGAACGCGTCGCGCACATCTCGGCGTGGGCGGACGCCGTCGCCGAGCACGCGGACGAACTGGCCGGCCTGGAGTGCCGGGAGATGGGCAAGCCGGTCGGCATCGGCCGTACGTTCATCGACGGTGCGGTCGCCGGCCTCAAGGCGTCCGCCGCCCAGGCACTGTCGTACGACTTCGAGGAGACCATCAGCCATCCCGACGGCAGCGCCACGAAGATCCTGCGCCATCCGCTGGGCGCCACCGCGGTGATCACGCCGTGGAACTTCCCCGTCGCGATGGTGCTCGGCGCGCTCGGTCCGCTGCTGGCCGCCGGCAACACCGTCGTCGTGAAACCCTCCGAGCGATCACCGTTGTCGACGGTGCGGCTCTTCGAACTGCTCGACCTCCCGCCCGGCGTGGTCAACCTCGTCCTCGGCGACGCGCGTGCCGGAGCGCCGCTGGCCGAGCACGCGGACATTCAGCTCGTGCACTTCACCGGGTCCGTCGGGGCGGGCCGGAAGGTCGGTGCGGGAACGGGCAAGCTGCTGCACCGCGCCGTCCTCGAACTCGGCGGCAAGGACCCCGTCATCGTCGACGCCGGAGTCGACCCCGTCGCGACAGCGACCGCGGTGGCGTTCGGCGCGTTCATCAACACCGGTCAGATCTGCACGTCCATGGAACGCGTGTACGTGCACCAGGACATCGCCGAGGAGTTCATCGAGGCGCTGGCGGAGGCGGCGGGGACGTACACCGTCGGCGACGGACACGGCGAGGGCGTCATGATGGGGCCCCTGGTCGACGAGCGGCAACGCGACACGGTCCGCCGGCATGTCGCCGATGCCGTCGAGCGCGGTGCGACGGTCCGCGCGGGAGGATCCGAACCGGACGGCAAGGGCTTCTTCTACCCGGCCACCGTGTTGACCGGCGTCGACGAGTCGATGCTGGTGATGACCGAGGAGACGTTCGGACCGCTCGCCCCCGTAGTGATCGTCTCCTCCTTCGAGGAAGGACTCGAGCGCGCCGCCCGCTCCCGCTTCGGCCTGGCGGCGACCGTCTACACCCGCGACCCCGACCACGTGGCCGCAGCCACCCGGCTCCCCGCGGGCGTCGTCTGGATCAACCAGTGGCAGGGCGGTGGCCCCGAACGCCTCTACGAACCGGCAGGCGACAGCGGCATGGGCGCCACCGGTGCGCGCGCGGCCTACGACGCCGCCACCCGCCCGGCCTCCGTCCACATCGCCGCCGGGACCGCGTCGGGAGAGCCGCGCCGATGAATGCCGAGACCGTCGCCACGACCGCCACCAAGACCGTTGTCCAGAAGCGGATCCGGGCCGCGGAGCGCGACCTGGTGAACCTGTCCCACCGCATCCACGCCCATCCGGAACTGGCCTTCGAAGAGGTCCGCGCCAGCGCCTGGGTCGCCGAGAGCCTGAGCGCGGCCGGGTTCGACGTCGAGCACGGCTGCTACGGCCTGCCCACCGCGGTCCGCGCCACCGTGGGCTCCGGGCCGCTGCACATCGCCATCTGCGCGGAGTACGACGCGCTGCCGGAGATCGGCCACGCCTGCGGGCACAACATCATCGCCGCCGCCGCGGTGGGCGCCGGACTCGGCCTCGCCGGACTCGCCGACGACCTCGGACTGACGGTCACCGTGCTCGGAACACCTGCCGAGGAAGGCGGCGGCGGCAAGATCCTGATGCTCGAAGGCGGCGCCTTCGACGGAATGGACGCCGCGATGATGGTGCACCCCGCGGCTGCCGAGATGGATGCCATGCCCGGCACCGCGGTCTCCCAGTTCGACATCCACTACCGCGGCACGCCCGCGCACGCGGGCGCCTACCCCGAACGCGGAGTCAACGCCGCCGACGCCATGACCGTCGCCCAAGTGGCCATCGGGCTGCTGCGCCAGCAGACCGCGGGCACGGACCGCATCCAAGGCATCGTCACCGAAGCCGGCAGCGCGGCGAACGTCATCCCGGAGTCCAGCCGAGGCCGATGGATAGTCCGCTCGGACACCCTGGAAGCGCTCGTACCCCTCAAAGCCCGTGTGGCGCGCTGCTTCGAAGCCGGAGCGCTGGCCACCGGGTGCGAACTGACCGCGAGCCCCGTCGGCCCCGACTACGCAGACCTGCGCCCCGACCCCACGATGCTGGCTCTGTACCGGGCGAACGCCGAAGCCCTCGGCCGCACCTTCGTCGACCTGCCGGCCGGCGCCGCCGTCGGAGCCGCAACCGACATGGGCAACGTCTCCCATGTCGTGCCCACCATCCACCCCATGCTCGGCCTCGACTGCGCGCCCGCGGTCAACCACCAGCGCGAGTTCACCGCCGCGTGCGTCACACCGGCCGCGGACCGCGCCGTCCTCGACGGCGCCCTCGCGATGGCCTGGACCGCCGCCGACCTCGCCGCACCGTAGACCTGCATGGCGGTGGCCGAGCTGTCAGCCGACTGCCGTCACTCCGTCCTCGCCTACCAGGCCAGGGCACCGGATACGACCAACTCGCGGTCCGCTACGGGGCTACCGGCCTCGTAGCCGCCATCAACGAGTGGCGGTGGCGTACTGCTCCGACGACAACTCGAACACCCGTACTCGCCGGCCGCCGGTGGGACCGACGGTCTCACGGACCGGACGCATACCCAGTTTGGTCATGATCCGTTCCGAGGCGTCGTTGCCCACTTGAGTGATGCTGACGATCCGCTCCAGCTCTCGCTCCTCAAAGCCGAACCGCACAGCGGCCTCAGCTGCCTCGGTGGCCAAGCCCTGTCCCCAGTGGGAACGTCCAAGGCGCCAGCCGACCTCAACCGCCGGCAGCACCTCCGGCAAGAAGTTGGGCACCGAAAGGCCGGTGAACCCGGCCAGTTCGCCAGTGGACCGGATCTCCACGGCGAACAGGCCGAAGCCCTGTGACTCCCACTCGCTCTCCCATGCCTGGATCCCGACGCGAGTCTGCTGTTCGTCCCGGACGCTGCCGTCACGGATCCACCGCATGACCTCGGGGTCGGCATGGACGGCGGCCATGGGCGCGACGTCTTCCTCGCGCCAGCGGCGCAGGATCAAACGGGGAGTCTCAAGCGTGATCATCGAATCATTCTGGTTCAGAAGAGCGGCTCTCCGCCATCCTCGCCGGCACTTTCGATACACGCCCTACGGGGTGGCCACCGGCCCCGCGGACAGGTCGATGGTGAACGCCACCCGGTCGAGTCCGGGGCCGTCGTAGTCCGGCTTCACGGCGGAGGCCGTGAAGCCGAGCCGGGTGTGAAATGCCTGCGACGCAGTGTTCTCCGGGCTGGTGATGCAGTGCACGTAACGGCGCCCGCGCGACCGAGCGAGCGTGAAGAAGGCCCGGTACAGGGCACGCCCGACACCCTGCCCGTGCAGCGCCGGGTCGACGCCGACGAAGTGCACATAGGCGGTTTCGGCCTCCGTCTGCGACAGGAAGCCGACCAGAAAGGCGGCAACTTCTCCGCTGCCGCGTTCGACCAGGAAACTGGTGGCGGTGAAGTGCTGGAAGTACAGCCGGGGCAGGAGCAGCGCCCGTTCCGTCGCCCCCGCCTCCCCCTTCAAGCCACCCCACCACGCGTCGAGTACGCCGAGCACGCGGAGATGGTCTTCTTCGGCAAGGTGCCGGGCCCTCAGGCCAGCGGGAAGATTGTCGATCATCTGTGCAGTCTGCCAGCCGCGCGAGGCGCATCGTCAGGTGTCGGCGCCGAGTTCCTGGGCGAAGTCCCGATCGCAGCCGACGAGTTGACCGCGGCGGAGCCCAGGAGGCGGGCACACCGCCCCCGCACCGGTTCGCTGCCCGCCCACGACCCGGGTCAGGGAGCACCGGCCGCCTCCGCGGGTTTCGCCCGCAGTGCGACCGACGTAGGGAAGACAAGGGTGGCGAACGTCAGCGCCACCGCGGTCCCCAGAATCGTCAGGTAGATCCACGCAGGGCCGCTGGGCAGCACCGACCCGTCCAGGGCCAGCCCGTGGCCGCGCAATGGCCTTGGCCGACCGGCCACCATGCGCTCTCCCCACGCGCGTCCAACTCTCCGTCCTGTGCGGTGAGTTCGGCGAGGGAGAGGTTCATGTTCACCCTCTTGACTGCGCTGGTTCAGACCTTTACGTTCGCCGCACATGGAGTTCATAAGTGAACTCAACGTTCATATGTATGAACTCCGCATCGTCGCGTCAGTACCTGGAGGACCCCCCACATGACCAGAACCAGAGTCCTGTCCGCCGCCACAGTCGCCGCAGCAGTCGGCGCCCTCGCCGTGCTGGGCGGACCCAGCGCCAGCGCCGCCGACCCCGGAAAGGCTCCCGGCGGCAACTTCGACCTGTCGGTCTGGCAGTTGCAGGAGCCCGTCGGCTCGCCAGGGTCGCCGACCACCATCTCCTCGTCGCGGCTCCAGGGCGCCAACGGCTTCCAGGACTCGTACTTCTACACCGACACCCGTGACGGAGCGATGACCTTCTGGGCGCCCGAGAAGGGCGTCACCACCCCCAACTCGAACTACGCCCGGTCCGAACTGCGGGAGATGAACCGCAGCGGCAGCGCCGCCGACTGGTCGCTCAGCGGCAGCCACCAGCTGAACGCGACCCTGCGCGTCGTCTCCGTGACATCCAACGTGTGCGTCGGCCAGATCCACCTCGGCACCGGCGGAAGCTCCACCAAGCCCCTGGTCGAGCTGTACTACCGGGCGAGCGGCGACATCGTGGTGGGCACGGAGAACTCGCCGTCGGGCGGCCAGACGACACACACGGTGGGACACGTCTCGGTCGGCAAAACCTGGAGCTACACCATCGCGGTCTCCGGCGGCGACACCCTCGACATCACCGTCAACGGAAGCACCACGCACTACGCGATACCTTCGTCGTTCTTCCCGTACAAGCAGTACTTCAAGGCCGGGTCGTACAACCAGTCCTCGTCCGACAGCACGACCAAGGGCGCACGGGTCGCCTTCTACGGGCTCAACGTCGCCCACAGCTGAGGGTCCCCGCACCGCTCCGGGACCGGTGCGGGTCCCGGAGCGGTGCACACGGTGGAGGGCCGACCTTCATCCGGCGTTCTCGATGAGCAGCCACCCGCGCTGCAGCCGGGACTCCTTCGCGGTGAGGATCCGCGTCACGAACGAGCGGGAACTCGACGCGTACCGGGTGCTCAGGGAGCGACAGCCGCACCCGCTCGTTCCTGCACTCAGGCGTGGGCTTCCGCAAGGCGAGTACACCTGACGCGCCATCAGGCAAGTCAGCGTTGGGTCAGCATTTCTTCGCCTCCACCTGCCTCCACCTGCCTCCACCACAACATCCCCATCACCGACGTCGCCGAATGGATGGGCCGCAAGAGCATCGACATCACCTACAAGATCTACCGACGCCTCATGCCCGGCTCCATCAGCACCGCAGCGAAGGTCTTGGACATGGGGCTGAGCGCATAGCTGGGCCGGTTCCTTGAAGCCTGACTCCGTTCAGGCAAGCCCGGTGGGCGGCGACGCAGGTTTGCACGGCTCGGCCGATGCCCTGCCACAGGTGGAACCGATCGGCGACCTACATCGCAGCGGGCGCACCGGGCCGCGCGGTTACGCAGTCACCCCGAGCCCAACAACCCCCGCACCACGCTGATCCGCCCCACCCCGGCCGGGTACGGCAACCCCCGCGCCAGAGCCTCGACCGCCTCCAGAGCCCGAGTCCCCGCGGCCCCGCTCAGGGCCACCGCACGCACCACCCCGGCATCCACTTCCGCCAACCGCTCCCCGGTGCTCCGGGCCCGCTCCACCTCCCCGGCGGCGACCGACCGCGCCAACTCCCGCTCTCCGCTCAGCAGATGCCCCCACGCCGTGAGCACCGGCGCTTCGCCCTCGCGCAGCAGACCGGAGACCAGCTCGGGCCGCTCCTGGCGCAGCGCCAGTTCGGCGCGGGCGGTGCGCACCTCGAAGCGGGCCTGCTGGTCCATGCCCGCCGACCGCTCGGCCCGGGCGAGCAGAGGTGCCGCCTCCTCGGCGCGGCCGTCCCGCATCAGTACCCGTGCCAACGCGGCCAGCGCGTACGGAAGTGACCAGGCGTCGTCCGCGTCGACCCCGGCCACGGCCGCCTCGGCGGATCCCCGGGCTGTTTCGAACTCCTCGAGCAGCAGCCACAGTTCGGCCAGATTGGCCCGTTCGAACGCGGCCGCCGTCGGATCGCCCGACTCCTCGGCGAGGCCGAGCGCCCGCTCCCCGGTGTCGACGGCCTCCCGCAGTCGCCCCTCCCGCCGCGCGTTCTCCCGTAGCACCGAGAGCACGGAGCCGAGCAGCGCCGAGTCCCCGTACGCCTCGGCAGGCGCGAGCGCTCGGTCCGCGGCCTCCCGGGCCTCCCGGAACCGGCCGACCAGGGCCAGATTGGTGGCCTGCCCGGCGTGACACCGGGCGAGCAGCCCCTGCCCGACGACGCCGGGCACGCGCAGCGCGGCGTCCAGGGCCTGCCGTGTCGCCGCGTAACCGTCCATGTACCGCCCCTGCACACCGAGAGCGACGCCCAGGGCGAGGTGGTGCGAGGCGGTGGGCTCGGGCCCGGTCCCCTCGGTCGGCGGATGGGCGCGGAGCACGTCGAGTCCCGCCGCCGGGTTCTCCGCCTTGACGAGGGTCTCGGCGAGCCGGGCCGCCGCGAGCACGGTGTCGTCGTGGTCTCCGCGCCGCACGAACTCGGCGAGCGCGAGCCGCAGGACGTCGGCGGCCGCGCCGAACTGACCCATGCGGCGCAGGACTTGGGCGTGCGCGAGCCGGGCCCGCGCGGCATCGACATCGAGCCGGGCCACCAGATCGCGGTAGTAGCGGTCCGCGGTGTCGTTGGCGTAGACGGCGGCTGCCCGTTCGGCCGCCTGGCGCAGGTACTCGGCGGCACGCGGGTCGTCGGCGCGGGCGAAGTGCGAGGCGAGGGCGTCGACGGCGTCGGGGCGGCGGCGCAGCACGGTCTGCGCGAACGCGGCGTGCAGTTGCCGGCGGCGCACCACGGTCAGCTGCTCGTAGCAGGTGAGCCGGACGAGCGGGTGGCGGAAGGCGAGGCCCGCCTCGGCCCGCCCGGCCACGACGACCAGCCGTTCCTCGACGAGCGCCGCACCGATGGCGTCCTCCAGGGCGTCGGCGGCGGCCGCCGCGTCGAGCGGGGGCCGCAGTCCGTGCGCGGCGATGTCGAGGAGTTCGGGGAGCGCGGTCTCGCCGCCCGCGACGGCCAACGCCTCCACGACGCGCCGGGTGTTCCGGCCGAGCCGCCCCAGCCGCACCCCCACCAACTGTCGTACACCGTCGGGTGCTTCGTCATCGACCGGCCCACGGGCGAGTTCGAGCGCGAACAGCGGGTTGCCGAGGGAAAGTTCCCAGACCCGGTCGAGCCGGTCGGCCGGGGCGCCACCATCGCGGGCCACGGCAAGGCAGGCGTCCCGGTCGAGCCGTACCACGTCCTCGCGTACGGTCAGCCGCGCCCTCCGCAGCGCGGCCAGCGCCGAGCGGCGCGGATCGCCGTCCGGCATCTCTTCGTCCCGGTACGTCACCAGGAACCGCAGCGGCGGGCCGCCGCCCGCGACCCGCCGCGCCAGGTGACTCAACAGCTGGAACGAGCCCTCGTCGGCGGCGTGCAGATCGTCGAGGACGACGAGGACGGGCCGGGCCGCCGCGAGCTCGCCGAGCAGCCCGGACGCGGCCCGGAACAGCCGGTCCCGCTCCTCTTCCGGCGAGCGCTCGCCCTCGACCCGGGCGCGCCCCAAGGACGGCAGAAACGCGGCCAGTTCGGGATACTCGGCGCCCACTCGGGCCCGCTCCCCCGCGTCCCACTCGGCGAGCCAACCGTCGAGGGCCTCTGCGAACGCCCCGTAAGGGGTGTGCCCTTCGGCGTCGTGCCCGCCGCCCCACAGCACGGCGGTCCCGGCCGCGGCCGCCCGTCGCGCCGCCTCCCCGGCCAGGCTGGTCTTGCCGACACCGGCCTCGCCGGTGAGCAGGGTGACGGGCGGCCCATCGGCGGTGAGCAGCCGCCGGAGAACGTTGTCACGGCCGCGCAGCGGGCCCTCTACCGGCGCGCGCAGCGGGGCGGGCAACGACGGCGGAGTCAGGGTGGGCGCCGGGGAGTCGGTCAGCGCGAGCCGGTGCAGCCGCTCGGTCTCCGGGCCCGGCCGCACGCCCAGCTCGGCGTCGAGGGCCTCCCGGCACACGTGGTACTGGCGGACCGCGAGCCGCCGCAGCCCCTGGCGCAGATACGACTCCATGAGGATCCGGTGGGCGGCCTCCTCGGCGGGGCCGGCGACCAGGATCCGCTCGGCCGCGCCGACAGCTTCGGCGAAGGACCCCTGCGCCATGTGCGCGGCGGCGAGCGCGAGCTGCACCTCCTCGCGCAGGGCGACGAGGAGGTCGCGCCGGGCCTGTAGCCAGCTTGCGTAGCGGTCCTCGGGCAGCAGATCGCGGGTGAACAGGTCCAGGGCGGCGGCGAGTTCGCCACGGTCCCCGGAGGCGAGCGCGGCCCGCGCCGCCGCCTCGGCCTCGTCGGCGTCGATCCGTACCGTGGCCGGATCCAGACGCAGCAACGCGCCGTCGGATATCAGGTACGAGGAACTGGCCCGCGGCGCGAGTTCGGGTTCGAGGGCGCGGCGCGCGGCGTGCAGGGCGACCCGCAGACTGCCGGTCGCGGACTGCTGGTCGGCGTCGGGCCAGCAGATGTCCATGGCCTGCTCACGGTGGAGCTGATGGTCGGGCACGACCGCAAGCAGTTTGACCAGGGTCTGGGCGCTGGGGCGGGTCCAGCGTTCGGCGGGTGCGGGGCCGTTGTCACGCGTTGCCGCGAAGCCGCCGAACAGGTGCAGACGGAGCAGAGGAGTGGCCGAAATTGTGCTGTCTGTCTGCTGCGCGTCCATGAGGGCGCAACTCTAGCCGAGCATGCTGAGAACCCCCTGGGCAAGGCCCAGGGGGTTCCGTGGGAACGGCTCAGGTCAGGACAGCTTGTACGTCGTCACTTGGTGGATGCCGTAGTCGGGCACGTAGTAGCCGCCACCGAACTCGGCGACCTCACGGTTGCGGCCGTAGTCGTCGCCGTTGAGCGACAGCACCTCGTCGACACCGTCCCCGTCCAGGTCGCCCGCGAAGTACTCACGGGCGCCGTTGAGACTGCCGATGGAGCCGACGTTCGGGGCCCAGGAGTCCTCGGAGTCGATGATGCTCGGGTCCCACAGGTACAGGCCGCCCTCGACGCCGGCGACCAGGAGTTCACGCCCGCCGGGGCCGGTCATGAAGCCGCCGCCGTAGGACTGGGGCAGGACCAGCTGCATGGTGTCGTCGCCGTTCGCCCGGAAGCGCCGGAACGACGCGGTGCCGCCCTCGTACAGCGTTCCGTCCTTCGCGAAGAAGCTGTTGTGCGTCCACATGCCGCCCGACATCCAGGTGTGCAGCACCTCGCCGGTGCGGCCGTCGCGGATCTCGAAGTAGTTCTGCGGGCTGAGGGCGCTGGAGGTGTCCCACTTGATGGGCGCGTTGACGGCCCACGTGTAGACCACCGCGTGACCGTCGGCGTACGGGATCTCCTTGGAGGCGAAGACGCCCTCGTTCGGAGTGAGCGCGCGGATGCCGCCGACCGCGGTGTCGGGCGCCTTCGGGGCGGCCGACCAGCGGGCCTTGCCGGTCTTCGCGTTGAGCGCGACAGCGCTCGTCACCGGGTCGGTGACGTCGAAGGCGTTCAGGCTTGCGTACCCGGCGTAGACCTTGCCGTCGTTCACCGACGGGTCGGAGAAGCGCACGTCGCCCGCGGCCGCGGGGGCGTGGTACGTCCAGAGGGCGTGGCCGTCGCCGTAGTAGGCGTGCAGCGCGTCGCTCGGGACGAGGATGTCCTGCTCGCCGTCGCCGTCGAGGTCGGCCAGCTTCGCGGTGTGGATGTACTGGCCGCCGCCGTCGATGGTGGCGAGCGTCTTGCCGGTCTTCCCGTTGAGGACGACGGTCGCGGTGTCGGCCGCGACGACGATCTCGGGCTTGCCGTCTCCGTTGACGTCACCGAGTTCGATGTCGTGGACCGCGCCGGGCAGGGTGGCCTGCCACAGCTTCTCGGGCTTGGCACCGTTCACGAGGGACGGTCCTGAGTACGCCCAGACGCCGTTCGACGAGCCGCCCATGACCAGGTCGTTCTTGCCGTCCTTGTTCAGGTCGGCGCTCTTGGCGTAGGAGATGTCGCCCTGCATCGGCGTGACGCTCTCCGCCTTGCCGTTCGTGAGCTTGAACGTGCGGATGTTCTGCGCCTGGTCGATGACGCGCACGTGCGTGCCCGCGGCGTCGCTGTAGAGGTCCTGGTACATCGGCGCGGCGGCGACGCCCTTGGACTGCCACTTGACGGCGCCCTTGCCGGAGTACACGGTCAGCGCCCCGTAACGGCTGCCGCCGACGTTCGTGGCACCGTCGTAGTCGTCGTTGTTCTGGGCGGAGGTGATCAGCTTGCCGTCGGCCACCGTCATGCCGAAGACGCTGGGCCCGCTGTTGCCGTCGTCGGCGCCCCGCTTCACCGAGTTCGACCACTGGAGCTTGTCCGCGCTGTCGCCGTTCACGACCCGGACGGTGCTGGCGTTGACGAAGTAGTTCTCGTCGAACGAGGACTCGGCGACCGCGTACTCGTCACCGGCCTTGCCGCCGAGGTCACCGACCGTCAGCGAGGTGGGGACCACGTTGTCCCGGCTCTGCAGCGTGGCCCGGTGCCCGGTCTTCAGGTCGTACGAGGCGACCTCGTAGTGCACCGTGTCCGTGGAGTCCGCCTGCTCGACCGCGACGATCCGCTTGCGGCCGGCGTCCAGGCGCATCGTGCGGTTGTACAGCATGCTGTCGGTCTGCCAGGTGACGGAGCCGTCGGCGGAGTCGAGCACGAGGGTGCGACCGCGCGCGTCGACACCGTCGGCCTTCTCCAGGTTCCAGGAGACGGCGACCTTGCCCTTGCCGAGGTCCTGGATGTCGCCCCAGTTCGCGGAGCGGGCTTCCTTGGAGTCGTACGTCCAGGTCTGCGCCGGGGTCAGCTTGCCGTCGGAGCCGGACGAGAAGCGTATGCCGGTCAGGGTGAGCGTCGCGTCGGCCGGGACCTTCGCGTCGCCGCTCATCCGGGGCGCGTCGGCGACCAGCAGGGTGCCGTCGACGATCTTCACCAGGGATGCGCGGTTGTACAGCTTCGACCACAGCGTGCTGCCGGTCCTGCCGTCGAGGACCGTCACGAACGTGCCGGTGGTGAGCGGCGAGTCCGGGCTGCTGAACGGCCGCGTGTACGGGGGCGTGCCGACCTGCGCCGAGAACACCAGGTCGGGGACGCCGTCGCCGGTCAGGTCACCGGTCGAGTAGCCGGAGTCGGAGTTGGGGGTGAACGGCGAGACCGCGTTGTAGCCCATGAGGACCTGCGCCGGGTACGGCTCGGTCTTCCACACCTGGAGCGGCTTGATCTGCCAGTCCGCGTAGAACGAGCTGCTGTTGCGGGCCCACTTCGCGCTGCCGTCGGCGGCGTGCAGCTGGACGTAGCCCATGCTGTTGACGGAGTAGTAGTCGCCGTTCTTGCCGACCGGCACCGTGGCACCCATACCGCGCACGCCTTCCAGCGTGGACTTCGCGGTCGTGGTGACCTTGGTGGTCGGGTCGACGTCGGCGGATGCGCCGGCCGATGTCGAGTCGCTGTTCGAAGCGTTGCCGGAGCTGGAGCCGGAGCTGGATCCCGTCGACGTCGAGTCGTCGTCGTTCGTCGTGCCGGTGGTGTCCTCGGCCTTGACCCACGGGTCGAGCGAGACGTTGGCGGCGAGCTTCTTCGCCTCGGTGCTGGTCAGCTTCATCGCCGAACCGCTGTCGCCGTCGGCGGCCAGGGCCTGCGGCACGGCGGTCAGGCACAGGCCCGCCGCGACCAGACCGGAGGCGAGCGCCAGGGCCCGCCGCGAGTGGTGGGTTCTCATCACTTGGCTCCCTGCGTGAAGCGGACGGCCGTGCCGTCGGCGAGCACGGACTGGTTGTAGGAGTACTGGAGGGCGTCGGTGCCCGCCTGGTTCGCGATGCCGACGGTGGCGCCCGCCCCCTTGTCCGCGACGGACTGGTACTGCAGGGTTGCGGCGCCGGTGGCCTCGTCGAAGACGACCTCGAAGGTGGCGCGGCCCGAAGTGCCGTTCGCGTAGGCGGCGTTGTTCCACACGATGGCGAACTTGCGGCTGCCCTTCGTGCCGGTGACGGCCGTCTGCACAGAGGACTTCTTGTCCAGCGTCAGGTCGTCCCACAGGGGGGCGACGATGCCCTTCACACCGTTCACGCCGGTCGTCGGCAGTGCGGTGTTGCCGTAGTCGCCGACGCGCGAGGACAGGAAGTTGACCAGACCGTCGGTGGTGACCGAGGCCGAGGAGTACGAGACGCCGTACAGCTTCACCGAGAAGGGCAGCGCGACCGGGGCGGAGTCCTCGTCACCGGACAGGGCGACCTTCTTGGCACCCGCGATCCAGGAGTACGTGGCCGGGGCGCAGGTGTTGCCCGCGTTGTCGGTGCGGTGGGGAACCTGGACGTTCTTCGTCAGGTCCGCGGAGCCGACGGTGGCGGTGTCGTCGTAGACGCCGTTGCACAGGACCGGGGCGGCCGGCTTCACCGTGAGGGTGTAGGAACCCTCGGAGACCTTGGCGAAGGTGTACTTGCCCTTGGCGTCGGTGGTGACGGCGGCCAGCGGCGAGCCGTTCATCTCGACCGTCGCGCCGGGCAGTGCCTTGCCGGTGACGTCGAGGACGGTGCCGGAGACCTGGTGCGAGGCGACCGGGGTCAGCGCGATGTCCTGGGTGTAGGACTGCTGGGCGGCGAGCGTGACGTCGGTCGCCGTGCCGTTCGCGTAGCCGTAGCCGCTGAAGGCGAAGGAGTAGGTGCCCGGGGCCAGCGGCAGACGGTACGTGCCGTCGGTGGCTGTGGTGACCGAGCGGACGGAGCCGGCGGTGTCGGTGGCCTTCACGGTGATGTTCGCCAGCGCTTTGCCGGTCGACTTGTCGGTGGCCTCGCCGGTGACGGTGGCCGCGGTGTGCGGGGCCTTTCCGACGGAGGCGAGGATGTCGAGCTTGCCCTCGCCCCAGACGTTGTTCATGCCGGCGGTGCCGCCGCAGTGGGTGTCGTCGACGTCGCTCGCGCCCTCGTCGAGGAGCCTGCGGGTCTCGTCGATGTTGCCGATCAGCGAGGGGGCGGCCGACCACAGCAGGGCCACGGCGCCCGCGACGTGCGGTGTCGCCATCGACGTACCGCTGATGGTGTTGTACTGCGAACCCGGCCAGGTGGAGGGAACGTCGACGCCCGGTGCCGCGATGTTCGGCTTCGCCGAGCCGTCGACCGGGGACGGCCCGAAGCCCGAGAACGGGGCGATCGTGCCGGACGCGTCGTAGGCACCGACGCCGTAGGTCGCGTCCTGTGCGCCGGGCGCGGCCGTGGTGGAGCAGGTCTTGCCGTCACCGTCGTTGCCCGCGGCGAACGCCTCGAAGATGCCCGCGGAGTTCC
Organism: Streptomyces sp. NPDC050264; assembly: GCF_040655895.1. Classification (NCBI taxonomy): domain Bacteria; kingdom Bacillati; phylum Actinomycetota; class Actinomycetes; order Kitasatosporales; family Streptomycetaceae; genus Streptomyces; species Streptomyces sp. NPDC050264. The sequence continues at coordinate 116,625 of NZ_JBFAKV010000030.1, forward strand.
ACGCCTCGACGATGTCCTGGTAGAACGCCGTGTCGCCGCCGCCCCACGAGTTGTTGACGATGTTCGGGGCGAGGTCCGGGCGCGGGTTCTGCCCGTTGTGGTCGGTCGGCGCGAGGATCCACTGGCCGGCCGCGAGGAGGTTGTCGTCCGTACAGAGTTCGTCGCTCGTACAGCCCTTGGCGGCGATCCACTTGGCGTTCGGCGCGACACCCAGGCCGTTCTTGGCGACCATCGTGCCCATGGTGTGGGTGCCGTGGCCGGCGTTGTCGCACGGGGTGGTGCTGGTCGCGCACGTCCCCGTCGGGTCGTAGAAGTTGTAGTCGTTCGTGAACGTGCCGTCGCCGTTGTTGCCGCGGTAGTTGGCGACGAGATCCGGGTGGTCGTACTGCACGCCGGAGTCGACGCTGGCGACGACGATGCCCTCACCGCGGTCGTCGTACTGGTCCCAGACCTGGTCGGCCTTGATGTCGGTGATCCCCCACTCGGGGGTGTCGTCGCCGCTGGCGGACGAGTCCGTCTTGGCCGACGTGGGGCGCGTCGTGGTGACGTTCTTGTCCGAGGTCTCGATGTCGTCGAGCTTGAACGTCCGCTTCTTGACGATCGATGCCACGTCCGAGCGCTTCGCGAGGGCGTTGACGAGGGACTGGTCGCCGGTGACCTGGAGGGTGTTGGCGATCCAGAAGTCCTTGTGGCCGACCTTCTTCTTGTCGAGGAAGGACCTCAGCGAGGCCTGGCTGTCGTCGGCGTTGGCGCGCAGTTCCTTGTACGCGGCCCTGGCCTTGGCGGCGTGTGTCTTCTGCTTCTCCGCGCCGGACAGGTTCGGCTTGTCCTTGAGGACGACGAAGAAGGTCGCGTCGCCGCCCTTGGCGACGGCGCTGCTCAGCGACGGGTCGATCTTCACGGTGGCGGACGGGGCGTCGGCGGCGACGGCCGGCATCACGCCGGCGGCGAGAGCGGTCGCGGTGAACGCGGCCGCCGCCCAAACGGCGGTTCTGCGCCGGGGCGGTCGGGGCAGGTGCATCGGGGGTGCTCCTCCGGAAACGGTGCGGTGGAGTTCGCACGCTAGAAAGACGCCGTTACTGAGGAATTACTGGCCTCGACCCGACGGGCCGCCCCTGTCGTCCCTACGCTGCCGGCAAGGATGGCCCGGGTGGCACGTATCAGGCACGTATCAGGCCACGGAGCGCTTGCCACAGCCCGGTTGGCCATGAAGTGAGCGGGCCAGTGGCCCGAGCGCCCGGCGCGGGTGATCGCGCACGCGAGCCGGTGCGGAGGGCATCAGGCGTCGGCGTCTTGAACGGGTCGGACACCTATCGACTTCGCACGGCGCCGGACCTGGGTACTCGGGCGGCAGAAGCGGCAGGAGCGGCAGGCCAGGCAAATGCCTCCCCCGGACTCAGCAGGCCGCCTCAGATGACGGCCCTCCCCATTCCGCTCCCCGACAGTCCGAGGGAGGCACTCCGAGAGCCTGGAGCAAGCCCGTTACTGCCGCGTTACTCGTCGACCCGTTGCCCGGCGCATCGAGCAACGGGAGCCACTTGACGGCGTCACCCCGGGCGCGTACCACGCCGCAGGTGCGGACAGAGTCGCAGAGCCCCCAAAGCAACGACGGCGAACGGCAACCGACCCTGAATCATCGGGATCGGCGATCCCTTCGCCACGGCGCAGCCTCGTTCGACGCGCCGTAGCCGAGAGGGGTCCGATGAACAAGGAGGGGCAAGGAGGGGCAAGGAGGGGCAACGGCTCGCATCGCCCCCTGCAGGGGGGTCAGCCGCGCAGGGCCGACGCGAAGATGCCGGGCAGCCGCCCCGTCCTGCCGTCGGTGGCGTAGGCGGTCAGGGTAGTAGTGCGCACTGCCGAGTAGGGCTGAACCGCTGCCGCGTAGGCCCGAAGCCAGCCCGGTTAGGGGAGCCACCGGCGTCAGGTGCGCCCCGTCTCCTTGACGGTGCAGGTGTCCGTGTCCGCCGGGCACCAGTGCGTTCGGCCGCCCACGAGGTGGAGTTCGAGGTCCGCGTCAGCCATGTGGTTCCGGTCGAGGGCGGCGCGCAGTGCGGTGGGCGCCGGTTGCGGTGGCAGGCCGAGGACACCGATCACGACGATGCCGTTGCGGGCCTCCACGGAGGCGATCTGCCACTTTCCGGTGGCTGCCCACTTCTCCGCCACGGGCCGGGCGTCGGCGGCGAGCACGCGGTCCCGGGCGACGGTGATGGTGCCGGTGGTGAGCGGCACCGCGATGAGCAGCACCACAGCGGCGACCGCCACCAGTGTGCGACCGTGCAACTGCCCCACGGCGAGGCCGGATTGCTGGGCCGCGCTCCGGATTCCGTAGAGCAGGAAGACGATGGT